>JAJYVV010000039.1 GCA_021791815.1 Bacillota bacterium | reverse complement strand
CGGCCGGCGGCCGCCGGATCGGGGCGGAAGCCCTCCTCCCGCGCGGCCAGGCAGAGGAAGACGGCCAGGCCGAGGTAGAGGGCGCCGCCGGCGACGTAGGGAAGGTTGAGTCCGGCGGAGGCGAGCGCCACGCCGGCGCAGATGCCGGCGAGCGCCGCCGCCTGGCCGAGGCGGGCGCCGCGCAGGTAGAGGCGGCCGGCGGGGGCGTCGCCGATTTCGCCTGCGATCCAAGCCTGATCGGCGCCCGAGACGAGGGCCTCGCCCGCGCCTCGGACGGCTTCCGCGGCGACCACGAGTCCGAAGAGCCCAGCGGCGTGGGCGACTGTGGGCGATCGCAGCGCCGGGAGCGCGCCCTCGAAGAGGAAGGCCGCGCCGAGGATGCCCATCCCCGCCACCAGGCACGGCCGGCGGCCGCGCGCGTCGGCCAGGGCACCCGTCGGCAGTTGGAAGATGTGGTACGACAGCTCGAGGGCGGTGCCGACCAGCACCAGCCGCAGGGGGCCGAGGTGCAGGGTGCGGATGTAGTAGACGGCGTACGTCGTGACCATGCAGGCGTTGGCGAACGCCGCCGCCGCGGTCAGGGCGAGGTAGACGGCGGCCGGGGACCATCGGCGCATATGCGGGAACGCCCCTTCATGCACCCCGACGGCCCGGCCGCCTCGCGGTTGGTGGCGGAAGTCTATAGTCTGAGCACGGTGGCGTCCAAAGGCCGGGCGCCGCGTGCGGCGCGGAGGGCCCCGCCCGATGCCGCCCGCGGGAGGAGCATACCGTCATGTTCGATCCGCACGGCACCCTGGCGCGCGCCCTGTGGATCGGCGGCGGCCAGTGGGCGGGCAAGAGCACGGCCGCCCACCTGCTTGCGGTGCGGCACGGCCTCATCGCCTACCACTACGACTATCACGACGCCCGGGGTCACGAGGACCGCCGGATCGCCCGCCGCGTGCGGCTGGGCGCGCCGCCCGACGAGCGCACCCTCGACGAGGTGTGGGTCCGCCGCACGCCGGAGCAGATGGCCGAGGAGGCGATCCAAGGCTTCCGCGCGGGGTTCGAATGGGCCCTCGACGACCTCCGCGCGCTCGACGGCGCGCGGCCCGTCATCGCCGAGGGCTGGGGCCTGCGTCCCGAGTTGGTCGCGCCCCTTCTGGACTCGCCGCGCCGGATGGTGGTGCTCACCCCGACCGAGGCCTTCCGCCGGCACCAGCTCGAGACCCTTCCGCGCGCGGCGGTCTTCTCCCGGGCCGCCCAGGTGAGCGACCCGGCCCGCGCGCAGGCGAACCGCGTCGCGCGCGACCGCCTGGTGGCGGAGGACGCGGTGCGCCGGGCCCGCGAGGCCGGCATCCGGGTGATCGAGGTCGACGGGACCCTCGATGCCGAGGCGGTCGCCCAGCTGGTCGCGGAGCACTTCGCGCCGTTCCTGGACGCCGGGCGAAGTCCATGAGCGGGCGTCCGCCGCGGTCACCGCGTCCGGAGCTCAAAGGCGTGGTGCCACTCGTTCCGCAGCCTCCCCGGGAGGCAGCGCCGCGCGGATGCCGCCGCAGTCGCAGGGCTCCCAGCCCAAGGCCCGGATGATCCCGGCGACCTCGGTCTTGGCCCCCGGGTCTTCGCCGCAGAAGAAGATCTCGGCGTGCCCTGTTCGAGGCCAGCGTCCACGACGTGCGCGCCGCCGACGCTGGGGAAGGCCTTGACCACATGCGCCACCGGCAGCCGCGCCCGGATGCGCTCGCCCAGCGACCCGTTGGGCCCCGTGAAGAAGCCGAGGACCCCGTCCACGGGAGGGGCCTCCGAGAGCGCGTCCGTCGCGTCGATGACCGACTTACCCGCGAAGTTGCCGGGGCGCGCCAGGTCGACCGCCGCTTCGGCGGCGAGGCAGGCGAGCACCATCCACCCGCCCCGGGCGGGCGGCCAGGTCGAACGTCGCCACGCTCGCGCCCGGGCTCTCGCGGCGAGACCCGCCTTGCCCGGATCCCGCGCGCCGAGGATCGTCCCAGGCGCCCAGCGTGCGTCCCACGGTCCCCGAGCCGCGGATGCCGACCCGCATGCCGGCCACTCCGCCTTCGATGCCCGGCGGTAGCCGGACACGGCCGCGGCGTCCCCCCCGCCGACCTCCGGCGGGGGTACCCCGGGGAAACGTGCCATGGCGCGCGCGTGGGAGGCGAGGGGGTCAGCCGGCGCCCGGGCGCACCGAGGCGGCCGCCGCGTTCAGCTGCCGCGTCGCGGCGGCGAGCAGTCCCGGCAGTGGGGTGCCGGCCTGCACCGCCTGGGTGAGTGCCTGGAAGACGATGGTCCCCGCCTCGTTCGTGCCCAGATCCACCTGGGAACCCACCGTGGGGGTCGCCGGCCAGCCGCTGCCGATGAAGGCGTAGTTGCGCCACGGGACGAGCGGTCCGGGCGCGCCCCCGCCCTGCGCGGCCCAGTAGGCGTCCTGGACGCGGGGGTCGGCCACGACCGGCGGGCGGAGCGTCGGGGTCGTCGCCGGCTGCCCGTACAGCCACCGCGCGTAGAGCACGACCGCCTCCAGAGCCTGTGGCGGCGCATGCGCCACGTTGAATTGGACCTGGAGGTTCGAGCCCAAGCGCGCGGGCAGGATGCCGTTCAGGGAGGCCGGCACGACGGGCCGGACCGGGAGGGCCGGGAACGGCACCCAGCGCAAGGGGGAGGAGGGCAGCCCGCCGCGGGGCGGCGTGCCCATGTACGGATAGAACGTCATGGCCGCCGGAAAGAGCGTCCCCGGGCTTTGCGGCGCGTCCTTCTGGGGCGCGCCGTAGGAGCGGGCGAGGGCGACCAGCTGCTCCAGGCCCTGGACCGCGCCCGCGTTCGTGAGGTCGAAGGCGCCGTCCGCGGCCACGATCGTGCCCCCGTATCCCAGGACGAAGCCTCCCCAGACCGTCGGGTCGATCAGCCCTCCGTACCACACGCCGAAGCTGCCTCCGGGATTCTTCCAGCGCGAGGAGCCGACGAGCGGGGGCAGGACGGCGTCCGCGCTCGCCACACGGCCCGCCCCGATGCCCGCCCGGAGCGCGTCGCACACCCCCGTGAAGTCGGCCAGGGTCCAGCCGGGGGAGGGGAGGGGCACCCCGGCCTCCGCGAAGGCCTTCGTATTGCACAGCAGCCCGGTCGGTACCGCGGCGACGGGCAGGCCGTAGGGCTGGCCCCGGGAGCTGAACGCGTCCAGGGCGCCGGGCAGGAGGGCGGCCGTGTCGAGGTTGGCGGTCTTCAAGGCCGGTGTGAGGGGGGTGAACACGGGCGGCGGAAGGTAGGGCGGCGCGGTGGAGATGCCCCAGGACGGGCGGGCGGGCGACGCGCCCGCCGCCGGCGCGGGCGACGGCGATCCGCCGTAGGGGCCCGGCGCCCACCATTCGAAGCGCGGACGGAGGGCGTCGAGCGCGGCCACGGTCTGCGGACCCTGCGTGGCGAGGGGCACGCGCCGGAGGTGACGAGGACCGGGAAAGGGGCGCCGGGGCCTCGGGACGCTTGGCCGGAGCCCGCTCCGTGGGCGAGCGCCACGCGGGCCGCCGGGTCCGCGCAGCCGGAGGCCAGGGCGAGCGCTGCACCGGCCGCCGCGGCCAGCAGAGCCCTGCGGGAGGGAACGGTGCCCCGCGTCTGGTCCTGAGGGGACATCCGTGCACCTCCGTTCCGACGAAGGAAGAGGGGCCCTGGTTCCCCCGACGGGGCCGGGGAGGTGGAAGCGGCGTCGGGCCGACCGTCCCGAAGGGGGGCGCGGACAGACAGTATCACCACTTATCTTTGAATGCAATATACTTGGTCGGGCGCTGCTTCACCGCGCCGTCGCGGGTGGCGGTCCAGCAACGACCGTCCCCGTTGGGTGGGCGCTCAGAGGCGCAGGCGCATGAGCGCGCCGACCAGCGGCGGCCGCAGGGCGGAAGCCACATGCCCGTGGTCTGCCCGCTGATGCCATTTGACCTGGCGCCCGCCGGCGGTCGCCGTCAGCGGCGTAGATGTGCGCGCCCGGGGTCAGGGAGGCCGGCGGGGCCGCCGGCGCTCATCGCCCCTCCTTCCGGCCGGCGGCCGCCGCCAGGGGGGCCCTGGCGGCAGTCCGCGTCCGGGCAGGGCCCCGTCTCGAGTTGAAGCGTGGTGTGATCGATGCCAAAGCGCCGGCGCAGCGTCGATCCGACGCGGCCGACCACGGCCTCCGTCTCCGAGAGGGGGACATCCCGCAGGACGAGATGGCCGCTGAGCGCGGCGCGCACGCCGTCCAGCGTCCAGACGTGCACGTGGTGGACGGACAGGACGGCCTCGTCGGACTCCATGGTCGCGGCCACCTCGGACGCGTCCAGGCCGCGAGGCGTGCCCTCCATGAGCACGTCGAGCGTCTGGGCGACGATGCCCCACGCGCCCCTGGCGATGAGCAGCGCAATCCCCACGCTGACCATGGGGTCCCACCAGAGCCGGCCGGTGACGAGGATCAGCAGGCCGGCCAGGAGCACGCCGCCGGAGGCCGCGGCGTCGCCCATGACATGGAGCCAGGCGCTGCGCACGTTCAGGTCGTCGTGGCCGCCGTGCCCGAGACGGAGCCCGAGGAAGAGGTTGCCGGCAAGGGCGAGGCCGGCGACCATCCCCATGATCCACGGCGTCACGGGAACGGGATGCACAAAGCGCCCGACGGATTCCGCGAGGATCCCCCCGGCGACCACGATCAGCGTCCCGGCGTTGAACAGCGCGGCCAGGATGCCCGCGCGCCGGTACCCGTAGGTGCGCTGGGGAGTGGGCGGCCGGGAAGCCAGCCGCGCGGCGTACCACGCCAGACCGAGAGAAAGGACGTCGGTGAGCATGTGGCCCGCGTCGCTGAGCAGCGCCAGGCTGTGCGAGAGCAGGCCGCCGGCGACCTCGGCCGCGAGGATCGCGCCGGTCACCCAGAACGCGGTGCCGAGAAACCGCCCCGCCCCGCCGCCCCGATCCTCGTGCACATGGTCGTGCCCGTGTTCCATCCGCTCACCTCCGGCCACGGGTCGTCTAGTCGTCGCACCCACAGCCGTCCGCGCGGCCCCTGGCCGCCTCCACGGCCTCCCGGCCCTCGCGCACGACGAAGTACACGATGCCCAGGGCGGCCAGCGGATCCGCCCACCACCATCCGAGCCACGTCCGGAGCGCCATCCCGATGAGAAGGGTTCCGGCCGTGTACGCACAGACCATGCCGCAGGCGGCGTTCGCCCTGAGCGCGGCACTCCCGATGGATGGGGCGACCCGGCGCTTGACGGCCACGATCCATGGCATGATGGCGGTGGATGCCGCGGCGAGGGCCAGGCCCAGCGGGCTGCGGGCGGGCCGGGCATGCAGGAGGAGGTCGCGGAGGGCGCTGCCGGCAACCCACAGCGCGAGGAGGAACAGCAGGGCCCCCACGATCGCCGAGGCCCGGCGCTCGGAGGTCTCCAGCCGGACCCCGCCCCCTCCCGCCTGCTCAAGCCGCAGCCGACGCAGGAGAACGCCGGCCGAGATCAACTCGATCACGCTGTCCGCACCAAAGGCGAGCAGGGCGACGCTGCCCGCGGCCGCCCCGGCGCCCAGGCTGAGCGCGGCCTCCACGAGCATCCAGCCGATCGTCCACCGCTCCACGGCGATCCCGCGGCGCAGGGGGCCGGCGTCAGCCGCTCTGGCGCTCACCGGCGGCCTCCTCCCGCCCCGGAGCCTCGCGCAGGCGGGCCAGCAGCCCGGTGAGCGACAGGTCGGCCAGACGGTAGAAGGCCATCCGGCCCTGCTTGCGGTAGCGGACCATGCCGAAGGTCCGCAGGATCTTCAGGTGCTGGGACGCGGCCGTCTGCGTGATGCCGAGGAGGCCGCTCAGATCGCAGACGCAGAGCTCCGTGAGCCCGAGGGCGCAGAGGATCCGCAGGCGCGTCGGATCGCCCAGGGCCCTGAACCGTTCCGCCTCCACCTGGGCGCGCTCCTCGCCCGCGATCAGGGGTTGCAGCGCAGCCAGCCTGGCGCCATGCACCACCCGCGCTTCGCAGGTGCCCTCGTCCCGCTCGCCCATCGCGCACCTCCGCCCGGGCACGATTCATGCGCAGATGCACATATATAGCATGCGGACGGCGGTCGAGTGCAGGGGCGAGGGACGATCTCCTCCCTGCGCCCGGAGGGGCGACGGCGCGGGAACGGGTCCCGGGCGGCGCGCGGCCGGGTCCCTTTCAAGGTGCGCCGCCGGCGCGGCGCAGCCGGGCCGCCGCTTCGGAGGCGTCGATCTCCCCCCGCTCCAGCGCATCGAGGGTCGCGCGCCGTTCCTCGGCGACCGCGTCGTGGTCCGGAAGCGCCTCGTAGCCCAAGGCCGCGAGCAGTTCCTCGAACCGGGCGCGGATGGTCGGGTACGACACCCCGACCACCCGCCCCATCTCCTTGAGGTTGCCGCGGCTGCGGATGAAGAGGCGCAGCAGCTCCAGGTGCTCCGCGGAGAGCACGTTGAACTCCAGCATGCGGAAGGTGCCCTCGATCGCGATCGCGCAGCGCTCGCACCGCGTGCGCACGACCTCCATGGGGCCCGCGCAGACCGGGCAGCGCAGGGAGAGCTGATGGGCGTCCACCGGTCGGCACCTCCTCGGCCGGGGCGCGCGCCGCTTACTCCAGCCGGATCTCGACCTCGTCGCCCTCGGCCCTGTGGACCGTGAACAGCTGGCCGGAGGCGTCGGCGAACTGGGCCGGATCTTCGGCGAGCACGCCGACGTCGATGCCGCACTCCTGCAGCAGTTCGCGCGCCCATTCGGGGAGCATGCCGGCCAGCGCGCGCGCCTTCCCCAGCGGCCACACGAGCTTCATGGCGTTGCCGAGGCGGTCGTTCAGCGTCAGACGCAGGCGTGAGCCGCCCCGGGGGCCGGCCAACGCCACGACCATCCGGCCCTCGCCGTCGAAGGGCGCCTGTGCAGCCGACCCAACGTATACCTGGCCTTGGCCACCAGCGCTACCCCGGCGTTCGCCCGGCTCCACGGCGTCCAAGAGCCCGGACGCCTCCTCGGGGCTGACCTTGCCCTCGGCGACCATCTGCAGGATGCGCAGCCGCTCTTCGCCCACGTTCGCTCGGCCTCCCTCCCGGACCGTGTGGTCCGGTTTTCCAAAAGAGTAAGTTTGGATTAATACTCTGTCAACAGAATGGCTCAGGACGTGCGCCTCCGGCGCTGACATGATATGGGATGTCAACCCGGCTCGCGAGGTCCCGGCTGCCGGGCGGCCAGGGCGTGGGGGCCCGGCCACAGCCCTCTTCGCGCCATGGAAGCGCCCGCTGCCGCCGCGGCGACGCGACGGGGCCGGGCGCCCATGCCGTGCGCGGCTTCGTGCGGCACGGACGTCGCCGTGAAGGCCTCGACGGCTTCGACCTCGGTGTTCATGCTCTGGGCGGTCACCGGCCCGTTCCAGTGGATGCCGAAGGTGTTCGCGGCCGTCCGGTCGCCGCTCCACATTGCGTTCAGGTTGCTCGGGATGGAGCCCAGATACTGGGGCTGCGGGTCGCGCCGATCTAGGCACCAGAGGTAGCGGACGAAGATGCCCTTGAACCGCTGCGGGTCGCTGTCGCAGTTGTTCTCCGGCTCGCAGCCCACCTCGTAGAGCACCCCGGCGGGGCGGGCCAGGCGAGTGATGGAGGCGTTTGCGATGCGCTCGGCCGTGTCGAGGTACGTCCGGCCGCCGGTCACGTGCTACAGCTCCGCCATACCCGCCAGGGTGACGTCCTGGTTGTAGGTCCAGGTGGTTGCGCCGTTGTTGAGGCAGGTGGCGGTCAGGCCGTCGTTGACCAGGCCCACGCCGTTCGTCATGCCGCTGCCGACGAACCAGGCGGCCTCCTTCTGCGCCCAGGCGAGGCATCCCGGGCCCGGCGTCGTGCGGCGTGACCTCGTGCAGTTCCGTGGCCAGCAGGAGGAACAGCTCGTTGGGGATCGCGTTCTTGTACGTTTTGGTCGCGTTCCACCAGACCCCGCCGCCGCAGTGGGTGTCCCACGTCCTGGCCGCGTTGGCGAACACGCCTTCGCCGCGGTCAGATACGCCGGGTCGCCCGTGAGGTCCCATGCGCGGACCCAGTCCAGGCCCCACCACGGCTCGTCGTCGATGGCATTGGACGTGAAGTTGCCGATCTTGCCGCGCGAGTTGGCGCGGTAGGTTTCGTCGATCGCGGTCCGCCACTCCGCCGCCCCGGTGGCCTGCTATTCGTCCAGCACCACCGAGAAGGCGTTGGCGGTGTTCCAGTAGCCGGCGCCCCGCCAGCGTCCGGCCCCATCGTGGTGCGTGGCCTGCAGGGCTGCCGTGGCGGCGGACGCGCGAGCGTCCGGGGCCGAGCGGGGCAGGGGGGTCGGGGCCGCGCACCCCTGAAGGAGCCCGAGGCACAGGAGCCCGAGGAGCGCCCGGAGCCGCCGTCTGGCCACGCCCCGTCCCCCCGGTCTGAAGCCCGGGCCCCGGGGCCCAAGGGTCCTCGGCGCCGGGCGGGAACCGAACCCCGCCCCGCGCCGTCCAATCCCCGGTCCCGGATCAAGGAGGTTGGAGCATGCCCCGCCTCCTGTTCCTCTGGCTCCGTGTGACCGCCGCCGCCGGCGCCCTCGCCCTCGCCGCTTCCGCCGCGGGAGTGGCCGCCGCCGCCGCCTTCCCCATGTCCCCCGCCGAGGTGGCCGCCCTGGGGCCCCTGACCCCCTGGCAGGTCCAGTGGCTCGAGACCGGTGGGGCTTCGGGCGTTCCCGGCCTGGTGGCCCCGTCCGGGCCCGCGCAGGGCGCGGGGGCGCCGATGCAGTTGGTCACCATGGTCTCGACGTGGAATCCGAGCGGCTTCCAGGCCACCCAGACCGTCTCCGGCTCGTGCTGGACCGGGTCGATCGCCGCCCCGCGTTCGGGCGCCTACCGCTGCAGTGTGGGCAACGGCATCCTCGACCCCTGCTTCGCCATGCCCGGCGGAGCGAGTGTGGCGTGTCCCAGCGGCAATCCCGGGGGCGAGAAGGGCACGGTCATCGACCTCACCCAGGCGCTTCCGGCCGGGGACACGGCGCAGCCGAGCCCGGAGCATCCATGGTACTTCACGCTGCAAGGCGGTGGCGCGTGCGGCGCCCTCACGGGGACCCGCGTCGCCGCGGACGCCCCCTACGGGTGCCTGGTGCCGGCGACCGCGAACGCTCCGGAGGAGTCGCTGTATTGCACGGCGCCCGCGCCGGATGGCGCGGCCTACACCGCCCTCTGCGCGCCCCTTTCGTCGCGGCCCGCGCCCGACGGCGCACCCCAACTCGCCGCGGGGACGGCCGACAAGATCACGGAGATGTGGCTCTGAACCGCGGCCCCGACCGGTCCATGCGGGCGCGCGGCGCGGCCCACGGGCGGCGGCGCGCGCCCTATTCCACCGGCGGCCGCCGCGCCTCCTCGCTTCCGGTGCTCACGACGCGGCGGGCGAACGGGTTCAACCGCGAGCGCAGGGCCGCCGACGGTTCGTAGCCCCACCGGGTCCGGAACCAGGCGGACCCGTAGCGATACACGCTGATCCGCCGCTCCCCGGGGTTCGTCCGCCGCGCCGACCCATGGCAGCAGGCGTCGACGAAGATCAGCGCGTCGCCCCGCCGCATGGACACCTCCACCGCGCCCTCGGTCTCCTCGGCGGATCCGCCGTTGCCCTCGCCCCACTGGTCGGTCTTCACGCGCAGGAAGGCCGGGTGGATGATGTTCGACTTGTGCGATCCCGGGATCACCATCGTGGCGCCGTCACCGGGCCCGATGTCCGTGTGGGCGATGAGCACGTTGATCTGGCCGCAGTGGAACCGCCCGTTGTGGTAGCGGTACTGCAGGCGCAGGCAGCGGCTGTCGCCGCCCGAGTGCAGGGGGATGGACTCGCCCGGTCCGCGGATGTTGAAGAAGTTCTCGTCGATGAACAGCGGCCCGTGGTGGTAGTCGAACGTGTCCTGCCCGCCGACGAAGCGGAGCACGTAGTTGATGTAGCTGGGATGGTCGATCAGGCGCTCGAACGGCTCGCCCGCCTCGTAGATCTGCTGGTAGCTGATGCCCCGGTGCTCGGGGTGGTCCTCACGCTGGACGTGCCCGAACCATCCGCCGCGCGGCAGCGCGCGCGGGATGGCGTCGACGCAGCGGTTGCAGGCCGCCACCTCGTCGGCGGTGAGGGCACCCCGGAGCAGGATGAATCCCTGGAGGTCGAACAGGTACTCCTCGACGTCGGTCGGGACGGGCAGGTCCGGGAAGGCCACCTTCGGCGGCCGGATGTTGTGGTTGCCGTAGCCCGCGCCCATGGTCGACACCTCCCTGAGGCGGACGCCCGGGTCGGGGTCGGCCCGCTCCCGGCGGTGGGAGGGGTTGGCCGGGCGGAGCCGGGTCCCTGTCGCGGTTGGGGGGCCGACGGGAGGGCGCCCCGGCGCCCCCTGGCACCGCGCGACGGGCGGGCTACGCGTCCAGCACCTGGCGGCCGATCCGGTCGGCCCCTGCTGCGGGCTCAGGCCGTCGGGGTCGATCCAGGCGCGCCCGCGGGTTCTCCGCCATCCGGCGGTAGGCTTCCTCCACGCGGTCGAGGGCGGCATGCAGGCCGGGGGGGGCCGACCGGCCCACGGCGTGCGTGCCGCGCGGCTGCGCGCGCAGCCGCCGCGTCGGCCCGGATCAGGCGCGCCCGGGCCAGGCGAGAGCGGAGTCGGTCGCGGCGCGGGCCCTCCGCAAACGCCGCCAGCGCGCCCGCCGTCGTGCCGCCGACGGTGGGCGGACCGCGGCGCAGGGGGCCACCGGCCATCCGCACCCCGCCGCCCAGGCCGCGTACGCCGGGGATGCGATCAGGCCGGCCCAACGGCCCGCGATCTCCGGGGGCCGCCGGCGCCCGTCGGCGATCTCCTGGAGCATCGCCACGGCCGCCTCGGCGGCGGAGCAGTCCAGCACGACCCCTGCCGGCCCGTCGACCTCCCGCCGCGGACCTCGGGATGCGGACGGCGGACGCCGCGGCCGGCGCGGCGCGCCCGTGCCTACGGGGCGGCCGCCTCGGCCGCCGTCAGTCGACCGCTCAGGGTTCGGAGGGCGTCCTGCAGCGAGCCGGGGTCGGCCAGGGCCTGGCGGCCCACGCTCGCGAGCCCGGAGCGCAGCACCGCTTCTCCCGCTACGCTCCAGGCGTACGGGAAGACGAGGTCCGCGGCCGTCCCGAGGCCCAGGGCCGTCCAGTAGTCGGCGTGGCGCAGGCCGCCGACCGTCACCGGCGCCACCCCGCCCTCGACGAACAGGCGCTGCTGGGCGTCCTGATACTGCCACGCCAGATACCGCGCGGCGGTGAGCACGGCCTCCGCTTGGGTCGGCGCCAGCGCGCGCGGCGGGGGCCCGACCCCCTGGCCCGGCCCCCCGGGGCTCCACTCCAGGTAGCCCGCCTGGGCCGTCGCAGGCAGCACGGGCCGGGCGGGAAGGGTGGGAAAGGGGGCGAGGCCGGGCACCCGGCGGGCCTCGGCCTGGGGCGGCGCAAGGAACTGGTAGACGTGCACGATGCGCATGGCGCTGGCCTTCCACGCCGCGCCCAAAGCCGCCTGGGTGAGCGCCGGCGCCGGGCCGGATCCGAAGCGGCGGAAGAGGTCGATGAGCCGCTGCACGCCGACGAGGGCCGCTCCCTGGTCCCAACGGATCCCGCCCGGGCCGGCCACGGTTCCGCCGAAGCCTTGGATGAACGCCTCCCACAGCGGAGCCGTTGCGAGCTCCGCCGTGACCACCGACCATTCCGCACCCGTCGCCGGGTCGTACTCGAAGCGGCCGGCCGGCGTTCCCTGGAGCGGATACAGCACCTGCGAGACGCCCGCCGCCTGTAACTTGCCGGCCGCGATGGACGCCTCGAGCAGGGCGCACGTGGCCTCGAATTGGTCGAGGGTCCACGCCGCGGGCAGAGCACCGATCCCGGCCGCCTCCAGGGCGGCGGGGTTCCAGTCGACGGCCATCGGCGCCAGGCCGACCGGCATCGCGATCTGGCCGGGCCGTTGGACGAAGCCGGGAATGTTCTGGGCGCCGGGCACCAGCACGGCGGGGTCGAAGTTCACGGCCCGGAGGCCGGGGCCGAGGTCCACCGGCGCGCCGACCACGGGCGGGGCGGAGCACTCGAACCACCAAGACGGGGTTTCGCCGCGCACGACCGCACCAGGCTGGAGGCTTATCCCCGGCACCGCGACCGCCACGCCCTGGGCGAGGGCGGCTTGCGTCGCCTGCGGAATGGGTGTGGCGAAGTAGAGGCCGACGGGCGGCGGCCCCGTGGCGGAGGATGCGGCCGGCGACCGCCTGGAAGGTCGCGAAACCGCACGCGCCGCCCGCCGCCGGCATCCCGTCCCGGCGAGGCCTGCCGCGAACAGGAACCCGCCGGCGAGCAGGGCTCGCCGCCCGACCAAGGGGGGGACAGGTGCTCGCCACGCCACGCGTGGGTCGCCTCCTCGCGTACCCGCCTCCCAGCCCTCCGCGGGCTGGCGCGTGGAGCCCGGGAGCCTCCCTGGGCCCCTGGGGCACTCGCAGGCACGGGTGGGAGGCCCGGCCGTTGGCGCCGCAAGCCCGTCGGGGACTGCCCCGCATGCTGCCGGCAGCGATCGTACCGACCCATACGGTGCAATGCAAGGCATGGCGTCGGGCGCCGAGCACGGCAAGGGCCGGCCCTGCCGTGGACAGGCCATCCGAAGGCGGGCGGCGGCGCGCCGCCGATGCGTCGGACCCGCCCGAGGCGGAGGTCGGCCTACCGTGGGCTGGTGCCGGACGAGGACCAGGACCGCCTCGCGGTGCACGGATCGGAGGAGACCGGGCGCGGGCCGACCGCCGGGCAGGGCGATCAGGTGCTCGTGTTCGTGGCCGCAGGGGCGGGCAGGGGCGGGCAGGGTCGGGTCCGCCGTGGGCGGGCGGCAGCCGGGACCCCGTGGACCCTGCGTACCCGGGGGGCGCGCTGGGGCCTTCGCATCGACGAGCGCGGCCGGGATTCGACGCGTCCGGTCGTCCGCGGACTGGCCGCGAGCAGGGGGCGCGGCCGATGTTCGCATGGTGCCTGCCCGATGCGCCGGCGCGGCACTTCTCCGAGGGCCTGGGGGAGGGCCGGGGGGGCGCTCCGCGTGACACAAGGTGGAGATCGGCGACTCGCTGCTGGCCTCCGCGACGTACGGGTGGGGGCGGCGGTCGCGCCGCCGGCCGCCAGGGCACGACCGGGCCGCACGGTCGCGTGCGGCCCGCGGAGCGCTGCTCCAGCCCGGCGGCCCGCGCCACCCGGGCGCCGCGGCCCCGGCTCAGCTCAACTCGGCCAGCGTGACGCGACGGCCCTGCTCCGCGGCCAGGACTGCGGCGACGCCGACCGCGAGTGCGTTGGCGCCTTCCGCGAAGGTGCACGCGTGCGGGGCGGCCGCCGGCTTGTCGCCCCCGGCCCACGCGGCGAAATGCTCCAGCGACGCGCGGGTGGTGTCGCCGCCGGGTGGGCAGTCGACGGTGCGGGACTCGAGCCCGGCCGGCGGCTTGTTGCCGGCCTCGTGGATCTCGGGATGGGTGTGGACGTGCACCGTGCGGTGGTCCGTCGTCCACAGGGTGCCCTTCCCGCCGATGTACTCCACCAGGTTGGTCACCCGGATGCCGAGCATGGACGTGACCAGGGTGGCGCTGCGCTCGCCGCCGTCGAAGTCGAGGATCAGCGACAGGTACTCGATGGTGCGGTCGCCGGTGATCGTGCCGCGGCGGAGGTGCGCGGTCACGCCGCCGGGCGCGCCCCCCATGGTCCAGAGCGCCATGTCGATCGTGTGCGTGACGAAGTCGCCGATCCCGCCGTAGGCGTCGGGGAAGAAATACTGCGGATTCATGACCCCGCGCTGCGCGGTGAGGAGCGCCTGAACGGGCTCGATCCGCGGCAACTCCGCGGCGAGCGCCGCGGAGAACGGGGTGAAGCGCTGTTGGTAGCCGACCAGGGCCACCGTGCCGGCCGCGGCCGCGGCGTCGGCCATGCGCCGCGCGGTCGCCGGCGTGTCGGCCAGGGGCTTCTCGCAATAGACGTGGCGGCCGGCGGCCAGGGCGTCGAGGGCGACGGGCGCGTGCCAGCGCGCGCCCGTGGAGATGAGGATGGCGTCGACGTCCCGGCGCTCCAGGAGCCTTCGGTGGTCCAGCTCCGCCGGCACCCCCAGCCGCCGGGAGGCGGCTTCCGCGCGCTCGGCGTCGACGTCGCAGACGGCGGCGAGGCGCAGCCGCTCGGATCCGGCCATCTGGTCGGCCAGCTGCAGGCCCCGTTGACCGGCCCCGACGATCGCCACGGATACGGGCATCGAGCGCCCTCCTCACGGTGTCGCACGGGACGCCTTCGCGCAGGCGATGGCTTCCCCTTCAGCCGGCCGGAGGAGGGCGACCGGTGGGCCGCGAGGCGCACGCGGGCCGTCGCGCGCCAAAGGGATCGGCGCCCCCCGGCCGCGGCTACCCCGAGCGGTGCGGTATCCTGGCGCGGGCCGGTCGCTCGCGACCTCCGGCCGGAGGCGTCGCGCCCCGAAGGGAAGTGGCCCGTGGAGCTGGTGATCGTTCGCCACGGCGAGACGGCATGGACCATCTCGGGACAGCACACCGGGGCGACCGACCTGCCGCTGACGGAGCGGGGTCGGCGGCAGGCGGCGGCGCTCCGTCCGGTGCTGGATGCGGTCCTGCGGGGTCGGCACGCGGTGGTGTTCGCGAGTCCGCGGCGGCGGACGCGGGAGACGGCGGGGCTTGCCCTGCCCGCGGTCGAGGCGGCCGTGGACCCGCGTGTCGCCGAGTATGACTACGGCGCCTACGAGGGCCTGACCCACGACCAGATCGTGGCCGTGCACCCTCGCTGGGACATTTGGCGCGACGGCTGCCCCGCGGGCGAGTCGATGGCCGCGGCCGGAGCCCGGGCCGACGCCTGCCTCCAGGACTACGCCGCGGTGGGACCATGCCCGGTGGTCGTGTTCACCCATGGCCACTTCTCCCGCATCCTCACCGCCCGCGCCCTGGGCCTGGCCCCGGAGGCGGGACGCATCTTCGGCTCCGCCACCGCGGCCGTGTCGGTGGTGGGGGAGTACCGCGACGAGCCGTGCGTCGACCTGTGGAACGCCTCGGCCGACCTGGTGGAAGACGTGGCGCGGCGCGCGGGGCCCAGCGTCGGCCGCGGGTAGGGTGCCGCACCCCCGCTCAGGCCCGGGGCGAGGCCCCGGCGCCAGCGATCTCGCGTTCGGCGGCCGGCGTCGGCGGCACCGCCGGCCGGCCCGCCCTGGCCGCGGGCAATAGGGGCCAGGTCGCCACCGCGGCGCAGGCGGCCAGGACGCCCGCCGTGCCGAAGAGCCCGCCCATGCCCAGGCGGGAGCCCACCCATCCGGCCAGCGACGGTCCGCCGAACATGCCGATGGCGTAGAGCGACTGGTAGAAGCCCATCGCGGCGCCGCGGCGGTTGGCCGGGAACCCGGCGACCGCGGCGGTCATCAGGCTGGGCCCGACCAGCCCCACGCCGAGGCCGCCGAGGCCCGACAGCGCGTCCAGGGCCTGCAGCGTCGGCGCCAGCACGAGGAGGGCGGTGCCCACGCCGGCCAGGACGAAGCCGAGGGCGACGATCCGCGGGGGCGCCCACCGCGCGGCCAGCCGGCCCGAGAGGAGCGAACCGGCCGCCGCGGGCGCGCCGGCGCACACCGCTAGCAGGCCGAGCGCACCGCCGCCCGCCCCGAAGCGGTCGGCCGCGAGCAGCGGGGTGAAGCCGAACGTCGTGACGAACGTGATGTAGTGGGAGGCGATGGACAGGGCGGACGCGCCCAGGACCGCCGGTTCCCGCCCGACGGCGAGGCGCTCGCGCAGCGTGGGCGGCGGCGCGGGTCCGGGCTCGGCCCGGGCGGCGGGCTCCCGCACGGGCAGGAGGACGAGCGCGCCGACGGCGGCGAGCAGGGCCGCGCCAAAGAAGGGGGCGCCGAAGCCCGCGGCGCGGGCGAGCAGGCCGCCGGCGAGGCTGGCCACCAGTTGCGAGCCGGTGGAGAGGAAGCCCAAGACCCCGAAGGCCCACGGGGCGCGCCCTTCTGGGAAGAACTCCGCGAAGAGCAGGGTGATGGCGACCCACCCGCAGGCGCCGAGGCCCGATACCCCCCGGAACAGGCCCAGCGGCAGCGGGCCATGGGCGAGTCCCATGCCGACGGCGGCCGCCGCGCAGGAGAGCAGGGCCGCGAGCATGAAGGGCCGGCGCCGCCCGAGGCGGTCCGACCAGAGGCCGGTCGGGATGCGCAGCAGGAACTGCACGAATCCGTAGGCGGCGAGCACGAGGCCCACGCCCGCCACCCCGGCCCCGAGGTGCTGCGCCCGCGGCGCCAGCACGGGCACGTAGAGGTAGAGGCTGAACCAATACAAACAGATGGCGGCGACGCACGCCCGGAGGCCCCACCGCGCGTCCGGTCCGCGGGAGGCGGAACTCGCCGGCACCCCGCCGCCACCCTCCCCGGACCGCGCGCGGTCCCGCATCCCCGAGCGCCGGACCGGGGCCCGACGCCGTGGAGCCCGGGTCGCCGGCCCCGGGGCCCGCCGGGCATCGGCCGGACGGAGACTTGCGCCGCCCTGCGGCCCGGGACCTGCCGCGGCGGCGACGTCCCATCGTTTCCCTCCGGGGCCCTCCGCGGCCGGGGTATGATCGCGTGGCGTTCAGGGACATGGGGCTGCGGGGGCGTCGCGGGTCGGGGGCGGCTCCGGATGGCGGACGCCGCCCGATCACGGGAGGCGATGGAGCCGTGGGCGGACGAACGGGCGACGTGCCCGCCGAGGACCCGTTCGCGGAACCCTCCCGCTTGGGCGCGGAGGCTGCCCGGGCCTGGGTGGCCGCCCTGAACCGGCGCGCCGGAGCGCCGGACCAGTTCCGGATCCGCGCCGAGCTGCTGCGGCACCTCCACGTCTGCGCGGGCCAGGCGGTTCTGGAGGTGGGGTCCGGCACCGGCGTCCTGCTGGGCGACCTTGCGCTCGCGGTCGGGCCGGACGGGCCCGCCGTGGGTATCGAGCCGCAGGAGGCGTTCGCCGCCGAGGCCCGGCGCCGCCTCGCCGCCGCCGGAGCCGGCGGGCGGGCGCGGGTCGTGGTCGGGCCCATCGAGGACGCGCCGCTGCGCGGAGGCACGTTCGACGCGGCCGTGGCGCAGACGGTCCTCATCCACCTGGCCGAAGGGCGCCGGGAGGCCGCGCTCGACCGCATGCGCCGGGCCGTGCGTGCGGGTGGGTGGGTGGCGAGCGCCGATCAGGACGCCGACACGTGGGTCGTGGACCACCCCGACCGCGATCTGGCGCGCCGCATCGTCCGCTTCACCTGCGAGCGGCGCCATGCGGACGGGTGGACCGGGCGCTCGCTGCCGCGCTGGTTCCGGGCCGTGGGACTCCGAGAGGTGCGTGCGGCCGCGATCGCGCACGTCGACACGGAGTCCGGGTCCCACCTGCACGGGCTGGCGGAGCGGGTGGCTCGCGCGGCGGCCGCCGCCGGCGCGGTGACGCAGGAAGAGGCCGATGGGTGGATCGAGGCGCTGGGCCAGCGGGCGGAGGCGGGGGAGTTCGTCGCCAGCATCAACTTCTACGTATGCAGCGCCTGCCGGCAGGAGGCTCGCCGGCGGGTGCGGGCGCGGAGCGGACGGGACGCCTGAGGGGCTGCACCGGCCGAGCCACGCCCGTCAGGCGCTTCCCAGCACGCTGTGGTCGGCGGAGACCACCTCCCCGGCCGCGCCGAGATCGACCGTGACCGCGTGCAGGCCCCGTCCCCGGCCCGGGTTGACGACGAGCGTCCGGCCCACCTGCTTCGCCCAGCGACCCTCCAGGACCGGGGCTTCGTGGATGTGCCCGGTGAGCACGAGCGGCGGCCCGTGGAGCCTGATGGCGGCGGCGAGGGCACGACTGCCGGCGTGCACGCCCGACGCGGCGGTATTGAGGGTTCCGTGGGGCGGGCTGTGGACCGCCCACACGGCCCCCGCGGCCCCGCGGTCCAGCGCTGCAAGATCCTCCTCGATGCTCGGATGGCGGAGGAAATGGTCGGGAGGCGCCGGGCGGACGGCGCCAGCGGTGTCCGAGAGGTAGGCCCCGGCCGGCACCGAGGGCGCGTCCGCGGCCAGGTCGCGCCGCTCGAAGTCCTTGCGCCGGAACGGCGTGGGGGGCACGAAGGGGTAGCCGAGGAGGGGATGCCCCGACAGGTTCAGGGGCGCGAGGTCCAGGAAGCGCACGCAGTCCGCCAGGGCGGCCAGGGCCGCCGGCCAATCCACGTTCCCTGGCACCGCGTACACGGGGCAGGGCGCGCCGCGCACGAAACCCCGAAGCCAGCCGGTCGCGAACGCCACCTGCGCATCCGGCGTGGGCGCATGGGCAAACAGGTCGCCCCCGAGCACCAGGGCGTCCGGGGCGTCCGGGGCGGCGGACCTCGCCAGATTCGCCAGTTCGGCGTAATGCACGACGTCGCCGTGCAGGTCCGCGGCGTAGACCAGCCGCATGCGCGACCCATTCGGCGGTCGGCTCCGCGCCCCTCCGCGGCCCGGCGTCTTCGGACCCGGATCGGAGAAGGCCCCGGCGGCAGGCTCCCGCCTACGCGGGAGGGCCGATCACGAAGACGGTGTTGCCGGAGGGATCGATGAGGTCGAACGTGCGGGCGCCCCAGGGCTCGTTCCGCTGCGGGCGCAGGATGGTCACGTGCTGACGCCAGCCCTCGTCATACGCGTCCGCGCCTTCGACCTGGAGCGAGACGCAGGCCTCGCGCCCGTGCCCGCTCATGGGGCAGTCGATGGTCACGGCGATCGTGCCCCGTTCGAGCCCGAGGAGCCCGTTCTCGCCGTCCCCCGGTGGCCTCGAACGTGACCCGGAAACCGAGGCCGTCCACCTAGAAGGCCTTGGCGACCTGGAGATCGTCTCCCGGGAGGATGGGCACGGCGCGTTCCATGCGGCCTCCCATTCCGGCCCCCGTCCGAGGCACCTCCCGGCGCGGCGCCGGGCGCGCGCATCGACCGGGGCGTCAGGACCGGGGCCGGACCAGGGTCTTGCGCCGGAGGCGCAGCGCGCTCCAGGTGGTATCGACCGCGACGTTGCTGACCACGCGGAACGCGGTCTCCCCTTCGACCGTGTGGGCGACGACGTCGCGGTTGAGGTCGGTCGCGACGCCCGCGCCCCGCTTGGGGTATGTGACCCAGACGACGGGGTCCGGGCCGGCGCGCTCCAGCAGGGGCCATACGGTATCCCGCAGGGCGGCGGCGCTGGTGACGAAGACCTGCACGAACGCCGGTGGATCCGCGGAGGGCCCGGCCGTCTCCACGGCAAGGCCGTAGCCGGCGGGCGCCCCGACGACGAGCCGCGGCCCGCCGCGGTACCCGAGCTTGGCCGCGAGGTCGGTCGGCATGACATGACCCTCCTCCACGCGTTCGGACCAGCGTCGGCGGCGCCTCGGGGGCGGTTCGCGGTCCCGCCGCCCGCACGGTACAGTACAGTCGGCGGGCCCGCGGCGGCAACGGGGCCGTGGTCGGCCGGACCAAGCCCGGGGTTCCGCGACGACATCATCGGCCTTCTGGGGAGCACGGGGATGATCCGCGAAGCCACGGCGGAGGACCGCGACGCCGTCCAGCGCCTCTATGAGGCGCTCTGCCCCGGGGAGCCCGTCCGCGTCCTCCCCGAACGGATCGCGGAGATCCGGAACAATCCGGATGCCTTCCTGCTCGTTGCGGAGAGGGCGGGGACCGTGGAGGCCACGGTCTTCCTCACAATCTGCCCGGACCCCATGTTCGGCCGCCAGCCCTTCGGCGTCATCGAGAACGTCGTGGTCGACGAGGCCGTGCGCGGCCTGGGCATCGGATCCGGCCTCATGGGGTATGTGGAGCAACTCTGCCGCGAGCGCGGGTGCTTCAAGATCATGCTGCTGAGCAGTTCCAAGCGGCTCCGCGCGCACCGGTTCTTCGCGGCCCTCGGGTACAGCGGCACCGTCAGCAAGGGCTTCAAGAAGTACCTCGGCCCGCGCGGGAAGGCGATGGCGGCCCAGTCGGGCGGCTGAGGCCGGGCCATGGCGGGGCCGGGAGGCGGACGCGATGTCGGGCCCCGGCAGACTGCCCGCCCTCCCGCCGAGGACCTGCGGGACGCCGCCCGCCGGCTCTGTCCGTGGATGGGCGGCGATCCGTACGCGCTCGCGCAGCCGCGGCCGGGGGGCCTGGTCCGGTGGCGCGAGTCCGCTTCCTCGGGACGGAGCTCAAGGCCGCGGCGCCCCGCCGTGCTGTCGGGCGGGGACCCGTGCGGCCCGTGGCGCCAGGCCCTGGGCGCGGTCCTGGGCGGGCTCGCCGCGGCCCCGTGGGCGCAGGGTGACCAACTGCTCTGGTCCTTCCGGCAGGTGTGGCCCTGGGGCGAGCCGCGGACGCCGTCCGACGATCTCGAGCAGATGGGGCAGCGCCGTGCGCCATGTGCGCCGGTGCCCCGCGGCCGTCCATCCGTGGGGGCCGCGTGGCCGGTCCTCCACCCGTGTGGACCGGCCACGCGCGGGCGGTGCGGGTCGCGCGGCCCGGCTCAGCTCGCCCCGGTGGCCGAAGGCGTCGGCATCGCGGCCATCGACTGCGTGCCCTTCACGTTCGCGACGACCAGCCACGCCGCGTCCACCCAGAACGGCGTCGCGTTCTCGCCCGTGACGCGGAAGTCGGACTGGCCGTTCTCCGCGCCGACGCCGGAGTCCCCGCTGCCGAAGTTGATGGCCGTCATGCTGAACGATCCCACCAGCCACTTGTTGGTCCCCTTGGTCACATAGAGCTCGGGCGCCGCGTCGTAGGCGCCGTTGACCGGGCCGGCCGTGTTTGTCCCGCTGTACTGGAGGGCGATCTGGGCGCCGGCCGTCCCGTCGTAGTACTGGAGGCAGAGCATCACGTTGGCCGTCGACCCGGGCACGGCGCCGCCGCTCGTGAAGTAGATCTCCGAGTAGGAGTACGGCGTTCCGCTCGAGCTCTGCCCGGGCATCACCTGGATGGCCTTCTTGCCGCCTTGCGTGCCGGGGCTCGACCAGCCGTCCTGCCCCGGTTGGTTGAACATGACGGGCGAAAGACCGGTGGCGCTCGCCGGGGGGGTCCACGTGCTCTGGTCGCTGTCGAGGGCGGCATACAGGGGGCTGGTGGCTGCCGGCGGCTTTGCGCAGAGCTGGCTGGCGCCGGGCGCCAGCGCCACGGACGCCGAGGCGTTCGATCCCCCGGGCGCCGAGGCGGACGAGCCCGTCGTCCCCGCCGGCGCCGCGCCGCACGCCACCGTGAGCATGAGCGCGCCGGCGAGGGCCGCCATGGCCCCCGGGCGCGCCATCGGTTCCCGCACGCAGACCGCCTCCCGCGTATTGTCCGGTATCCGACGGAACACGGCGGTCCGGCTTCAGGGCCGGCCGGCCATCTCCTGTCGTGAAGGGATGGGAGGGCGGCCCGCACGGCGCCGGACCGCTTGACGGGCGCTCGGGGGCCGGGTAGTGTCGCAGCACGGCCTGCAGGAGGCCGCCCGTCCGCGGGAAGGACCGCGTCCACCTGAGCCACACCCCATAGGTCGCCGCGATCCGGACGAACCTCCCTCGCGCCCCAGCGACAGCGGACACCGGGCCTGGACATGGGGGGTCCGTCGTGGCTGACCGCTGGTTTCCCCTGCATCCCGGCCCCGCCCAACTGCGGCGTCAGGCGAAGGAGCTCCTGCGCGACGCCCGTCGCGGCGACGCGGCGGCGGTACAAGAGCTGCGGGAGCGCCACCCCGAAGGGCCGGAGCCGGCGGAGGCGCGCCTCGCCGACGCCCAGCTCGCACTCGCGCGCGGGCACGGCTTTCCCGACTGGTCCCGCCTGCTCTTGTCCTGCCGGATGACCAACGCGATCTGGGCCGACGACGTCGAGACCGTGCGCGACCTCGCAGCGGGCCACCCGGAGATCGTCGCGCACCATGCCCACCGGAACTGGGGCCCGCCGATGTCGTTCGCGGCCAATCTCGGGCGGGACCGGATCGTGGAACTGCTCCACGACCTCGGCGCCCGCGACCTCGACTGGGCCTTCGACCGAGCCTGCCTCCAGGGCCGGATCGGGACGGCCCGGCGCCTGTACGCGCTCGGCGGCCGCCCGGGGCCCGGAGCCGTGATGGGGCCGTGCGAGACCCAGAACCCCGAGGGTTTGGCGTTCCTTCTGGAGACGGGGGGCCGAGGTGCGCGACGCGGCGGGCGACCCGCTCGCGCCCGTGGCGATGGTCCTGGAGGGGTACGCGCGGAACCCCGAGGGCCGGCGGCGGTGCCTGGAGGTGCTCGGGCGGCACGGGGTCTCCCTGCCCGACACCCCGCCCATGGCCGTGCAGCGCGGCCGCGTCGACCTGCTGGAGGAACACCTGGGCCGGGATCCGGACCTCTTCGTGCGCACCTTCGCCCATCGCGACATCTACCCGCCCAGCTTGGGCTGCCACGAGGACGCCTCGCTCGCGCTGCACGGCACCCCGCTGGACGGCGCCACGCTCCTGCACCTGTGCGTCGACTGCGACGAGATCGAGATCGCGCGCTGGATGCTGGACCGGGGCGCTCCGGCGGACGCCCGGGCGGCGGTGGACGCCGCGGGCTTCGGCGGGCACACCGGCCTCTTCGGCTGCGTCGTGAGCCAGCCGGCGATCGTCGGGCGGCAGCGCGACGGCGCGTTCGCGCGGCTGCTCCTGGAGCGCGGCGCGGACCCGAACGCGCGCGCCTCGCTGCGCAAACGCCTCCGCTTCGTCCCGGACGAGACCGAGCACACGTACCTCGAGGTCACGCCGCTCTCGTGGGGCCAGCGCTTTCACGGCCGCGAGTGGGTGAATCCGGCGGCGCTGGAGATGGTCGCCGCGGCGGGCGGGCGGCCCTGAGACGGGTCCCGGGATGCCGCCAGGGCGCGGCCGGAGGGAGGGGAACCCTTGCGCATAGAGGTGCGGCCGGTCTCCTACGCCGCGGTCGAGGACCTGCGGGACCTCTACCGGGGCGGACTCCCCTGTCAAATCCGATACGACTCCATGCTGCGGCGGGGCCTGGCCGACCCATACCTGATCTCCGCCGACGGCCGCGTGGCCGGGTACGGGGGGGTGCTGAACCGGTACGACCCGGGGCGGCTCTGCGAGTTCTACGTCGTCCCCCACCACCGCGGGCATGCCCTGCCGATGTTCCGGGCGCTGCTCGCCGGCAGCCGGGCGACGGAGATCGCCGCCCAGACGAACGACCCGCTGATGCTCCTGATGCTGTATGACTGCGGCCGCGACATCCGCACGGAGAGCATCCTCTTCGAGGATGCGCTGCCCAGCGCGCTGCCCTGCCCCGGCGGCCGCTTCCGGCGCGGGGAGCCGGGGGAGCGCGGTCCGGGGGCGGAGGACGAGGACCCGCGCTGGGTCATCGAGGCCGGCGGGGCGGTGGTCGCGACCGGTGGATTCCTCACGCACTACAACCCGCCATACGCCGACATCTACATGACCGTCGGCGAGGCGGAGCGGCGGCGCGGGTTCGGGAGCTACCTCGTCCAGGAACTCAAGCGCGTGTGCTACGAGGCGGGGCGCCGGCCCGCGGCCCGCTGCAACCCCGCGAACATCGGGTCGCGGCGCACGCTGGAGAAGGCGGGGCTGCTGCCCTGTGCGCGGGTCCTGGTCGGGGCGGTCGACCCGGACGCGGCGGCCGGGGCATGACCGGCGGGGCGCGGCCCGCCGGGCCCGTTCAGGCGGCCCGATCCCGGATGCGGCATACCTTGAGAATCCCGGTACAGCGGCTGTAGCCGGGGAGGTCGCGGTAGTTCGTGCCGTACTTGCGCGCGGCGTAGTCGTGCGTGTCCTGCCAGGCCGCCGCATGCATGGCACCGGTGTCTTTCCCCGGAATTTCGGACGGCCCGAAAAGGGTGGCGAGAGCAGCCAGGATCGAACGCCGACGGCGTCCGCCGGCCCTGGCGGATGAGCGTCTGCGGCGGCGAGTCGCGCCCCTCGGAGGCCGTGCCCCACACGTCAGGGGGCGTGAAGCACTGCGCAATGGACGCCGTGACCCGGTCCCGGCTTGAAAAGGGGAGCCCCCGTAGCCGCGCGCTCGCGGCGCCCCGCGGTGGTGGTCCCGGATGTCGTTCAGGGCGTCGCCGCATCTTCGGTTGATGCCCGCCTGCTCGTCCGTCACGGGCAGCCCCGCGCTGCCTTATTGGACAAGGGGGTGTTCTAGGCGTTGGTGGCGCGAGGGCGCGATGGGAACGCCCCCCATGCTTGAACCACCAGACGCACCCGCGTACACGAGCGCACTTGGTCAAGCTTCGATCGAGGCGCCTGGGCGAGAAACGCTCCGAGATGAGAGTCAACGCCGGTATGGAGAGCAGCAGCAGCAAGAACCCGGCCCATCGCAGGATCACAAGGCAGGGCCCGCATTTTGGCAGTCGGCGTCCGTTGTTCCACTGGGCCGATCAGAAGGTCCGGGTCCACGCGGCTTACTGCGTCTTCGCCCTCCTCTTGAGCGCGCTTCTTCACCGCGAGGTCCGAGGCGCCGACCCTGCACGCGCCCCTGGGTTCGCCGCGATCATCGAGACCCTGGCCCGGATCCAGCCTGTCGCCGATCTCCCCCAACCCCAAGCGGGGAAGCGGCCGCGCGCCGTTCCCGCCGGCATCCGTCTCACCCGCCGTGACGCCGAGCAGGAGCGACTGCTCACCCTGCTCGACTTGCAGCGCATCCACCCAGGCCCCCGCCCAACCACCGCCGCAGGTACTGCACCCTGACTGTCCCCACACGCTTCTGCCTCATGCCCTGATACTGTGCCGCGTGCAGGCGGTGGTCCGGGTGGCCCCGACCGAGGGTAGGCAGGCGGGGGCGCGACCAAAGGAGCGCCAGGACGACGACTTGGCTGTCTCTCGTGACAGGGAGTCCCGCCCGCCGTCGTCCCTCATTGGGCGTCGCGCGAAGCGGGCCGGCATCCTTGGCGCGGATGTGGAGCGCGAGATTGAAGCACACCGAGCCGGGCGCTGATCCCGGAGGCGCCGCATGCACCCGCGCCTTCGACGACCGTGGATGCGCACTTTACCCGTCATGCACGCAACCGGATGCGTCGGCGCCGTCCCTTTGTGATCACCGAAGAAGATGTGAAGGCGCTTCTCTAAACCCCATAGGCCGACGAAGCAGATCAGGACGAAGCGAGGAACGCCCGGGGCCGTGTCCGCAGGAGCTGGTGGCTGAGGGTGACCTACTGACGCGAGCGGCACCGCGTGGTCGTCTTGACCGTCGTGGTCCGGAAGCGCGGTCCAAAGGGGACAAGATGATGCGGATCACCTACGATCCGGAAGCCGATGCGCTCTACATCGAACTCAAAGACGCCGAGGCTGAGGACAACATCGACTTGGAACCCGGCGTGACTGCGGACCTGGACGAGGACGGCCACATCATCGCTATCGAGATTCTTCGCGCCAGCAAGCGGCTCGGTCCAGGCTCCTTGGAGGAGTTCTCCTTCATTCGGGGACGCACAGAGCAGGCCGCCGCGGCGGCCCTGTAATCGTGGTCGAAGTTCGCCTGCTCGCTGGCTAGTGCGGGCGAACTATCATGCGGGCAGCCAGTTCGGCAATGCGGTCTGCGCCGATATGGTAGTGAAGCTCGCGATATCGGTCGCTGCTCGCCGGCAGCCGGGCGACGGAGATCGCCGCCCAGACGAACAACTCGCTGATGCTCCTGCTGCTCTAAGCCTGCGGCTGGGACATCCGCACGGAGAGCATCCTCTTCGAGGATGCGTGCGCCAGCGCGCGTACGCATTCAGTCAACGGCGTTGGGAGGTGGAGGGACGGGGGCGTGTGATGGGGTGGGGCGAGGGGTTGGGGCGGGAGAAGCCGGGGGCAAGGGAGCA
>JAJYVV010000227.1 GCA_021791815.1 Bacillota bacterium | reverse complement strand
GGGCGGGACGGGGGCCTCGGGCCGGGTCCCGCCGGAGGCGCCGCGCTCGGGAACCTCCTCCGTCAGCCAGTCCGCGAGCCACGCCCAGACCGGGCGCCGCGCGCCGTCCCGACCCTCCGAGCCGCCGCCTGGCACCTGCATGCACCTCCGCTCCCCGGGGCGCCCTGACCATATCAGACGCGGCCGCTTCGGGGGGCGGGCCCGGCGGGGGCCGCGGCGGCCCACGGGGAGGCCCGGCCCCGGCAGGCTCGCCGTCTCGCGTTGTGCCGCCCCGGCGGCTCGCCCATAATGGAAGGGATGCCCTGCAGGACGCCCGGTCCCGGAAGGGAACCGGCGGGAAGGGGGAGGATGGGCCCTGTGCGGCTGGAGCGGCTGACATCGGCCCTGGACGGCGCGCGGCTGGCCCGCAGCGTGGTGGATCCGGCCGGCAACGTCCTGCTCGGCGCCGGCGTCCGGCTCACCGGCCGCTACATCCAGCGCCTGATCGCCCGGGGGGTCGTCTCCGTCCACGTGGCGGACGCCGAGGTCGAGGAGGCGGTTCCCGACGAGGCCGACCGGGCCGCGACGCGCGCGGACCTGATGCGCATCGCCCGGGCCGCGTTCGCCCGCGCCGCCGAGCGCCGGCGCGCCGCGGGCCCGGATGCGGGCCCCGCGGTGCTGCAGGCGGTCGTCGACCAGGTCTGGCACCGCCACGGCCTTTCCGTCGACCTGGCCGAGCTGCGCCGCGCGTCGGGGTACGCCTTCCGCCACGCGGTCCAGTGCGCGGTCGCCGCGGTGCGGGTGGGGCAGGCCCTGGCGCTGGGGCGGCGCGGCCTGACCCTTCTCGGGGTGGGGGTCCTGCTGCAGGACATCGGCATCCTGCCGTATGCCGCGCTCATGCAGGAGCCCCGGCCCCTGCGGCCGGAGGAGCTCGCCCGGCTCCAGCGGCACACGGCCGAGGGCTTCCTCTACCTGCGCGACCAGGCCGGCCTCGACCCCCTTTCCGCGCAGGTCGCGCTGCAGCACCACGAGCGCTTGGACGGCTCGGGGTATCCGAAGGGCCTGGCGGGCAAGGAGATCCATCTCTTCGGCCGCATCGCCGCCGCGGCCGACGTGTTCGACGCCCTGACGGCGGACCGTCCCTTCCAGGCCGGGATGCCGCCGGAGGAAGCGATGGGCATCCTGCGCCGGTTCTCCGGGGAGAAGCTCGACCCGGAGGTGGTGCGCCGCCTGAGCGAGGCGCTCGGGGTCTTCGCCCCCGGGACCCCCGTGCTCCTGGAGAGCGGCGAGGTGGGGATCGTCACCGCCGGGCACGGCAGCGACCCGCGCGCCCCGGTCGTGCAGATGGTGCTGGACGCCCGGCGGCGACCGACGGAAGGGGCCCTGTTCGACCTCGGACGGGAACCGCCGGGCCGGGGCGTGCGCCAGGTGCTCGCGGAGGTTCCCCCTGCGGCGGGCGGCAGGGCGGACCGTGGAGCGTCCGGCCGCGGGGAGGGATGACCCGCCGCGCGGCGCCCGCCGGCGCTCGAAAGGGCCCGAACGGAGGAGGAGGAGCCGCCTCCCGAGGGCGCGAAGCCTGGCGAACGCGCTCGGGCGGGCCCGGGGCGAGGTCCGACGCCGCGGGGCCCGTGCGGGCCGCACGCCCTTCCGGCACGGTCTGGCCCGGGGGGCGCATCCAGAAGGCGGGGGTGACGGGTGCCGGGTCGGCGCAGGCTGATCGTGTGGTTCGTGGGCCTGGTGCTCGCCGGCTACCTGGTCTTTCGCGGCTGTGCCTTGCTCTACGTGCATCTGGAGTGGTTCCGGGAACTGCACATGCCCATCATCTTCTGGCGCACCCTGACCGGGCGGCTGGAGACGGGCGCCGTCGCGGCGGTCCTCTTCGGCGGCTTCGTGTTCGGCAATCTCCGCATCGCGGCCCCGAGCCTGGCCTCCTCGGGCGGGGGCAGCGGACCCTACGCCGAGGTCCTGCGCGTGGGGCGCCGCACCGGCTGGACCTGGCTCGCCGCGGCGGGGGTCGGCCTGATCGCCGGCTGGGTCCTGTCCGCGCAGTGGGCGACCGTCTGGCTCTTCAAGGACGCCGTGCCCTTCGGGGTGCGGGATCCCATCTACCACCGCGACGTGGCCGACTACGTCTTCCGCCTGCCCTTTTACGAGATGGCCTACGAGACCGCCGGCGTGGCGTTCTGGATCGCCGGCCTGGGCTCGCTGACGCTGTATTTCGCGACGGGGTGGTTCAACTTCTTCGACGGGCGCTTCGTGGCGCACCCCCGCGCGCGGGCCCACCTGTTCGGGCTCCTTTCCGCCTACCTCGCCCTGAAGGCGGTCGGGTACCGCCTCGACCTCTGGAACCTGCTGTTCACCCAGCACGGGATCGTGCCCGGGGTCAGCTACGTCGACGCCCACGTGCACATCCCGATCCTCGAGGCCCTCATCGTCCTGGCGGGTCTGGCCGCGCTCGCCGCCGCCCTCGCCGCCGCGGGACGGCCGCGGTTCGTGTGGTGGGGGCTCGGCGCCCTGGTCGCATGCTCCGTCGTCGTCGGGACCGTGGTCCCCGCGCTGGTCGAGGACGTCGTCGTGCGGCCGAGCCAGCTCCAGCGGGAGCGGCCATACATCGTCAACAACATCGCCGCCACCCGCGCGGCGTTCGACCTCAACCAGATCCAGCTCCAGCCCTTTCCGGTCCAGCAGGACCTCACGGCCTCGAACCTGGCGGGCTACCAGGCCACGTTCGAGAACATCCGCCTCTGGGACTGGCAGATCGCCGCCCCCGCCCTGCAGCAGCTGCAGGGTCTGCGCACCTATTACAGCTTCGACCCCGCCTCCATCGATCGCTACACCGTGAACGGCGCCTATTCGCAGGTGCTGGTCGCGGCCCGCGAGATCAACTATGGCCAGCTGCCCGCGGACACGTGGCAGAACATCCACATGAAATACACGCACGGCTACGGCATCGTCGTGCTGCCGTCCTCGCAGGTCGGCGCCCAGGGCATGCCGAACTTCTGGGTGCAGGACATCCAGAACACCTCGTCGGTGGGCATCCAGATCACGCAGCCGCGCATCTACTATGGCCTGCAGACGACGCAGTACGCGATCGTCGGCCCGCAGATCCAGGAGTTCGACTACCCCCAGGGCCAGACCGACGTCTACAACCACTACGGCGGAAGCGGCGGCATCCCGCTGGGCTCCGAGCTGCAGCGCGTGGCCTTCGCGATCTGGGCGAACAACTTCAACGTGCTCTTCGCGGAGGGCATCGGCGCCGGCACCAAGGCCCTGATCTACCGCGACATCCCCCACCGGGTGCGCCACCTCCTGGGGGAGCCCTTCCTGACCTGGGACTCGGACCCCTACATCGTCATCGCCGGCGGCCGCCTCTATTGGATCATCGACGGCTACACGACGTCGTCGGCCTATCCCTACGCCACGCCCGACGGCAACGGCATCAACTACATTCGCAACTCGGTCAAGGCCGTGATCGACGCCTACAACGGCACGGTGACATTCTACGTCGCCGATCCCACGGACCCCATCATCCGGACCGAGGAGCGCATCTTCCCCGGGGTTTTCCAGCCGCTCAGCGCCATGCCGTCGGACCTGCGCTCGCAGATCCGCTACCCGGAGGACTACTTCTCCGCCCAGGCCCAGATGTATGAGCGGTACCACATGACCGATCCCTCGGTCTTCTATAACAATGAGGACGCCTGGCAGCTGGCCAACGAGACGTCGGCGGTGACCACCGCGGGCAGCGTGCCGCCGAACGAGCCCGTGCCGCCCTATTACGTGATCCTCCAATTCCCGGGCCTGGCGCAACCCCAGTTCGTCCTGATGGAGCCGTTCACGCCGCTGTCCGTCGGCGCCGGCGGGCGCGACAACATGGTCGCCTGGATGGCCGCGTTCAGCGATGGGGCCCAGTATGGGAAGGTCGTCGCGTACGAGTTTCCGAAGGACCAGACCGTCTTCGGGCCGCTCCAGATTGAATCCCAGATCAACCAGGACTCGGCCGTGGCGGAGATCCTGACCCTCTGGTCGCAGGGCGGCTCCGGCGTGGCGCGGGGCAACCTGCTCGTCATCCCGATCCGCGACGCGCTCCTGTATGTCGAGCCCCTGTACCAGACGGCGCAGCAGACGGGACTGCCCGCGCTGCGCCGGGTGATCGTCGATTACGGCGGCCAGCAGATCGCCGTGGGCGACACCCTGGATGGCGCGCTGGCCCAGATCTTCGGGCCCCTGCCGTGGAATCCCGCGGCGGGGACCGGGGGCGCCGTGACCCCGTCGGGTCCGGCGTCGGGCGGCGCCGGAGCGCCGTCCAGCTCCGGCAGCTCGTCGACGGCGCCGGGGCTGAGCTCGCTCGTGGGCCAGGCCCAGCGGCAGTTCGGCAGCGCCCAGGGCGCGCTGAAGAAGGGGGACCTGGTCACGTTCGCCCAGGAGATCGCGGCGCTGGGGCGGACGCTGGCGTCGATGGGCGGCCCCGGGGCTTCGGCCGTCGGCGCATCCGGGTCGGCCCCCAACCCCAGCGGGCTCGCCGCCAGCGGCCTCGCCGGGGGCGCCTCGGGCGGGGCCGCCGGTGCCCAGCCGCCGGGGGCCGGGGCGGCGCCCGCGGGAGGGGGTGCGTGATGGACGCGGACCCGCCGGGCGCCGGGGACGGGCGCGCGCCCGATGGCGGTTCGGATGCCGGCGGCGGGCGGGGCGCGCCGTTCGAGGAACTGCGGGACATCGGCCAGCGCCTCCGGGCCGCGCGGCTCCGCGCAGGCCGCTCGCTCGACGACGTCGCGGCCGCCACGCACGTGCGCACGCACTACCTGTCCGCGATCGAGGAAGGTCGCGCCGCCGACCTGCCCGAGGAGGTCTTCATCAAGGGCTTTCTGCGCCTGTATGCCGAGCAGGTCGACCTCGACGGCGCGGCGCTGGTCGCGGACTATCGCCGCGCGCTCCGGACCCGGGCGGCCCGGGAGGAACGCGCCCGCGACGGCCGCGGCCGGCCGGGGCCCGCGCGCAGGCGCGCGCCGCGCCGCGCGGGC
>JAJYVV010000038.1 GCA_021791815.1 Bacillota bacterium | reverse complement strand
TCTACAAGGGGCTGATGCTGGCCCCCCAGTTGGCCGCCTTCTATCCGGACCTGGCCGACGCCCGCTTCCGCACGTCGGCGGTCATCTACCACCAGCGGTACAGCACGAACACGGAGCCGACCTGGGCTCGCGCGCAGCCGTACCGCCGGCTGGCCCACAACGGCGAGATCAACACCCTGCGCGGGAACGTGAACTGGATGCGCGCCCGCGAGGGCGACCTGCGGGCGCCCTTCCTCGAGGACCTCGGGCCGGCCCTGCGGCCGGTGACCGATCCCGACACGTCCGACTCCGGCAACCTCGACAACGCCGTCGAGTTGCTGCATCTCGGCGGCCGGGACCTGCGCCACGGGCTGATGATGCTGGTCCCCCAGGCCTGGGAGGGCCTGCCGGACCTCGACCCCGCGCGCCGCGACTTCTACCGGTACCACGCGTGCCTCGTCGAGCCGTGGGACGGGCCGGCCGCGCTGGTCTTCGGCGACGGCCGGGTCTTCGGGGCGGTGCTCGACCGCAACGGCCTGCGCCCGATGCGCTACACGATCACGCACGACGGCTGGGTCGTCGCGGGCTCCGAGATGGGCGTCGCCGGGATCGCGCCGCGGCGGGTGCGCAAGTACGGCAAGCTCGGACCCGGGCAGATCCTCGCCGTCGACCTGGAGCGCGGCCTGATCCAGGAGAACGACGACGTGCAGCGGGAGGTCTGCGGCCGGCGCCCTTATGGCGCGTGGCTCGAAGGCAACCTCGTGCCGGTCGGCCCCGACGCTCCGGCCGAGGTCGCGGGCGGCGACGGCACGGCCGAGCCGGCGGCCCCCCCGCGCTGGGAGCGGCGCCTCGGCCCGGCGGACCTCGGGCGCCTGCAGCGCGCCTTCGCGTACACCAAGGAGGAGCAGGTCACCGTCCTCAAGCCCATGGTCGAGCATGCCAAGGAGGGCGTGGGTTCCATGGGGGACGACACGCCGCACGCGGTGTTCTCGTCCAAGGAGCGGCCGCTCTTCCACTACTTCAAGCAGCGGTTCGCCGAGGTGACGAACCCCCCGATCGACCACCTCCGCGAGGGGCTGGTCTTCTCCCTGCGCACGCAGCTCGGGCCGCGCGGCAATCTGCTGGAGGAATCGCCGGGGCACGCGCGGCTCCTGGAGCTCCAGAGCCCCATCCTGTTCGATGCGGACCTGGCCGCCGTGCGGCGGTGGGGCGAGCGGGAGCCCGCCTTCGCCTCCGTCACCCTGGATGCCGTCTTTCCCCGCGCGGACGGGCCCGACGGCCTCGAGCCGGCGCTGGAGCGCCTCTGCCGCGAGGCGGCCCGCGCCGTGGCGGACGGGGCAGGCATCGTGATCTGCAGCGACCGTGCCGTGGGCCCGGAGCACGTGGCGATCCCGTCCCTGATGGCCACGGGCGCCGTGCACCACCACCTGATCCGCTCGGGCCTGCGCATGCGCGCCGCGCTGATCGTGGAGAGCGGGGAACCGCGCGACATCCACCACCTCGCGACCCTGCTCGGATACGGCGCCAACGCCGTCAACCCTTACCTCGCGCTCGCCGTCGTCGCCGAGACGGCCGCCGAAGGCCGCATGCGCAAGGTTCCCGACGCCGCGGCCGCGCAGCGGGCCTACCGGCACGCCGCCGAGGAAGGCCTGAAGAAGGTGATGTCCAAGATGGGCATCTCCACCGTGGAAAGCTACACCGGCGCGCAGATCTTCGAGGCGGTGGGCGTCGCGGAGGCGGTCATCGCCCGCTGCTTTCCGGGCACCGTCTCGCGCTTCGGCGGCAACGGCTTCCGTGAGTTCGGCGCCCTGATGGCCGGCTGGCACGAGGCGGCCTATCCCGAGGTGAGCCGGGAGCCCGCGCTGCACGGCTTCTACCGCTTCCGCGAGGGCGGCGAGGTCCACGAGTTCAGCCCCGCCGTGGTCGACGCGCTCCAGGCGGCCCTCCGCCCGGACGCCGGCGGCGGCGCCGAGGGCACGGAGCCGTTTTCGGCCGGCACCGGGGCGCGCCCCTCCGCCGAGCGGCGCCGGCGGTATGGGGAGTACCTCCAGGCGGTCGACGCGCAGGGCCCGTCGCAGCTGCGCCACCTGCTGGAGTTCCGCAGCGACCGCGACCCCGTCCCGCTGGACGAGGTGGAGCCCGCCTCCGCCCTCGCCCGGCGGTTCTCGACCGGGTCGATCTCCCTCGGGTCGCTGTCGCCGGAGGCCCACGAGACCTTGGCCATCGCCATGAACCGCCTGGGCGGCCGTTCGGGCTCCGGCGAGGGCGGCGAGGACGGCGTGCGCTTCGGGACCGAGAAGAACAGCGCCATCAAGCAGGTGGCCTCGGGCCGCTTCGGGGTCACGCCCGCCTACCTGGCCTCCGCGGCCGAACTGCAGATCAAGATGGCGCAGGGCTCCAAGCCCGGCGAGGGCGGGCAGATCCCGGGCCAGAAGGTCACGGAGTACATCGCGCGCATCCGGCACACGACGCCGGGGGTGGCGTTGATCTCGCCGCCGCCCCACCACGACATCTACTCGATCGAGGACTTGGCGCAGCTCATCTACGACCTGAAGCAGGCGAATCCCGCGGCCGAGGTTTCGGTGAAGCTGGTCGCGCAGAGCGGTGTCGGCATCATCGCCTCGGGTGTCGCCAAGGGGCACGCCGACATCATCCTGATCAGCGGCCACTCCGGCGGGACCGGGAGCTCGCCCCTCAACTCGATCAAGAACGCCGGCCTGCCGTGGGAGATCGGCCTGGCGGAGACCCAGCAGACCCTGGTGGCGAATGGCCTGCGCGACCGCGTCATCCTGCGCGCGGACGGAGGGTTCCGCACGGGCCGGGACGTGGCGGTGGCCGCGATGCTCGGCGCCGACCAGTTCAGTTTCGGTACGGCCGCCATGGTGGCCGAGGGCTGCATCATGATGCGGGTCTGCCACACGGACAACTGCCCGGTCGGCGTGGCCACGCAGAAGGAGGCGCTGCGCCGCAAGTTCACCGGCAGCCCGCAGCAGGTGATGGAGTACTTCCTCCTGGTGGCGGACGAGGTGCGCACGATCCTCGCCGAGCTCGGCTACCGCACCCTGGACGACATCATCGGCCGGGCGGACCTGCTGCGGCAGGTGGCGACGGGGAACGCCGCCGCCGACCGCCTGGACCTGGCTCCGCTCCTGGCGAGCCCCGAACGCCCGGGCACGGCCCTGCGCCACCAGGCCGGGCTCCGCAACGCCCTGCCCCCCGAGGACCGGCTGGACCACCAGATCGTCGGTCTCGCGGGCGAGGCGATCGGCGGCGGGGAGCCGGTCACGCTCAGCGTGCCCATCCGGAACACGGACCGCACGGTCGGCGCCACCCTGGCATGGGAGATCGCCCGGCGGTACGGGGACGGCGGCCTCCCGCCGGACACGGTCTTCGTGGAGTTCGACGGGGTGGCGGGCCAGTCGTTCGGCGCCTTCCTCCCCCCGGGCGTCACCTTCCACCTGGTGGGCCTCGCCAACGACTACGTGGGCAAGGGGCTCTCCGGCGGGGAGATCGTCATCCGCCCGCACCCCGAGCTCGCGGGCCCGAGCGTCGACCACGTCCTGCTGGGCAACACCGTGCTGTACGGGGCGACGGGCGGCGTCCTCTACGCCGCCGGCCGGGCCGGCGAGCGCTTCGCCGTGCGCAACTCGGGCGCCACGGCGGTGGTGGAGGGCGTGGGGGACCACGGCTGCGAGTACATGACGGGCGGCACGGTCGTGGTCCTCGGCCCCACCGGCTACAACTTCGCGGCCGGCATGACGGGTGGGGAGGCGTTCGTCCTCGACGAGGACGGCACGTTCGCGCGCCGGTTCAACCCGCAGCTGGTGAAGATCACGCCGTTGCTCGATCAGGACCGGATGCGGCTGCAGGGGCTCCTCGGCGCGTTCGCCGAGCGCACCGGCAGCGGCCGGGCTGCGGCCATGCTCGCCCAGTGGGACGCCTGGCAGGACCGCTTCGTCCGCCTGGCCCCCCGCGACGAGGTGCGCCAGATCTCCTCCAGCGACGAGGGGTCCTCGTAGGGCGGGAGGCGGGCGGCGCCGCCCTATCCGGGCTGGGGCTGCGACTGCGGCGGGGCTGCCCGGACCGCCAGCGCCTCCACCGCCGGGCGCGCGGCGCCGTCGGCCGCCGCGCCCGACGCCGGAGCGGGCCTTCCCGCCGGGACCCGCCGGAACCCGAGCACGCCGCCGCGGGGCGCCCCCGCGAGCCCGGCGGCGGCCAGGTGAACGCCCGGAGGCACCAGGGCGCCCGCGTCCACCACGCAGTCGCGCAGCGTGGCGCCCGCAGACACGCGGACGCCGTCCAGGAGCACGGACCGCTCCACGGTGGCGCCCGGCCCCACCACGCAGCCGTCGCCGAGCACCGCCGGGCCGCGCACCTCCGCCCCATCCGCCACGCGCACGCCGCGCCCCACCCGGACCGGCGCCTCCGCCGCGCCCGCCCGGGTGTCTGCGCCCGGCGGCAGCGGCCACGGCAGCCGACCCGACAGTCCGTCGAAGTGCGCCTCGCGGTATGCCTCCAGGGTGCCGATGTCGCGCCAGTACCGGGCGGCGGCCACGGCGCCCACGGGGAGCCCGCGCCCGAGCAGCGCCGGGAAGACGTCCAGGGCGAAGTCCACCGGCTGCTCGCCCGCGACGCCGCGCAGCGCCTCGTGGTCCAGGATGTAGCAGCCGGTGTTCAGGCAGGCTCCGGGCGCCACCTCGCAGAGGGGCGGTTTCTCGACGAAGCGCTCGACGCGCCGGCCGGCCAGGGCGATGGTGCCGAAGCGCAGCCGCTCGCCCGCCGGCGCCAGGCAGATGGTGGCCACGTTGCCGTCGGCGTGGTGCGCGTCCAGCAGGCTCTCCAGGTCCAGGTCGATGATGGCGTCGCCGCTGATCACGAGGAATGGGGATTCGAGGTGGCCCAGGAGGTCCGCGACCGCGCCGGCCGTGCCGCGGGGCCGCGCCTCCACGTGGCAGCGCAGGCGGGCGTCGGTCGGCAGTGTGGCGAGATAGGCCTCGATCTGGTCCCCGAGGTGCCCGGCGGTGACCCAGACCTCCTCGACGCCCCGTTCATGGAGGTGGTGCACGAGATAGCACAGCAGGGGTCGTCCGAAGAGCGGCACGAGCGGTTTGGGCCGTTTCAGCGTCAGCGGCCGGAGCCGCTGCCCCCATCCGCCGGCCATGACGACTGCCTGCATGCCCATCCGACCTTCCTTCGCCCCGGGCGAGGGCGCCCGGCGTCAGCGATACGGTGCCCAGGGCGCCCGCTCGCCCCGCCGGGCGCGGCGCCGCGAATTCGTTCCAGGCGCCGGCGGCGGCCGACGGACGGGCGGGGCATGGCCCGGCCGGGACTTCCGTATACGTTTACGGCGCCGAGTGGCGGGGAGGGGGCGGGCACCTGGACTGGCACGGCGCGGCGGTGGCCTTCGGCCTCATCTTCCTCGCGGAACTGGGCGACAAGACCCAGCTCGCCACGCTCATGCTCAGCGCCAACGGCCGCCGGCCGGTGCCGGTCTTCCTCGGGGCCGCGCTGGCGCTCGTGGTGGTGACCCTCATCTCCTCGCTGCTGGGGGACGTCGTGGGGCGGACGCTGCCGGTGCGCATGATCCACACGGCCGCCGGGCTCGGCTTCCTGGTCCTGGGCGGGCTGCTCATCTCCGGGCGCCTGTAGCCGCGGCGGGGCCGAGCGCGGCCGGCAGGAGCGGGGCCGCGCGGTTCGAAGTGGTCCGGCATGCTGCACCTGGGACTCGTGACCTACAACCTGGCCAAGGACTGGGATCTGGAGACCCTGATCGCCCGCTGCGCGGAGGCGGGGTTCGAGGGCGTGGAGCTGCGGACGACGCATGCGCACGGCGTCGAGCCCACGCTTGGCGCCGAGGCGCGGGGCGCGGTCCGCGCCCGCTTCGCGCAGGGCCCGGTGCGTCTCGTGGGCATCGGCACCACCTGCGAGTACCACGCCCTCGATCCCGCGGTCGTGGAGGCCAACGTGGCGGCGACGTGCGCGGCGATCGACCTGGCCGCGGACCTGGGCTGCCCGGGCGTCAAGGTCCGGCCCAACGGCCATCAGGAGGCGCGCGGGGTCCCGCGCGCCGCGACCCTGGAGCAGATCGGCCTGGCGTTGCGGCGCTGCGGCGGCCACGCGCAGGCGCGGGGCGTGCAGGTCCGCTTGGAGATGCACGGGTCCGTGGCCGGCGCGGCCGACATCGAGCGCATCCTGGAGGCGTGCGACCACCCCGCCGTGGCCGTCTGCTGGAACTGCAACGCCGTGGACGTGCGCGGCGGTTCCGTGGCCGCCGACTTCGCGCGGATGCGCGGGCGGATCGGGCTGGTGCACATCCAGGAACTCTGGAGTCCCGCCTACCCGTGGGCCGAGCTCTTCGGGCTCCTGCGGGACTCCGGGTACGAGGGCTTCTGCCTGGCCGAGATTCCGCCGAGCCCCGATCCGGTCCGCCTCCTGCGCTACTACCGGGCCCTGTTCGATCGCCTGGCCGGCCCGGCGTGAACGAAGGGAGCGCCCGTCGCGGGCGGCTCCGCCGCGGCGTCCCGGGGACGCGCAACTTGCTCGGCGGCCGCGGCCGTGGTAGTGTCCATCTCGCGTCCAGCGCACGTGCGCCCGTAGCTCAGCCCGGATAGAGCACAGGCCTCCGGAGCCTGGTTTGCGCAGGTTCAAATCCTGCCGGGCGCACCACCCTGGCTCGTCGCTCGCGGGTCGGGTCCGCGGAGGAGTTCTTGGTGCGGGCCCCTGGGCCGACCTCCGACGCGGGCCCCATCTCACCCCTCACCCGGCCCCCCAAAGCGCCGGACCCACTGCGCGACTGCGGTCGGCGCGCCTTTTCCGGGCCGTGCAGTACGTGGCGCGGTGAAGCACGCGGCTCGCCGGCCGTACCGCCTTGGGCCCGGATGAGGAGGGCGATCGCGTGGCGGCCCGGACGGCCGACGTCGAGCAGGCGCGCTCGGTGGCGCGGGCCCTCGCCGCCCAGTGGGGTGCGCGGCTGCACCGGGTCATGCTCTTCGGATCGCGCGCCCGCGGCGACGCGCTCGACGACTCTGACCTGGACTGCTGATCCTGGTCGACCGGCGGAACGGGGAGGTGAAGCGCGCCATCGACGAGGCGGCGTGGCCGCTCTACCCGCTGTTCGTCGACGTGCAGGTCTTCACGCCCGAACGCTGGGAGTGGAGTCTGGGGGTGGGCGCACCGCTGCTGCGGCACGCCCTGGAGGAGGGCATCCAGCCGTGGCCGGCGCCGGCGACCGGCCAGCTCTGGCCCACCTCGCGCAGGCCGCCAAGCGGCTTCGTGCGCCATCGAAAGTCTGCAGCGAGACCGGCACAGCGGGGACTATGATCCGGCGCCGCTGTTGACGGTGGACGACGCGACGGATGCGGTCGCCGCGGCCGAACGGATCGTCGCGGCCATCGGAGCGCTGCTGGGCGAGCCTGTTTGAGGGCCTCCGCGTTTCGGCGCGGAGGTGGAAAAGCGGCGGGTCCGCGCGGCCCGGGGCTGCCGCGGTCCAGCCGGATGGCGTCATGATCTGGTGGGCCCCCGCCGCAAGTCGTGTCGCCCTGGGCTCCGCCCCCGCCGATTCCTGCCCCTGGGACGGCGGGAGCGTCGGGCGCCGGGGCGCACAGACATCTGGGAGGCGCTCCCATGGCCGGCCCCTGGGGCATCGCGCTCGGCGGCGGCGGCGTACCGGGGGTCTTCGCGGCGCTGGGCTTTCTCGCGGCCCTTGGCGACCTCGGGCTGTCGCCGGACGTGGTCGTGGGTTCGTCGTCGGGCGGGCTCGTGGCCGGGGCGCTGGCCGCGGGCCTGCCCCTGTCCGAGCAATACGACCGCTGGAGCGCGGTCGCCGCGGATCCCTGGGCGCTGCTGCCCCGAGAGGCGTGGCACATGCTGGAGATCCTGCGGCCGCGGGCGACGCCGGGCCTGGTGGACGTCCGGCCGGTGCTGCGCCGCGTGCTGTCCGCGGCCGCCGGCGACGTGGCCGGCTGGGCGCCCGGGTACGGCGTGATGGTGTCGGACCTCACGGCCGGCCGCTCGGTGCTGGTCCACGCCGGGTCGCCCTTGCGCGCCTGGGCCACCGAAGAGGCGCTGGCGGCGACGGCGGGATTCCCCGGCCTGCTTGCGGGCGCCCGCGACCCGGAGGGGCATCTCGACGTGGACGGCGGGCTGTATGATCTGGTGCCGGTCGCGGCCTGCCGGCGGCTCGGGGCGGGCGCGGTCGTGGCCGTCACCATCGGCGGTCCCGCCGCGGTGCCGGCGGCGCTGACGGTGGCGGACGTCCTGCGCCTGGCGGTTCGCCGGGGGCTGCAGGCGACCGACGCGGCGGCCAACGCCCCGGCGGCGGACCTCAAGGTGGCGGTCGAGTCCACCGGAGCCGTCCTCGAGTTTTCCCACTGGCGCGCCGACCACGCGGCCGGCGCGGCGGCCGCGGCCCACGCCGCCGCCGCGATCCGGGCGGTCGCCGCCGGCGTCCCTTGAGCGGCGCGGCGGCCGGCCCGGGGGGAGATCAATGGTTCATCCCCGCGAGCCGCACTCTCCGTTGGGCTTTTCTCTAATCCGAGTGTTCCGGTCAACTTTTGACACGCCCATGGCGCGCCCCTATAATGGCGACGGCTTGCGTGGTCGCGGGCGCCACCGGGCCCGGGGCACCCGGGCGGGGGCCGGATGCGGCGACGGTGCGCGCGGCTGCCGTGGCGGAGCCCCCTTCGGGGGCCATCCGGTCCGAGGCGGCCGCGGCGTTGGGGAGGCTTGAGGCGTGGCGGACGCGGGCGTGGCCCTGGAGATCGCCGACCTGCGGTCGAGCGTCGAGGGGATGCCGATTCTGCGCGGCGTGACCCTGCGGGTGGGGCCCGGTGAGGTGCATGCCCTGATGGGACCGAACGGGTCGGGCAAGAGCACGCTGGCGAACACGCTGGCCGGCGCCCCCAGGTATGAGGTGACCGGCGGCGAGGTGCGCCTGGGCGGCCTGGACCTGCTGGCGATGAGTCCCGACCAGCGGGCGCGCGCCGGCCTCTTCCTCGCGTTCCAGTACCCCGTCGAGGTCCCGGGCGTGACGGTCGCGAACTTCATCCACGCGGCCCTCAAGGCCCGGGGCCGGGAGATGCCCTTCGTCGAATTCCGCAAGAGGCTCTTGGACAAGATCCGCCTTTTGGAGTGGGACGAGGGCGTGGCCCGCCGCTACCTCAACGAGGGCTTCTCCGGCGGGGAGCGCAAGCGCAACGAGGTCCTGCAGATGGCGATGCTGGAGCCGCGCATCGCCATCATGGACGAGACGGACTCCGGCCTGGACATCGACAGCATCAAGGTCGTCAGCGGGGGCGTCAACTCGCTGCGCGGCGATCGGCTGGGCATCTTGGTGATCACCCACTATGAACGAATCCTCCGTTACATTCAGCCGGACTTCGTGCATGTCATGTATGAAGGTCGGATCGTCCGCTCGGGGGGTCCGGACCTCGTGGATCACATCGAGCGCGAGGGCTATGACTGGATCAAGGAAGAGATCGCGGCGACCAGGGGCGGGGTGTAGTCCGCATGGGATCGGCCACGGAAACCTTCGCGCAGTGGGTCGAGACCCTGCCCGGGCCCGGGTGGCTCGGCGACCTCCGGCGGGAGGCGGCCGCGGCCGACGCGGCGCAGCCGCTTCCGCGCTGGGACCGCACCGACGCCGCGCGGATCGACCTGGGGGCTGCGGGCGCCGCGCCGGCCGACGTCCCGGGTGGGGCCGAGGTGGATGGCGCCCTGGCCGCCGTCCGGGCCGTCCTGCCGGCCGGGGCGGAGGAACGCGGAGTCGTCTGCGATCGCATCGACCGGCTCGCGGAGACGCACCCCGACCTCGTGCGGCGCTACCTGGGCCGCGTGGTCGGGTTGGCCGACGGCAAGTTCGAGGCGCGCAACGCCGCGGCGCACATCGGCTACCTCCTGTATGTGCCCGACGGTGTGGCGCTGCGCGACCCCGTGGAGATCGTCTACCGGCAGGGCGCGGACGGCGCCCCGGTCCACCCGCGGACCGTCGTCGGTTTGGGCCGCGCCGCCGAGGCGACCGTGGTCCAGCGCCAGGAGGGCGGCGCCCCGAGCGACGCGCGGGCCTGCGCCCTGACGGCCGTGGTGGAGGCGGAGGTCGGCGAGGGCGCCCACCTGCGCTTCGTGGACCTCCAGGACTGGGGCGGGGGCGTGCATGCCTACGTCACGCGGCGGGCCGCGCTGGGTCGGGATGCCAGCGTCCGCTGGCTGATCGGCGAGCTCGGCGGCTCGGTCCTGCGCTCGGCCACCGCGACCGACCTTGCCCAGCCCGGCGGCGAGGCCCTCGCGCTGCTCGTGTTCTTCGCCTCGGGTTCCCAGCACATGGACCTGGCGACGACCCTGCGGCACGTCGGCCCGCGCACGAACGGCCACATGCTGACGAAGGGCGTCCTCGCCGGCCATTCCCGCGCCATCTACCGCGGGACCTCGGACATCGAGCGCGGGGCGCGCGACAGCAACTCCCAGCAGAAGGAGAACGTCCTGCACCTGGATCCCGGGGTGCGCAGCGACGCCATCCCGGCCCTGTATATCAACGAAAACCAGCTGCAGGCCGGCCACGCGGCGACGACCGGCAAGGTCGACGCCGAGCAGATGTTCTACCTGGCGTCCCGGGGCCTGCCGCAGCGGGAGGCCCTGCGGCTGATCGTGCACGGGTTCTTCGCGCCCCTGGTCGAGCAGTTGCCGGTCGCCTCGGCCCGCGCCCGCCTGGAGGAGCTGGTCGACCGCAAGATCGACGGCGACGCGCCGCCCGGCGCCGCGTAGGGGGCGGCGGTCCCGCCCGGGCTTGCCTGCGGAGCGGAGGGATGACGGATGGCCGCGGTCGCCGCGCTGCCGCCCAAGGCGGCCCCGTTCGACCCGGAGACCGTGCGGGCGGACTTCCCGATCCTTGAACGCCGAGTCCACGACCGTCCGCTGGTCTATCTCGACAACGCGGCCACGACCCAGAAGCCGCGGGCGGTGCTCGACGCCGAGGATCGCTTTTACCGCCGCCACAACGCGAACGTGCACCGGGCGATCCACACCCTGGGCAACGAGGCGACCGTGGCCTACGAGCAGGCCCGGGAGGCGGTCGGCCGGCACCTCGGCGCCGCGGACGGCCGCGGGGTCGTGTTCCTGCGCAACGCCACCGAGGCGCTCAACCTGGTCGCCTGGGCCTGGGCGCGGCGGCGACTCCGGCCCGGGGACGAGATCCTCCTGACGCCGATGGAACACCACAGCAATCTCGTGCCGTGGCAGATGGTCGCCCGCGAGACCGGCGCCCGGCTCCGGTTCATCCCCGTGGGCCCGGACGGAGCGCTGGAGATGGACGCCCTCGACCGCGACGGCCTGCTGGGCCCCCGGACGCGCGTCGTGGCCTTCGCGCACTGCAGCAACGTGCTGGGCACGATCACGCCGGCCGAGGAGCTCTGCCGCCGGGCGCGGGCGGTCGGGGCCGTCTCCGTCGTGGACGCCGCGCAGAGCGTGCCCCATGCGCCGGTGGACGTCGGCCGCCTGGGCTGCGATTTCCTCGCCTTTTCCGGGCACAAGACGTACGGGCCGATGGGCGTCGGCGTCCTGTGGGGCCGGCCGGAACGGCTGGAGGCGATGGAGCCGCTGTTCGGCGGCGGGGAGATGATCCTCAAGGTCGAACTGGAGTCGGCGACGTGGAACGAGGTGCCGTGGAAGTTCGAGGCCGGGACGCCGAACGTCGCCGGGGCCGTGGGGCTGGCCGCGGCCTGCGCCTACGTACGGGACCTCGGCCAGGACCGCATCGCGGCCCACGAGGCGGCCCTGACGCGCCTCGCGCTCGACGGCCTGGGCGACTGTCCCGGGGTCACGATCCACGGGCCCGGGCCCGGCAGCCCGCGCGGGGCGCTGGTCGCCTGGTCCGCGGACGGGGTGCATCCCCACGACCTCGCCCAGTATCTGGACCAGGAGGGGATCGCCATCCGCGCCGGGCACCACTGCGCGCAGCCGCTGATGCGCCAGCTCGGCGTGGTGGCGACCGCCCGGGCGAGCTTCGGTCTCTACAACACGGCGGCCGAGGTCGAGGCGCTGGTCGGGGCCGTCCGCCGGGCCCGGGAGTTCTTCCATGCCTGAGACGCCGGACGCCGCGCTCGAGGAACTGTACCGGGAGGTCATCCTCGACCACTACAAGCATCCGCGGAACCGGGGCCGTCTGGACGGTCCCGGCGCCGAGGCCGTGGAACTGCAAAACCCCACCTGTGGCGACGAGATCCGCCTCAGCGTGCGCGTGCAGGACGACCGCCTCGCCGACCTCCGCTTCGAGGGGCGCGGTTGCTCGATCAGCATGGCGTCGGCCTCGCTGATGACGGAGGCCTGCCGGGGCCTGACGCGGGACGAGGCGGTGGCCCTCTGCGCGGGATTCAAGGCCATGCTGGCCGGTGCGGGCGAGCCCGAGCGCCTGGGCGACCTCGCGGCCCTGAGCGGCGTGGCGCAGTTCCCGGTGCGCGTCAAGTGCGCCACGCTGGGGTGGAACGCGCTGCTCCGCGCCCTGGGCGGCGGGGCGGCCGCCGGGGACGGCGGCGCCATGGACGCGTGACGGAGGGCTGGCCGGTGGCGGCGGCCGCGCCGAAGGCTCGGGCGCGGCGGACCGGAGGGGCGGCATGAAGGCGTCGTTGACCCATACCCCGGCCGGAGACGAGGCTCGCGACCTCTGCCGGCAGCTGCTCCTGTCCCGCGGCGTGCGCCTTCCGGACCTGGCCAGCCTTGTCCACCGCCTGCAGTCGCGGTTCGTGCCCGACCTCGACGCCCAGGAATGCTTGGACAGCATCCTCGCCGTGCTCGGGAAGCGGGAGGTGTGCAACGCGCTCCTCACCGGTATCGCCCTGGACGTCCTGGCCGAGCGGGGCGCCCTGCCCGAGCCGCTCCAGAGCACCATGCTGCGCGACGACCCGCTGTACGGGATCGACGAGGTTCTGGCGCTGTCCGTGGTCAACATTTACGGTAGCATCGGGTTCACCAACTATGGCTACCTGGACAAGGTGAAGCCCGGCGTGGTCGGCCGGGTGGACCGGCGCGGGCACGCGCCCGGGCGCTGCAACACCTTCCTCGACGACCTGATCTCGGCGGTGGTGGCGGCCGCCGCGGCCCGGATCGCGCACAGCCGCAGCGACACCCTGGCCGCGGCGGAGCCGGCGGCTCCCGCCGCGAGCCCCGGGCAGCCGGCCGGGGCGCCGCCGCCCTGACCCCGGAATCGCCGGAGGTGTGGCCGATGGCCGTCCCGACGCTGGATCCCACCGACCTGCGGCTCCTCAACCGCGTCCAGGAGGACTTCCCCCTGGACGAGCAGCCCTACGCCGCGCTGGGCGCAGCGCTGGGCACCGACGAGGCGGACGTGCTCCGGCGCATCGCGGGGCTGCGCCGGGCCAGCGTGATCCGGCAGATCAGCGCGATCTTCGACACCCGCGCCCTCGGGTACCGGTCGACCCTGGTCGCCATGCGGCTTCCCCCAGCGCGCCTGGAGGAGGCCGCGGCCCTGGTGTCCGAGCATCCCGGCGTCAGCCACAACTACGCCCGCCGGCACGAGTACAACCTGTGGTTCACGCTCGCCGTGCCGCCGTGGCAGGACGTCGCGGAGGCGGCGCAGGCGCTCGGCCGGCGCGCCGGGGCCGAGGTGACGCGCGTCCTGCCGACCCTCCGCCTCTTCAAGATCGGCGTCCGTCTCGACGTCGCCGGCGAGCGCACGCCCGAGAGCAGGGACGAGGCCCGCATCTATGCGGGCGCCGACGTCGAGCGCGGACAGGCGGCGCCGCTCCTCGGGCGGGACATCGCGTTCATCCGGGAGTTGCAGAAGGACCTGCCGGGGGTGCCCCGCCCGTTCGACCCGGCGGCGGCCGCCCTCGGCTGCGCGGTCGAGGACGTCTTCCGGTGGTGCGAGCAGGCGACCGCGCGCGGCCAGATGCGCCGCTTCGCCGCCGTGCTGCGGCACCAGAACGCCGGATTCGTCAGCAACGCCATGGGTGTGTGGAAGGTGCCCCCGGACCGCGTGGACGAGGTGGGACCGGTGATGGCCTCCTTCGCCGCGGTGAGCCATTGCTACGAGCGGCCGGTCTATCCGGACTTCCCATACAACCTCTATACGATGGTCCACGGCCGCACCCGCGCGGAGTGCCTGCGCACCCTCGAGGCCATCGCCCTGCGCACGGGGATCGCCGAGCACCAGTACCTGTGGAGCAGCCGCGAGTTCAAGAAGGAGCGCGTGCAGTACTTCCTGGAGGACGAGGCGGAGGCCTCCGGTGCGGCCGTCCCCGCCCGCCGCTGACCTCCGGTGGGCGTCCCGTGTCTCGGCCGGGCCGCGTGGGATGCGCCGGGGTTCCCACGGCCGGACGGTGGACGGTCGGCAGGAATCCGGCGGCCGCGCGGCGTATGCGATCCGGTGCCGTGTGAGGGAGGCGACGAGGGCGTGGCCCAAGTCAAGATCAAGGACCTGGTCAAGCGCTACCCGGGCAGCGACCAGCTGGCGGTCAAGGAGATCAACCTGGACATCGAGGACAAGGAGTTCCTCGTCCTGGTCGGGCCGTCGGGCTGCGGCAAGACCACGACGCTGCGCATGGTGGCGGGCCTCGAGGAGATCACGTCGGGCGAGATCTGGATCGGCGACCGTTTGGTCAACGAGGTCGAGCCCAAGGATCGCGACATCGCCATGGTCTTCCAGAACTACGCCCTGTATCCGCACATGAACGTGTATGAGAACCTTGCGTTCGGCCTGCGGCTGCGGCGCTTCCCCCGGGCGGAGATCGACCGCCGCGTCAAGGAGGCCGCCGAGATCCTGAGCATCGGCGGCCTGCTCAAGCGGCCGACCAAGGCCCTGTCGGGCGGCCAGAAGCAGCGCGTCGCGCTCGGGCGGGCGATCGTGCGCAACCCCGCGGTGTTCTTGATGGATGAGCCGCTCTCCAACCTGGACGCCAAGCTGCGCGTGCAGATGCGCACCGAGATCAGCAAGCTGCACCAGCGCGTGGCCACGACCTTCATCTACGTGACGCACGACCAGGTCGAGGCCATGACGATGGGGCACCGCATCGTGGTCATGAACCTGGGGATCATCATGCAGGCCGCGTCGCCCCAGGAGCTGTATGACCACCCCAAGAACAAGTTCGTCGCCGGCTTCATCGGCTCGCCGCCGATGAACTTCATGACGGGCCAGCTCGAGGACACCGGCAGCGGGCTCTACTTCGTCGGGGCGGGCTTCCGCTTCCGCATGCCCGAGGAGTACCACAACGAGTGCCGCGGCGCCGTGGGACGCGAACTGTACCTCGGCGTGCGCCCCGAGGACATCCATGTGGGCGCCGACTACGAGCAGGCGCATCCGGAGCTCCAGTACCGGACGCAGGTGGAGCTGGTCGAGCCCCTCGGGGCGGAGCAGCACGTGCTGCTGTCGACCGACACCGACCCGATCGTGGCGCGTTGCGAGCCGGACCTGCGGGTGCGTCCGGGCGACAACCTGACGGTGACGCTGGCCCCGCACAAGCTGCACATCTTCGACGGTGAGACGGAGGAGGCGTACTTCTAGCGGCGGCGGGCGGATCCGGGGGGGGGATCCTCCGGAGCCTCGGCCGCGCGGCCGCGGGGTCAAACAGGACGCGCCCGGGACCACCTTGGCCCAGCGCCGCGGTCGGCGCGCCAGGGCGGTGGGCCCGTCGAGGGACCCGCGTGGGCTGCCGCGCGGGTCCCTCGCTTGCCGGGGCAGGCGCCCGTCCCTTGCGCCCCTCGCGGGGAACTCGGTGCGTGGATCCGGCGTCCAAGGATGGTCGGGGGCGGGCGCCTGCCCCGCCGGGGCATCGGGGGTGAGCTTCTGGACCTGATCGAGCTCCGCGCGGTGACGCGGCGTTACGGGACGGAGCGCGCGGCGGTCCTCGCCCTGCGCCCGACCGACCTGGCGGTCGCCTCCGGGGAGTTCGTCTCGGTCATGGGTCCGTCGGGGTCCGGCAAGTCCACCCTGATGAACATCCTCGGGCTGCTGGACCGGCCGAGCGCGGGCACCTACGTGTTGGCGGGGCGCCGCATGGACCGCCTCGGTGGCTGGGACCTGGCCCGCGAGCGCAATCGCCGCATCGGGTTCGTCTTCCAGAACGCGTTCCTCCTCCCGCGCCTGACGCTGCTGGAGAATGTCGCCGTGCCCCTGGTCTACCGGGGGATGGCCGGAGGCGAGCGGCGCCGCCGGGCCAGGCGCGCGCTGGAAGCCGTGGGTGTGGCGGACCTCGCGCACCGCCGCCCGACGGAGGTCTCGGGCGGCCAGCAGCAGCGGGCCGCGATCGCGCGCGCCCTGGTGGGCGAACCGTCCGTGCTCCTCGCGGACGAGCCCACCGGGGCGCTGGACTCGCGGACGGGCGAAGGGATCATGGCGCTGTTCCAGGAGCTCAACGCGGGCGGACTCACGATCATCCAGGTCACGCACGAACGCGACATCGCCCGCCACGCCGGGCGCCTGATCCAGCTGCGGGACGGGCAGATCGAGTCGGAGGGTCCGGTGCCGGAGCGCCTGATGGCCGAGACCGTCCTGGCCGCGTGGACCAGGGAAGGGGCGGACGCGGATGCGGGCTAGAGGACTGGTGGCGCTCCTCGTGGTGCTGGCGGCCCTGGCGGCCGGCGTCTATTACGCCCGCAAGCGGCTGCAGCAGGCCACGGCCACCGCCGGGCCCGTGTACGCCACGGCGACCGTGAAACAGGGGCCCCTGGTCGCCGACGTGCTCGGGTTCGGCCCCCTGGAACCCACCGGCCTGGCCTCGCTCCAGGCCCCGACCAGCGGCACCGTGGAGCAGGTGTTGGTGCGCCAAGGGGAGACGGTCCAGAAGGGCGAGCTGCTCGCCATCCTGTCCAACCCCACGATCGCCGACACCATCGCCCAGGACAAGGTCAAGCTGCAGCAGGACCTCGACTCGCTGGCCACGGCCGTGGGCTCGACGCCCTCCCAGGCGATGCAGGTGGCCAGCACGGAGGCGGGCGTCCCGGTGAGCGCACCCCAGACCGGCCGCGTCGTCAAGTGGTCGGTGGACGTCGGCGCCTCCGTGGCCGCCGGGGCCGAACTCGCGCAGATCGTCAACGACTCCGAGGTCCTGATGGACGTCGGGCTGGTGCCCTATGACTACCAGCGGGCCGCCGTGGGCGACACGGTGAGCGTGCGCTTCGACCAGTTCTCCGGCGACGTGACGGGCACGATCACCTCGATCGCCTCGAACCCCACGCCTTCCGCCAGCGGCTTCACCTATCCCGCCGTCATCACGCTCGCCAATCCGGGCCTGCTGGCCCCCGGCATGACGGGGACCGTGGTGATCCACTCGGCGCAGGGCGACCTGCCGGTGCCGAACGAGCAGTCCATCACCGCTTACGGCCAGTCCACGATCGTCAACAGCCCGATCGCCGGCACCGTCCAGAGCGAGGCGATCGCCGCCAACGGCTGGGTGACCCAGGGCGAGACGCTGTGCGTCCTGGGCGGCTCGGCGGCGCTGACCGCCGTCCAGCAGATGGTCGCGACGGTGCAGAGCGACCAGACGCAGCTGCAGCAGGACGAGCAGACCCAATCGGAGCTGAACGTGACGTCCAATCTCGACGGCACGGTGGGCAACCTGTTCATCCAGCCGGGGGACCGCGTCGGCCAGGGGCAGCCGCTCGGCACCGTCTTCAACGCCGCCAGCATGACGCTGACCATCCAGGTCGACGAGCTGGAGGTCGCGCAGGTGCACGCCGGCCAGCAGGTGGACATCACGACGCCGGGCCTGCCGGGCAAGACGTTCACCGGCCAGGTGACGAGCGTCGATCCGATGGGCAACACGTCGGGCGGCGCCGGTAGCCTGGCCACCTACGGCGTGGCCATCTCGGTCCCGGCGGCGGCCGGATTGCTGCCCGGGATGACCGCCGACGCCGAGGTGGTGGTGCAGACGGTGCCCAACGCGATCCTCGTCCCCGTCGAGGCGATCATCCAGAACGGCCAGCAGGCCGAGGTGGAGGTGCTGCAGGGCGGCAGGCCCTCGGTCGTCCCGGTCACGGTCGGCCTCGTCAACGACCAGTACGCGCAAATCACCTCCGGCCTGCAGCCGGGCCAGGTGGTCGTCACGGGCAGCACGCAGGCCGCGCCGACCCTGGGCCAGCAGACGTCCTCGGCAGGTAACCCGGGCGGCGCGGCGACACCGGGCGCCGGCGCCACCATCGTCCCCGGCCCGGCGCCGGCGGTCGGGGCGAGGGCGGGGTGAGAACCCTGGGACGCCTGGTCTGGTCCTTCCTGGTGCGCCTGTGGGGCGGCATCGAGGTCGCGGTGAGCGGCATCGCCACGGGCGGGATCCGCTCCGTCCTCACCGTGCTGGGCGTGGCGATCGGGGTCGCGGCCGTCTGCAGCCTCCTCTCGGTGGGCGAGGGCGCGCGGCGGGCGGTTGCGGCCCAATACCAGAGCCTCGGCACCAACGTCATCACGGTGGAGAGCCACGATACGGCGGTGCAGCTCACCGATGGCACGGTGCGGCAACTGGCCGGCAGGGTGCCCACCGTATCCGCGGTGATGCCGGTCGTCGGCGTGTCCGCCCCCGTCTACTGGCGGCAGAGCAACGCCGGGGGCATCTCCGGCCTGTCCATCCTCGGGGTGACCTCGGAACTGCTCGCCATCCACCCGGAGCGCGTGGCCGTGGGGACGTTCATCAACGGGGTGGAGCAGGCCAACGCGCTGCACGTGGCGGTGCTGGGGGCGACCGCGGCCGAGGACGTCTTCGGCGGACTCGACCCCGTGGGCCAAGACATCTACCTGGGCCAGGCCCCGTTCCGGGTCATCGGCGTCCTCGGCCCGCAGCAGGGCGCCACGGTCGGCTCCGGCTCCATCCCGGCCCTCGGCGCCACCGGCTCGCCCGCGTCGTCGGCCTCCGGCGGCGGGTCCGGCACGGGCCCGGCCGGGTCCGCCTCTGGTTCGGGCGGCACCAGCGCCGCGCAGCAATCCGTCGCCCTGGGTTCGGGGATCGACGACGCCGTGCTCATCCCCGAGTCGACGGCCGAGTGGCTCGCGGGCACCACGCAGGTGAGCGCCATCTGGATGAAGGCCCGCTCGCGTGCCGACGTCGAGCCGGCCGTCCTGCAGAGCGAGCGCATCCTGGCGCTCCTCTTCAACCTCTCGCCGAGCCTGCAGGGGGGCGGACCCGGCCCGGGCGGTCCCGGGTTCGTCCCCTTCGGGAAGTTCGGTCCGGGGGGCTTGATCGGGCCGGGGCTGTGCTGCGGCGGGGGCGGAGGCGGCCCCGGCGGTGGGACGCTGGTGACCGCCGCGGGAGGCGGTCAGGCCATCACCGTCCAGAGCCTGGACGCGCTGGTGCAGCAGGCCGACGCGGCGAACCGGGTCCTGAGCGTCATGCTCACCGCGATCGCCGCGGTGTCCCTGCTGGTCGGTGGGATCGGCGTCATGAACATCATGCTGGTGTCGGTGCGCGAGCGGACAGTGGAAATCGGCCTCCGCAAGGCGATGGGCGCCCTGCAGGCCGACCTCCTCTACCAGTTCGTCCTGGAGGCGCTGCTGCTCTCGGGTCTCGGCGGCCTGTGCGGCTGGCTCGCCGGCTTCGGCGGCATCCGCGTCTTCCAGCATTACGGCGTGGCCGCGGCCGCGCTGCCGGGGGGGCTGGCCGTCGCCCTCGCCTCGGCGGCCGGGGTCGGGATGCTCTTCGGCACGTACCCGGCCTTCCTGGCCTCCGAGCTGGAGCCCGTCGAGGCGCTGCGCCGCCAGTGAAGCCCCGCCGCGCCCGCGCGGGCTCCTGGTCGCCCTTGACGTCCTTGGCGCGCCGTTGCTATCCTGGGAGCCGCTGCGGCGCGCGTCCGCGCGTCGTCTCGATGCGACAACTTCATCCGTTTTCTCTTATCCAGAGAGGTGGAGGGACTGGCCCGATGAAGCCCGGCAACCGGCCATGCTCTGCGCATGGCGCGGTGCCAACTCCGGCAGGCCGATGGGCCTGAAAGATGAGAGGAAGGGACGCCCTCACTGGCCCTCTTCCTCGTTCCGGAAGAGGGCTTTTCGTCGCCGGTTCGCGCGCCGGGAGGCGCCCTGCCGGCGGCGACGACGGGACGGTCCGCGCCACCGGCGACGGGCCGCCCGGAGCACCTGCGTGCGCCTCCGACCCGCGGGTGCGGGCACGCAACCGGGGTCGGGGGCGACGCGGCAGAAGGAGGGCGCCGGATGTCCTTCGCGGTCGGCCTGCAGTGTCGCGCCTGCGGCAAGCAGCAGGCCCTCGCGCCCGTGCACGTCTGCGCCGAGTGCCTCGGCCCGCTGGAGGTCCGCTACGATTACGAGGCGCTGCGCCGCAGCGTCCGCCCGGCCGACGTCGCCGGCGGGCCGGCCACCATGTGGCGGTACGCCGCGTTGCTGCCGCTGCCGCCGGACGTCCCCGTGGTGGACCTGGGCACGGGGTTCACGCCCCTGCTGCGGGCCGAGAACCTCGGACGGGCGCTGGGGCTGCACAAGCTCTACATCAAGAACGACGCCGTGAACCCCAGCTACTCCTTCAAGGACCGCGTGGTCGGCGTCGCGGTGTCGGCGGCCATCGGTTTCGGATACCACACCCTCGCCTGCGCCTCGACGGGCAACCTCGCGGCCTCGGTGGCCGCCCATGCCGCCAAGGCGAGCCTGGAGAGCTACGTGTTCATTCCCGCCGACCTGGAGCCCGCCAAGATCGTCGGGACGGCCGTCTACGGCACGAACCTCGTGGCGGTGCGCGGCTCCTACGATCAGGTCAACCGCCTGTGCTCGGAGATCGCCGACGCCTTCCCCTGGGCGTTTGTCAACATCAACCTCCGGCCGTTCTACGCCGAGGGCAGCAAGACCCTGGCCTACGAGACGGCCGAGCAGCTCGGGTGGCGGGCGCCCGACCACGTCGTCGTGCCGATCGCCGGCGGTTCGGTGCTCAGCAAGATCGGCAAGGGGCTCGCCGAGCTGCGGGCCCTGGATTGGATTCCGGCCGGCCGCACCCGGATCTCGGGGGCCCAGGCGGAAGGGTGCGCACCGGTGTCGCGGGCGGTGCTGAGCGGCGCCGACCATGTCACTCCGGTCCGCGCCAACACGATCGCCAAGTCGCTGGCGATCGGCAACCCCGCCGACGGCGACTTCGCCCTGCGGACGATCCGCGACAGCGGCGGCAGCGCCGAGATGGCGTCGGACGCGGAAATCGCCGAGGGCATGCGGCTGCTGGCCAGCACCGAGGGCGTCTTCACCGAGACCGCCGGCGGCGTCACCGTCGCCTGCGCCCGCAAGCTGGCGCGCAGCGGCCGGATCGATCCCGACGAGACCGTCGTGCTGTACATCACGGGCAACGGCCTCAAGACCCTGGACGCGGTGGCCGCAGGGCTCGGCGATGCACCGGTCATCGAGCCCACGCTGGCCGCGTTCGAGACCATCCGGGCCGGCGCCGTCGCCTGACGGCCGCCGGCGGGGACCCGGGATGCGTGGGCTCGGAACGGGGCAAGCCGTTCCGCAAGCACAGGGTCGGGGGGCGGCCGGTGGCGCCGGCCTCGCGCCCGAGGGAGGTCCTGGCGTGGCCGGAGCGCAAGACGTGGTCGTTCGGGTCCCTTCGCCGCTCCGTACGCTCACCGGTGGGGCGGCCGAGGTGCGGGGCGCGCCCGGCACGCTCCGCAGCCTGATCGACGAACTGGACGTGGCCTATCCCGGGCTCAAAGCGCGGATCTGCGAGGCCGACGGCTCGTTGCGCCGGTTTGTCAACGTGTTCGTCAACGAGGAGGACGTCCGCTTCCTGCAGGGGTTGGACACACCGCTGCCGGCCGGCACCCGGGTCTCGGTGCTGCCGGCGGTGGCGGGCGGCTCCCGGGCCGATCGACGGCTCGCGCATCGCCGGCCGGCGCAAGGATAGGCTCCGACGACCGCGCCGTCGGGCCGGCGCCTGTCCCGTACCGCCCTGGGCGTGCATCCCACCGGAGCCGTGCTATACTCGGGCTCCCACCGGCCCCCCTCCGCGCCGGTGCGCGCCGCGGCGGCGGGCCGGAGGGGATCGGGAGGGAGCTGCCATGGCGGTGTCGACCCGGCCGACCCGCGGGCCGGCGCCACCCGCGGGGTCCGCGCCCGAGGTGCGCCTCATCGCCGAAAACCGGCGTGCGCGCTACGACTACTTCATCGAGGGCACGGTGGAGGCCGGCTTGGTGCTGAGAGGCACCGAGATCCGTTCGGTGCGGGCCGGGCAGGTCCACCTGCGGGACGCGTTCGCACGCGTCGAGCACGGCGAGTGTTTCCTGCTGGGCGCCCACATCGGCCCGTACGCCGGCGGGAATCGCTGGAACCACGAGCCGACGCGGCCCCGCAAACTGCTGCTGCACCGCCGGCAGATCGAGGAGATGCTGGCGCACGCCCGCCAGGGCGGGCGGACGCTGGTGCCGCTGCGGCTCTATATCCGCGGGGGGCGGGCCAAGGTCGAGATCGGGCTCGCCCGCGGCAAGCATGCCTACGACAAGCGCGAGGTCATCGCCGAGCGCGAGAGGAAGCGCGAAATCGAACGGGCGCTTGCTCCCCAGCGCCATTAGGCGGGATGGGCGGCGCGAGGCCTCCCCGCGCCGCCTGCCCGGGCCCCGACTGTGGTATACTGCGTCCCGCATGCGGCATGTGGGGGTGCGTAGGTTCGACGTGGGTGGATCGGGCAGCGATGGCAGGCCGAGCCGCACGGACTCGTAAATCCCGTGCAAGGCACTTACGTGCCGAACATGATGCTCTTCCCCTCGCGGCCTAAGGGTCGCTAGGCGCCGCCCGGCCGGGGCCCGTACGGCCGGATGCGACGTCATCATTCGGGCTGGGCGCTTGCCGTCGGGCGGTGCGGCGGGCGCCGAGATGCAGCCGCCTGGCGCGCCCGTGCCCCGTCCCCGGGGCCCTCGGGCGGGCGATGACCGCAAGCGGGGACTAAGCCTGTAGAGGTCGCTGTTGGGTCGCTCGCGGACGGGAGGGGCAGCTCCTCCCCACCTCCACCAGATTGAACGGCTGAAACCCGCAATATATCAACACCTGGCGGGGATAGCGGGAACAGGCGTTCTCCAGTTAGTACGGTTGAAACCCTGCTGTTCTGGCGGGGTTTCAACTCTTTTGTGATCGGCGTGTGATCACTCGGGTCCCGAAGGTTTGCGAGCGGCGCCCTCACTGGGAGCCGCTTCTTTTCTTTCCGGGCTATTCAACAACCCCCGTCGATAGGCTGCTCCCCGCTCGCGGCGCGCGCCCCTTTCAGTCAGCCCACGCACCCTTCACCGTAGCCCGCCCGCCGCGCCGCGGCAAGGGGCGAGCCTGCGGTCGCTGCGCGACCCCTTGCCCCGCCGCGGCCGGCCGGGCCGTGGTGCTGGCGGAGCATCGCCGTCCCATCGAAAGGAGGATGCGCCATGGCCGTCGCCACCCTGCCCATGGCCCCCGAAGAGCACGAAGCCGAGGAGATCGCCCGCAAGGTGAAGCTGGTGGACCACCTGCTGAGCGAGCTGCGGGACGAGGGCCTGCCGAGCAGGCGGCTCGCCGTCTCCTTCCCCGGGCTGCAGGAGCGCTTCGACCCCCACGAGCTGCGGCTGTCGGCGGCGGGGACCTGCCCGCGCCTGCGCGCCGCGCGCCTGGCCGGGCTCGTCCCGCCCGAACAGCCGGACGAGGTGGACGCCGGGTACTTCCTGCGCGGCCGGCTGGCGGAGCTGGTGGTGCGTGCCGCCTTCGCCCGCTGCTACCGGCGCCGCTACCGCCGCGAGCGGGCGGTGGCGCATCCGTGGGGGAGCGGCCACGCCGACCTCTGGCTGCCCGCCGAGCGGCTGCTGGTCGAGATCAAGTCGGCCAGCACCGACGAGCAAGGGACCGTGCCCGAGGGGCTTCCCTGGCCGGAGCACGTGGCCCAGGCGCAGGCCTACCTGCACTTCCTGCGCGACGGCCGGGGCCGGCGCCGCACCGCTGACGCCGTGCTCGTCTACGTCTTCGCTGGCCGGGAGCTGACCTGGCGCATCTACCCGGTGCGCTACCGGCCGGCCGAGGGCGAGCGCATCGCATCCGAGCTGGCGGCGATCGCCCGGCGGGCGGCGGACGGCACGGCGCTCGGTATGCCGGTACCGGCGGGCTACCGGCGCCTGGCGCCGCCCTGCGTGGGCTACCGCAGCGGCGGCCGGATCGAGCGCTGCCCCCTCTGGGAGCACTGCTGGGGCCGGCCGGACGCGGAAGACGACGGCACGGTGGAGGCCCCGGCCGAGCTGGCGGGTCTGCTGCTCGAGTACGGCCTGCTCCACCGCCAGCGGCAGGAGGCGGAGCGCGAGGCCAAGCGGGCGGGGGAACTGCTGCAGCAAAAGCAGGAGGCCCTCGCCCTCGCCTTCGCCGGGCTCGGCAACCCCGAGCGCATCCGCAGCGGCCCGTTCACCGTCGCGCGCTCCGAGCGCAAGGGGTCCGCGCGCCTGAACATGGACGCGCTCAAGGCCGCCGTGCGCTGCGGGCTGGTCTCCGAGGAGGCGCTGGAGTCGTTCACCGTCTCCACGCCGCCGTCCACACGCTTCCTCGTCCGGGAGGTGAACGCGGAGGAGTAGCGCGCCACCGACGCCGCGAGTCCACCCTGCCGATCCGGGGCCGCCCCTCCTCCGGGGGCGGCCCCGCCCGCCCCGGCGCGGCCTGCGCCGCACCACCGCTGGAGCACACACCTTCCTGCGAAAGGATGACGCGCATTGGCTCACGCGAGCACGACCCAGGAGAGGCCCGACGGGGGGAGCAGCGCCAACGGCACCGCGGCCCTGGCGCCGGTGGCCGGTTCCGGCTTCGCCACCGCCGAGGTGTGCCGCCAACTCACCGACAATCCGGAGTTCCGCGCCAGCTACGCGGCGCACGACACCGTGCCGCCGCAGGTGAAGCTCCTGCAGAAGATGCGCAACCAGGCCCGTCCCTTCGACGACATCCCCGACGGCCACTTCGTGCACCTGATCACCGGCCAGGACCTGGGCGAGCGGCTGCGCGTGCTGGTGCTGCTCTCGCTGCAGAGCCGGCTGCTCTACGAGGGGGAGTACGACGGATCGCCCCGCGCCGCCGTCTGCTACAGCCACGACGCCGCCCGCGGGCACGGCGAGCCGGGCGGGGCCTGCGGCGGCTGCCCGTTCACCCGCGCCAGCAAGGACGCCGAAGGCAAGCGCCGCTCCGCCCGCTGCACCCTGACCCACTCCTACGTCCTGCTGCCGGTGGCCTTCGCCGACGGCGTGGAGGACGACGCGCACCTGGGGCCGGACCTGACGGGCGGGGGCGTGTTCCTGTTCGGCATGCAGCGGGGGGCGCTGCCGGCGGCCCAGGCCTGGAACACCATGCTGGGCGACCGCAAGAACCCGGGCTTCACCGTGGTCTACGACCTAGCGGTCAGTAAGCGCGCCGGCCCCGGCGGGGCCATCTACACCCCCGTGGCGCGCCCGGTGCACCGCATCTTCGACCCCCGCGCCCTGGAGGCCCTGGAGGGCTACCGCCACGAGGCGTTCGAGCAGCGGGAGGCCATCCTGACCTACCTCACCCGCTCGGACAGCGTCGCCGAGCCGGAGCAGCCCCCCGTGGAGGTGGCAGTCCCAGCGGCAGCCGCCTCCTGATCCCCGGTTTCGGCGGGCGGCGGACCACCGCCGCCCGCCACCCGTCCGTAAGGAGACGGAAAATAATAACTCACCGGACCGGTTCGGGGGTATCCAGTAATGCCGTGGAGTATATCACCGTTTCTGGTAGAGATAGGGATTTAGGGGACCGGCTGGGGGTGCCTCCGTGTCCGACGCGGTGTGGGGCCGGATGCGGTAGTTCCACTCCGGATGAAACGGGTTCGGTTCGATCTGCACCCGCCGCATCTCCTCGTCGCTCACCTCGATGCCCGTCGGGTACGGCGTTTGGTCC
>JAJYVV010000226.1 GCA_021791815.1 Bacillota bacterium | reverse complement strand
GGGGCGAGCGCGGCGGGCAGCCGGAGCGCCAAGCGGCCGACCGCGATCAGGAACAGGAGGGCGATCGAGCACGCGCTGGCCGCGTTGTGGATGGTGGCGGCCATGCCGGAGGCGGCCTCGCGGAGCTCCGCGGGAATCGCGGCGGTGATCGCCGCGCCGTTGGCGGCGGCGGACAGTCCCATCCCGCCGCCGGCGGCCGCCGAGACGACGGCGAAGGCGGGATAGGCCACGCGCGCCGGCAGCAGCGCCAAGCCCGCCAGGCAGAGGGCGCTGGCGCCGAGGCCGGCGGTGCAGAGGGCTCGCGCCCCGAGCGGCCCGACCACCCATCCCCCGCCGACGTCGCCCAGCAGCAGTCCGCCCAGCATCGGCAGCAGCCCGAGGCCGGCGCGGAACGGCACCGCCGGCCCCGCGTGTCCCTGCAGGGGCAGCCGCACGGCCTCCAGCCAGAGGACCAGGAGGAAGGGCACGCCGCCGCCGGCCAGGGAGCCGAGGAACCCGGCGAGGTTGCCGGCCGCGACGGGACGGAGGCGGAGGAGTCCGAGGCGGAACAGCGGCACGCGGGCGCGCCGCTCGACCCAGACCAGGGCCACCAAGAGCAGCGCGCCCGCTGCCAGCGCCGCGCCGCCCGCCGGGTTGGACCAGCCGAGCCCGGCACCGCGGTGGGGCAGGGCCAGGGCCGTCAGGCCCAACAGGATGCCGCCGAGCCCCGCGGCGAAAGCCGCGCTGCCCCAGGCGTCGACCGGGGGCGCCGGAGCCGGCGCCCCCTCGCGCAGGAGCACCCCGGCCGCGCCCGCGCCGATCAGGCCGAGCGTGAGTCCGGCGACGAAGAGGGCGCGCCAGTCGGCGGCCGCCAGCGCGCCCCCGAGCAGCAGGCCGCCCAGCGATCCCCCGATCAGCGCGCAGCGGTCCAGTTGGAGCGCGACCGCGCGCTCGCGCGCGGGGAAGGCGCCGGCGAGGATGGCGGCGCTGTTGGCGAAGAGCAGGGCTGCGCCGAAGCCCTGGATCAGCCGGCCCGCGACCAGGAGGGCCGCGGCGCGCCCGGGCGGGCCAGCGGAGAACAACAGGACGGCGGATCCGAGGGTGAACGCGCCGAATCCGGCGGTATACGTCCGCACGCGGCCGATCCGGGCGGAGATGCGCCCGCACGCCGCCATGAGTCCCGCGCCGGCGGCCATGTAGCCGAGGATCATCCAGAGGAGCGCGCCAGCCGAGGCGGGCGCCAGGGGGTTCACGCCTGCGCCCCGCAGGATGGACGGCAGGGCGATCAGCACCATGCTTCCGTTCAGGGAAGCCATGACCGTGCCCATCAGCGTCACGCCGAGGACGTGCCAGCGGTATCCGGGCGGGACGGGGCGGGCGGCGCCGGGCGCGGCGTGCCGCGCCGACGACGCCGGAGCCCGCGGTCCGGCCGAGGGCGCGGCTCCAGGCGCCAAGGCGGGATGCACATCCTCCGCGAGCGGCATGGGGTGGGTTGGAGGCCTCGCCGGCATTCTACCACGAGGGGTCGGATCGCGCGGAACCGGCCCGGGCCCCACGAGGCCCGCGGGCGGCCCCACCCTCATGCGCCCAGCACGCGCCCGGCCCGGCAGGAACAGCACGCCAACGGCGTCGAACCGCGCTGCAGGCGGGGTCCAGGCCGCTCCGGTCCGACCCCGGGCCTCCCGGGCGACGGGCGCCTGGCCCCGCAGCAGCGTGGATGCGCGAGGGAGGGAGCGGCGCCCCCGCCGCCGGGTCGCGGCGGCCGCGGAGCCGCGCGAGGAATGGAACCGCGGCGGGCGCGCCGGCGACGGGCGGCGGGCCACCCGGCCGTTCCGGGCCCGGCCGGTCCGGAGGCGGCGGCATCCCCCGATGGAACGGAAGCCCCGCGGCAGGCGGCTCAGCCGGCCTCGACCCACGGCGAGACCCGCCCGGACGGCGACCCAGCGCACGGCGATCCCCGGGCGCCCGGCGGCGAGACCGAGGCCGTCGGCTCCGCGCAACCTCCCGCGGACGGTCCCCCCGGGCCTGCCCGGGACGACGTCCCTCCCCTCCCGACACTGCCGCCCGCCCTCCGCGGGCTCACCTCCCGCCCCGGGGGGCACGACGCGGGGCCCTTCGCGCCCGAATCCCCGCCGGCCGTCGCCCCGTGGGGCGCTCCGCCGCTCCTGCGCCCCGGGGGGCGGGTGCGCCGTGGGCGGGTCCGCCGCATCCGTCCCCGCGGCGTCGTGGTGCTCGCCGTCCTGGGGCTTGGCACCGCGGTAGTGGCCGCAGCGGCGACGTCCCGCCTCCTGCGCCTCCTCGGCGGGCCCCGCGTGGCCACGCCTGTGCCGACCGCGCCGGCAGCCCCCTCGCCGCGGTGGTCCCGGCTGCCGTCGCTGGGCGCGGGCGACGCCGCGGCGTCGCTGGGCACCGACACCTCCGGGGGCCTCTGGATCGTCGCCGCGCAGCCGGGCGGGTCCGGCTGGCAGCTGTTCCAGGCGAGCGCGACGGTGGCCGGCGGCGGGTGGAGCGTCGCGCCCGTGCCCGCCGCGGCGCCGGGGGTCGCCATCCAGACCGTTGGCGCCGGCACCGTGTGGATCGCGGCCGGGTCCCAGGAGTTGGGGTTCAACGAGACCGACCAGACCTTTGAAACGTACGCCGGGCCGCCGGCCCTCGCGGTGGCGTCCGTGTCCGGCTTCAGCGTCGCCGTCTACGACCCGGCCGGGGCGGGAGGGGTGCCGGCCGGCCCGCCCTACGTGCTGGTCGCGCCGCTGGGCGGAACCAGCACGCGCCGGATCGCCCTGCCCGGCGCCGGGACGCCGCCCGCCATGCCGGCGGCGGACGTGCTCGCCGGCCCCTCCGGCGACGCGCTGGTCGCCGCGGGCCACGCGGTCTGGTCCGTCTCGCCCGGGGCGGGCCAGGCCGACACCTGGGCGAGCCTGCCGGCCGGGTCGGATCCGGCCGCGCTCGCCTGGGGTTCCGGTATCCTCTGGACCGTGGAGGCGGCCGGCGGGGGCGGCAGGGTGGCGGGCATCTCCGCGTCGGGCGGCTCGGTCCCCGCGCCGCCCCGATCCGCCCCCGCCCCCGCCGCCGCCAGCGGTCTCTGCTTCGCCGGCGGATGGCTGTGGTGGTCGACCACCAAGGCGGTGGTGGCCTGGGACCCGGCCTCGGGCCGCGCCGCGCACTTTCCCCTTCCCGCGGGGGTCGCGGGTCCCGCCCTGCTGCAGGCGGGTCCCGACGGATCGGTGTGGGCGGCCGCCGGCGACCGCTACGCGAGCCTGGCGGCCCCCCAGGGGTGAGGGCTTTTCGTTACCCATAAGTCACCGGGACGGTCTCGGGGCCCCTGGTAGCGGCGTCGCTGCGTGTCGAAATGTGTCGAAAATCTCTTTGGGGATTTCCAGGATTTTCGCCATGTTTTGGTTGGCCGACCTCGAAATCGGCTCCGTATGGCAGACGACGGGGCGCAACAGGGGTGGGCCTGGGCCGAGTTCGGCGACGCCGATCTCGGCGATCAGCGCTTGACCCGTCGCCTGACCTTCACGGCAGACGCACTGAGTCGCAACCCCGAGGAGTCGCTGCCCAACGCCTTCAACGGCGACAAATACCAACTCAAGGCGGCCTACCGCTTGTTCGACAACGAGGCGGTCGAGCCTAACGAGATCCTGCAGGCACACCGCGGCGCCACCCTCCGGCGGATCCAGGAGATGGAGTGCGATCTGATCCTGGCGGTGCAGGACACCACGCAATTCGACTTCACCACGCACCACGCCACCACCGGCCTGGGCAGTACCGGCGCTCCCGGCCTCCAGGGCATGTTCCTCCACAGTACCATGGCGGTGGACCCCGTCACCGGGGTGCCGATCGGGCTTCTCGATTGGCAGCAGTGGGTCCGGGAGCCCGATCCCCAGGAGCAGCAGGCGTTCGACGTTGAGCATGAGACCAATGAGAAGAGCCGGACCAAGACCAAGCGCAAGGGGAAGCACAGGAGAAGCCGCAAGCGCACCATCGACGAGAAGGAAAGTGGGCGCTGGCTCGCAGCGATGACCCGTAGCGCGGACGGCATCCCGGCACAGGTACGCATCCTCACGGTCGCAGACCGCGAGGCGGACTTCTTCGAGTTCGCGGACCATGCCCGCACACTCGGCCGGCACTTCCTGGTCCGAGCCAACCATGACCGCAACGTCGTGGTCGACGGTGAGGCCAAGGGCCTCTGGGACGCCGCGGCTGCGGCGGCGCTGCTGGGCACCTACCAGTTCACCGTGCCGCGCGACCACAAGCACAATCGCCCGGTTCGCCAAGCCGTGGCTGAACTCAGGGTCGCAGAGGTCCAAGTGCGCCCTCCCAAGCACCTCGCTCCCCAGCACTTGGCCCCGATCACCTTGCGGGCCATCCTCCTGCAGGAGATCGATGCGCCCCCCGATCAGGAGCCCGTCCAGTGGCTCTTGCTTACAACCCTTCCCATCGAGACGCTGGACCAGGCGCAGCAGTGTATCGTCTGGTACACCTTCCGTTGGCGCATCGAACGGTTTCATTTCACGCTCAAGAGTGGCGGCAACTACGAGAAGCTCGAGTTGCATACTGGCGAGCGCCTATGGCGCGCCTTGGCGGTCTACATGGTCGTGGCTTGGCGCGTCCTGCGCATTGATCTCATTGCTCGCACCTGCCCTGCGGTACCCTGCACGGCCTTCCTCACGGACGATGAGTGGCACGTCCTGTGCTGCCACCATCTGGGCACCGCCGTCCCACCGCCCGAGCCGCCCGATGCTCGCACTGCCGTGCGCTGGATCGCCAAACTTGGCGGGTTTCTCGGCCGCAAGGGCGACGGCGAGCCCGGCGTCAAGACCCTCTGGTGCGGGTTCCGCCGCCTCCAGGACCTGGTCGAGGGCTGGCGGCTCCACCACGCTCGCGAATAGGCCGCAGCCGGGCCCCTCAGGCACCCCCCCGTCCGACTACCCACCGAGGCGGCCACGACTGCCTCGCGGCTCACCATCCCCCGGCGCGGCGATCGCCGCGCTGCGCTCACCTCTCCGGCGTCCCCCCG
>JAJYVV010000225.1 GCA_021791815.1 Bacillota bacterium | reverse complement strand
GCTCCCCACCGCCCCTCCCACACTGCCCTCGCAGCCGACGCACCCCCCGGCGCCGGCCCTCATCCCCCTGCCCGCTCACCACCTCGCTCTGCCTTCCCAGCCCAATTCCCAGGGGAAAAATGACAATCTGCCATGCTGCGCCGCCGTTCACCCCATTGGTTTCCGTGTGGGCTCTTGACTATGCGGGATACGGGGCGCCGGAGGGACTCCACCAGGATGGCCATTACTACGCAACCACCGTGCTCGGAAATCGCGTTAACGTCGACGGGGGCGAGTCAGTGTTTGCGGATCTAAATTGGGTTGCATTTTGGCAGAAATCATTGCGCGAGCCACTTGAGGCCGTACTCTGGCGGGACGCGTGGTGTTGGCACGACGTGACGCCCATCATTCCCCTGGACATGACACGGTCTGCAGCGCGAGACATCATCGGCATTTCGTGGAATCCTGTGCGGGCCGACTGAGGTACGCCACAAATCCGCAATTGTTTCGGCAGCGAGCCGTTTAAGCACTCCACGTGGTCCGCGGTGCGGACCAGTACTGGCGCGGGCGGCCCGGGCGCGACGCAAAGTTGTGGGCAGGGCCGAGATGGAATAATATGGGGAAACCAGGACTTGGCCTGAGCGCGTAAAAACTCCCCTATCCGGCGTGACCACCCTCTGCGGGGCAACCATGGTCAACGCCGAAAAGAGGAGTGCTGTGAGTCTAGCCCCCCAGCGGTCGATGCACAATCCGGTCGAGTCCGAGTGGAGATGCATGGTGCTCTCCGAGATCGCGGCTACCCTCGACCGCGGCGTTGCTCGGCTCCGGGAGGAAGGGTGGCGCAGTATGGCCCACATGGAACGCGGCATCCAGGAACTGCTGCTGGGCATCGGCGGATGTCTGCTGTCGTCGTTGGCCGAGCGGGTCGATGGCGAGCTCGCGCGCCCCGTTTGCTGCGGCGCGCGGATGGAGATGACCAACCGCCGTCCCAGGCGACTGGCCTGGCGGGGAACGCCAGCGTCTCCCAACTGGTGGGGCAGGCGTAATCGGACCTCCTCGATCAGCCCCGCCAGCAGAGCGGACAGAGATGTGTCATGGGCGACGGCGATCTGCTTGGCGCGCGTCAACAGGTCGCGGGGCAACGACAACGTCACGTTGTCACGTTGTCACGTTGCGCGTTTGCGTATGCGTCCATCCCTTCACCAAAACCAGTGTAGCCCAGAAATGTGTGTCGCTCTCCAGGCGAGAAACTTCGGACTAGACGCCGTTCACGACCGGGGCGATCGGGCGCCCGTTCGTGGGGAAGCGGCCGGCCAGGCCGCTGGATGCGGCGGCCGCGGCCGCGAGGCCGCTCTCCAGCTTGTCGACGGCGGCCGCCGCCTGGCGGAAGGCCCCGACCGGATCCAGCTTGCCGCTCGGGATCTGGCCCGTGTATGTGCCGATCGTGCTGTATGCCTCGTCGGAGCCGTAGGCGAAGGCCGGATGGTTGAAGGCCCGGTTCTGCAGCGGCGCCACGGTGAAGGCGTCGAGGTGCTTGTCGGCCAGCGGCGGCGCGATCGCCTTGACCACCTCGACCCACTGCGGCCAGAGCTTGCTGTTGGGCGGCACGACGAGCTGCAGCCGCATCAGCGCCTGCTGCCACGTGAGGCTCGTGGTCAGCCAGACCGCGAATGTCGCGGCCAGCTCGGGGTTCTTCGTCGTGGCGCTGACCGCGTAATAGTCGTTGCCGGCGTATGCCGTCGTGCCCTGCGGCCAGGCCGGCTGGGGCCAGAAGTCCCACTTGACCGAGCGCTGCGCGGCGAAGCCGGGCAAAGACCAGCTCCCGGCGAAGCCGCACGCCACCTGCTGCGGCCAGGGCAGGGCCGCGCCGTTCCACGCGATCACGCCGTCGACCAGCAGGGGGAACCACCACTGCGCGAACGCTAGGGCCTGGGGCGAATCCAGGCCGCACTTCGTGGAGAAGTTCGCCGCCGCCGCCGAGGCGCCCCAGCCCCGAAGGTAGTAGTCGCCGGGGAGGTAGGAGGCCTTCTGGCCCCAGTACACGAACCCGACCCGGCTCTTGCCCGGCGTCGCCGACTTGGTCGCCACCTGCTGCCAGAGCGCGGCCGCGGATGTGTAGTCCCACGAACGGTCCGGATACGCCACGCCGAGGTCGTCCAGCATGCCCTCGTTCACGATGACCGCCGACGTGGACAGCTCCGCGGGCAGGGCCCACACCCCGTTGCTGCCGACGAACTTCGAGTATTCGCCCTGGTCGAAGATGGAGGTGTCCACGTTCTGCGCCTTGAGATAGGGCGCCAGGTCGAGGTTGTAGCCGCCTTCGATCATCTTCGTCGGCCCGTAGCCCGAGTAGACGTCGGGGGCGGTGCCGGCGATGATCTGCGGGATCAGGGCCGTGTCGTTGGAGCCGCTGCTGCCGCCGATGTCGATCTGGACGTCGACGCCGGGATGCTCGGCCATGAAGGGCTGCACGGCGTCGAGGAAGACGGCGTTCCAACTGCTGCCCCAACCCACGCGCCACGGGGCCCACACCAACGTCGTCCTGGGGTTGGAGGGGGAGGGGCCCGCCGCCGTCCGGGCCGCCGTGCCGCTGCAGCCGGCCAGCGCCCACCCGACCGCCGCCGCTCCCGCCCCCAGGGCCGTCCGCCGGTTCCAGCGCCGGCCCCTGCATTCCGCCGCGACGACCCGACCCCGTTCCGCCCGATCTGCGCGCATCCGTCCGCCCCCTGTCTCCCCGGGTCCGCCGGGATGGCATCCGGCCAAGCGGCGTGCCCAGTCGCGGCCAGGGCACCCGCGTGCCCCGGCCGGCGCCTATTTACGTAAATACACCACACCCCGACCAAGCGCGCATGGCGAGCCCCGGATCGCCGCGACGGATCGGTGCGCCGGAGGCGGGATGCCCAGGATGTGGTCGTTTTCGCAAATCCCCGCAGCGGAGTTCCGCCCCGGAAGGAGAATTCCTGCCAGGCACGCCCCCGGCCGCCCGCCGGCCATCCCAGCCCGGCGGGCGGCCGCGGCCGGGGAGGAGGGCGCCCCGTGCTGGCGATATGGGCGCGGGTGGCCGTCGGAACCGCCCTCCTGACCCTGCTCGTGCCGGACCGGGCCCTCGTGCTGTGGGCCTGGGCCCTGGTGGCGGCCTGGGGCCTCGGCGGCCTCCTCCTCGGCCGCGTGGTGGGCGGTCTGGCGGTGAGCCAGGCCCTGTCGGTGTCGGAGGCCTTCGTGGGCGAGACCGTCACGGTGCACGTCCGGCTGACCAACCGCTCCGTCTTCCCGCTGCCCTGGGTGCGCGTGGCGCAGGTGCTGCCGCGGGCGCTCGAACGCCGCAGCCCGCGGTGGCTGGCCGCGCTGCCGCCCCGCAGCAGCTTCCAGGCCGCATACCACCTGCGGCTTCCGCGCCGCGGCGTGTACCGCATCGGGAGGGTCGGGATCGAGGCGGGGGACTGGTTCGGCCTGTGGCGGACCGAGGGCCGGGTCGAGGTGCCCCTGTGGCTGACCGTGTTTCCCCGGCCGCTGTCCCCCACGCCGCCCCCGCCCCCGCCGCGCCTGCCCGAGGGCGAGCGCCCGCGGCGGGCGAGCCCCTTCCGGGCCTGGGAGCCCGCGGGACTCCGCGAGTACCGGCGCGGCGATCCGCTGCGCCTGGTGGCGTGGCGGGCGACGGCGCGCCGGGGAGATCTGGTGGTCCGCCTCCTGCCGCCCGTCCAGGACCGCGTGCAGGTCGTCGTGCTGGACCTGCGGCCGTCGCGTTGGCCGGCGGCGCACGGCGCCGCCTGGCAGGAGCGGGCGGTGTCGCTCGCGGCCGGATACGTCGCGGCCGCGGCCGCCCGCGACGAGCCGCTCGGCCTGGTGCTCACGGGGTATGCCGTCCGCCGCGAACCGGAGGCCGACGGGCCCGAGGTCCGCCGGCGGGACGCCCCCGCCCGCGGCGTGGGGCACGCCGCCCTCCTCGGCCGGCCCGCGGCCCGGGCCCTGCCGCCGCGGCCGGCCGTTCCGGCGCTGAGTGCGCTCCGTGCGGAGCCCCTGCCGTCCGGGCCGGTGCGCATCGCGCTGCCGCCCCGCCGCGGCGCGGATCATCGCCGGCAGGTGCTGCGGGCCCTGGCCGTCGTGGAACCGGCGGAGGACGCCGGCTTCACCCCGGAGGCGCTGCGGGCTCTTCGGCGCCTCGCATCCCGGGCCAGCGTGCTCTGGATCGCGGGCGTCGCGGACGACGAGAGCCTGGGCGCCGCGGCGACCGCATGCCGCTCGGGGCACGCGGTCTCGGTGGTGTTCGCCGACCTCCGGCGGCCGGTGCCGGCCGTGCCGACCGCCGGGGTCAGCCTCTGGCCCCTCCCGCCCGGGGAGGGCGAGGAATGGCTGTGAGGGTGGGACCCTCCGGCTTGCCGGCGGAGCGCGATGCGGCGGGCGACGGGGACGGCCCGTCGCCCGCGCCCGTTGCGTATCCCTGGCGCGACCTGCGCCTGTGGGCCGGCGCCGCGGTCTACGCGGGCCTGGCGGCCGTCGCGTCGTCGGCTTGGGGCGCCCTCCTGCCCGGGCGGGCGGCCCCGACCGCCGGCGTGACCCTGGGCGCCGCGGCCGTGGCGCTCGGCAACCTCGCGCCGGCCCTTCACCCGCGGGCGCGTCGCTGGGTAGCCGGCGGGGGCGTGATCCCGCCCTTCATCCCGCTGGTCGCCGCCGCCGCCCTGGCGCCGCCGTCTTCCGGCGGCGTGTTCTGGGCCTTCGCGTTCACCGTGATCCTCCTCCTCGTGGTGTGGGACCGCAGCGCCGCGCTCGTGCGCGGGGCGGTGCGCCTCGCCCTCGTGCTGCCCGAGGACGGCTCGGCCGCGCCGGGCGAGGTCGCGCCCCCCGCCCCGACGCCCGCCGGCCGCCGGAGGGGGCGGCGCATCCCGGTGCTCCCCGGTCGGGGGCCGCTCGACCACCAGGTCGGGCGGGCGGTACTCGACCCCCTGCTCCTGGCGGCCGCCCTGCTTTCGATCTGCGACCTGGGGGTCGGCGGGCGGGCCGCGCCGCCCGGCGCCCGCGTGCTC
>JAJYVV010000037.1 GCA_021791815.1 Bacillota bacterium | reverse complement strand
GTGGCATCCGTGATCACGACCCCGAACTCCAGCGGGTTGGGGACCCGGGCGAGGGCGAGGGTCACCCACGACCCGCGCCGGCGGTGCAGGTCCGTCACCGCGCCGAGGTCCACGTCCGTCAGCGCGTCCCCGCTGATGACGAGGAACGTGTCCTGGAGGTCGGCCGCGCACCGGCGCACGCTCCCGGCCGTGCCCAGCGGCTCCGGCTCCACCGAATACGTGATCTCCATGCCGAAGTCCGAGCCGTCGCCGAAATAGTCCTCGATCTGGTTCGACAGGTACTGCACGGTGACGATGACTTCCGTGATGCCGTGCAGCCGCAGGAGGCCGAGGATGTGTTCCATCACCGGCCTGCCCGCCACGGGCACCATGGGCTTCGGCCTGCTGGAGGTCAGGGGACGCAGTCGCGTGCCTTCACCGCCGGCCATGACCACGGCTTTCACGATGCTCAGCCCCCCCGGCGGCCGCCGCGCCTTCTCGGGTCGGTCGCGCGGCGCCGCTCCGCGGCGTGCGGAAGCGGACGGCGGGTCGCGTCCTGGGGCCACGGCCCGGTACGGAAGCGGGACCCGGGCCCCCCGCGATGGGGATGACAAGGCACGGGCGGGGCGCCGAGTGCGCTGTCCCCACCCCTTTCGGCGGGAGGCTCTCCCCCTGGGCGTGCGGGAAGGTTTCGGGTTCCCCCGCAGTCCGTCCTGCCGGGGCCACGCGCGATCCTCCGACACAGCGCCGCACCGCGCGGCTTCCGCGGGCGCGCCGCGTGCCGGGCCCCGCACGGGTCGCCCGCGCCCGCCGTGGTATGCTGGCCGCGACCGCCGGCCGGCCGCATTGTGTGCGGCGCGGGCGCCGCCGATGCTTGCGGCGGCCGGGGAGGGCGAAGGCCGCATGGCGCTCCGGGCCTATCTGGACAACGCCTCCACCACGCGCGTCCTTCCCGAGGCGGCGGCCGCGGCGCTCGCGGCCATGGGCGCGGGTCCGGATGGTCCGGCCGACGGCGCCTACGCGAACCCTTCCTCGGTGCACCGCTGGGGCGTCGCCGCGGCGGCGGCCATGGACGGCGCGCGCCGCGCGGTGGCCGCGCTGCTCGGCGCCGCTCCCGCGGAGATCGTCTTCACGTCCGGGGGCACCGAGGGCAACCACCTGGCCGTGCTGGGCGCGGCCCGCGCCGCGCGGCGCCGCGGACGCCACATCGTGACCACGGCGATCGAGCACCGCTCCATCCTGAACGCCGTGGCGGCCCTGGAGCAGGAAGGCTGGGAGGTCACCCGCCTCGGCGTCGGATCGGACGGGCGCGTCTCGCCGGAGGCCGTCCTCGCGGCGGTCCGGCCCGACACCGCGCTCTGCGCGGTGGGGCACGTCAACAACGAGATCGGATCCGTCCAGCCCGTCGCGCGCATCGCGGAGGGCCTCGGGCGCGCCGGCGTGCCGCTGCACGTGGACGGCGTCCAGGCCCTGGGAAAGGTGCCCACGCCATACACGGCGTGGGGGGTGCGCTTCGCCGCGCTGTCCGCCCACAAGATCGGGGGACCGAAGGGCGCGGGCGCGCTGTTCGTCGCCCGCGGCGCCCGCATCGTGCCGCCGGTGGCGGGCGAGCAGGAGTCGGGCCTGCGCCCCGGCACCGAGAACGTGCCGGGTATCGCCGCCTTCGGGGCGGCGGCCCGTGCCGCCGCGGGGGACGACGGCCGCCTGCGGCGCCTCAAGCTGCGCCTGGTGGAAGGCCTGCGGGCGGCCCTGCCGGGCCTGGAGGTCAACGGCCCGGATCCCGCCGACGCCGAGGCGTCCGCGCCACACATCGTGCACCTGAGCTTTGCCCGCGCGGCCCCCGGGATTCCGGCCGAGGTCCTGCTCCACGCCTTCGAGGCGGAGGGTGTGGCCTGCTCCGCCGGCTCGGCGTGCACCGCGCGGCGGCCCGAGCCGAGCCACGTCCTCGCGGCCCTCGGCCTGCCCGCGCCGCGGCTGCGGGGTAGCCTGCGCTTCAGCCTGGGGCCCTCCACCCAGGCCGGCGAGATCGAGTATGCGGTTGCCGCGCTGCCCGCCGCCGTGGCGCGTCTGCGCGCCGAGACCGCGGGATCCGCGCTCGGGCGGTGACAGGGAGAGGGGGACGGCGTCCGGGTGGCCTCGGTGGAGCCCCTGCTGATCGGGCGCTATGCGGAGATCGCTCTCAAGGGCGGCAACCGGGCCGACTTCGAACGCGCGCTTGCCCGGGCGGCGCGCCGGCTCCTTCCGGGCGGCAGCCGGGTGGAGCTGCGGGGGAGCCGCCTCCTCGCCCGCCTGCCCGCCGGGCTGCCCGCGGAGGCTGGCCTGGCCGCGCTTCGCCGCTGCTTCGGCCTCGTGCGCATCGAGCCGTCCTGGCGGCTGCCGTGCCCGGCCGACCTCGCCGACATCACGGGGGAAGCGGTCGCGGCCGCCCGGCGCGCCGCGCAGGCCGGGGCGTCCAGCTTCAAGATCGACGCGCGGCGGGCCGACAAGACCTTCCCCCTCACCTCGCCGGAGCTCAATCGCAGCCTGGGTGCCGCCGTGGCCGCGGCGACGGGCCTCCGGGTCGACGTGCACCATCCGGACGTCGCGATCGGCGTGGACGTGCGCGATGACGCGGTGTATGTGTCCGGAGCCGGCGTTCCCGGACCCGGCGGCCTCCCCACGGGGTCCGCGGGCCGGGCCATGGCCCTGCTCTCCGGCGGCATCGACAGCCCCGTGGCCGCGTACCTGGCGGCCAAGCGCGGCTGCCGGCTCTCCGCCGCGTACTTCCACACCCCTCCCTACACCGGCGAGGGTACCCGGCAAAAGGTCGAGGACCTCGCCGCCGCCCTCGCCCGGTACACGGGCGACGTCCGCCTCTGGATCGTGCCGTTCACCGCCGCCCAGCTCGCGGTGCAGCGGGCGGTTCCGGAGCCGCTCCGGACGCTCGTCGTGCGCCGCCTGATGGTCCGGATCGCCGAGGGGCTGTGCCGCCGCGACCGCGCGGGGGCGCTGGTCACGGGCGACAGCCTCGGCCAGGTGGCCAGCCAGACGTTGGAGAGCCTGGCCGCCGTCGGCGAGGTGGCCGACCTCCCGTTGCTGCGTCCGCTCGTCGGCGCCGACAAGGTCGAGATCGTCGCCGTCGCGCGCCGCATCGGAACGTACGACATCTCGATCCGACCGTTTGACGACTGCTGCACGGTCTTCGCGCCGCAGCGGCCGCGCACCCGGCCGACGCGCCTCGAGGTCCGCGACGCGGAGGCGGCGCTGGGAGCCGGTGCGGCGGCGCTCGTGGCCGATGCGGTGGCCGGGAGCCAGCGGCTGCGCGTCACGCCGGACGGCGTGGCGACGGATGCGCCGACGGCGCCCGGCGAGGCGGGAGCCGGGGAGGTGCCCGCCGCAGGGGCGGGGGACGTCGCGCGCCGGGGATGAACGGACCCGACAGGCCGACGGGCCGCCCCGTCGCCGGTGCAGCGCCCGGGCTCCGCCGGACCGCCCTGCGGATGCCGTGCTCGAGCGGAGCCGCGGCAGCGCGGCATGGAGGCGTCGGACCAGGCCCTACGGGGTGGGTGCGCCGGCCGTGTGGCCCGTCCGGGCCGCGAGCACCGCGGCGAGGACCTTGGCGGCCTGGGCACGCGTGGCGCCAGCGAGCGGCCGGAAGGTCCCGTCGGGGAAGCCGGTGAGGTACCCGGCCGCGACGGCCTCGCCGATGCCGGCGACGGCCCACGTATCCACTTGGGCGGCGTCGGCGAAGGGCAGGGGGACCGTGGCGGAGAGCCGCAGGGCCCGGGCGAGCAGGACGCCCATCTGCTCCCGTGTCAAGGACGCGTCGGGCCCGAACGTGGTGGGGGAGGTCCCCCGCACGATGCCCGCATGGACAGCCGCGGACACGTAGGGCGCATACCAGGCGCCGGTGGGCACATCCGCGAAGGGCTCCCCGGGCGCGACGGCGGGCAGGTGGAGCGTCAGCGCTAGCATCTTCACGAACTCGGCGCGGGTCACCGGGGCGTCGGGACGGAACGTGCCGTCGCGAAAGCCCTGGACGGCCCCGGCCGCGGCCAACGAACCGATGGCGCCGGCGGCCCAATAGGCGGGGGGCACGTCCGCGAAGGTGGGGGCGGCCGGGGCATAGGCGAAGCGATCCCCGGGGTTGGCGGCGCTCGTGCCCTCCGGACCGGTCACCGTCACATCCACCGAGCCCTGGCCGGGAGGGGCGACGGCGGCGACCTGCGTGTCGGACTCGACTTGGAAGCTCATGGCCGGGGTGAGCCCGAAGCGGACGGCGTCGGCCCCGGTGAAGCCGCGGCCCACGATCTGCACCGCCGTGCCCCCGGGCGCGGGGCCCATCGCCGGGATGGTCGCGGTCACGATGGGCGGGGCCGGCGCGGCGGCAACGGCGCCAACGACGGCCGCCGGCAGGCCCACCGCCGGGGCCAGCGGGACGAACGGCGTGCCGGTCAGGTCGGCGACGGCAGGGGCCGTGCCGATCGTCCGCGCGATGAACGTCAGGCAGCCCGTGGCGCCATCGAAGCCCGCCGGCGGGGAGACCGGCACCCAGGTGGTGCCGTCCAGCCAGTCGAGGGTGTCCGTCGCGGCGACTTCGCACTCGATGACGGTCACGGCGGCGAAGGTGCTTCCCGGCGCGACGCTCACGTCGAAGTAGCCGCCGGCCACGCGGAACGCGGGCGCGGGGCCGGGATCTCCGCTGTAGTTCTCGACGGTCACGCTGCCCGTGCCGCCGGTGGCGGTGGCGGTCGTCTCGGGCGTCGGGCTGTTCCCGCCCCCGGCGGTGGCCGGCGTCCCGCCGGAACTGGTGCCTGCCGTGCTCGTCGCGCTCACCGAGACGCCAGGGTTGAGCACCGTCAGGACGCCGGAGGCCGGCGGCGCCGTGCCGGCCGAGGCGGCCGTCACCGTGACGGTGCCGGGCGTCTCCGGCGCGGTGTACGTGGCGCGGAAGGCGCCGCCAGCGGTGGTCACGGGGGCCGGATCGTCGAAGCGCCCGCCCCGGCCGCCGTCGGAGAGGGTCACGGTCGTGCCGACGACCGGGGTGCCCGAGGCGCCGTAGACGGCGCCGCTCACCGTGGTCTGGCCCCCGGCGATCACGCTCGCCGGACCGAGGGCCAGCGTGACGGCGCCGGACACGGCGAACGGCAGGCTGGAGCTGAGGAGGCCCGTAGCGGCGTTGTAGACGGCGACCGAGACGCTGCCCGGCGCCAGCCCGGGAGGGACGCTCGCGGCCACTTCCACGTCGGTCCAGAGCGAGGATGGCCGGAGCACCTGGGTCGCGCCCTGCGTGAAATAGACGGAGCCCGGCACGGTGCCGAAGCCGCTGCCGCTCAGCGTGAGGGCCACGCCCACCGGTCCCGAGGCCGGCGTGAGGGTATCGAGCGTCGGCACGGAGCCCTGCGAGGCGGGCTGGCCGACCACGAAGACGGGATCCTGGCTGAAGGTGACGACGGCCTGGCCGTTCGACACCACGGCCTGTTGCGGCTGGGGGCCGGACGGCGTCACCACATAGACGGCGTCGCCAGGGCGGATGGCAGCGGCCGCAATGGTCAGGCGGATGGGCTCGCCGGCCATCGGGCTGAGGCCGTTCGGGTCCAGCCACGTCACCGCGACGCCCGCGACATAGCTCTGGCCGGGGGGCAGCTGCTCCTGCAGCGCCGGGCCGTCGTCGACCGGATACACGTCGATCGTGGTCCCGGCCGGCAGCGCTCCCGGCGGCACCGACAGCGACGACCCCGGGGCAAGGCCGGGCAGCGTGCTCAAGGTCAGGCCCGTGATCGAGTCATAGACGAAGGGGAGCGGGGCGCCGAGGCCCGCCACGGGCGCGTAGGCGAACGGCTCCTGGTTCGAGCAAGGCGGGGGGGAACCTCCGCCCGGGACGCAGACCTCGACGGCGGCCAGCCCGCCGCCCGCGGCGATGTCTCGGGTCTCGGCCGGGATGGTGGCCGTGATCTGCGTTCCGGAGGCCACCTCCACGTTCGTCGCGGCGGCGCCGGTCCCGTGACCCTGGGCGGGATAGAACCAGACCGTGTTCCCGGCGGCGAAGCCGGAGCCGGCAATCGTGACGGTGTCGCCGCCGCCGGGTCCCGACGAGGTCGGGCTGAGCGAGGTGATGTCCAGCTTGTATGCGAAGCCGTAGGCGAAGGGCTCCTGGTTCGAGCAAATCGGGGATGACCCTCCGGCCGCGGCGCAGACCTCGACGACGGCCTGGCCGCCGCCCGCGGCCATGTCCGGCGTCGAGGCGGGGATCGTCGCCGTGATCTCGCCATCCGAGAGCACCTGCACGTCCGTCGCGGCCGCGCCGCTCCCCTGACCTTGGGCGGGGTAGAACCAGACCGTGTCTCCGCCGCCGAAGCCGGAGCCGGTGATCGTGACAGTGCCGCCGCCGCCGGGTCCCGAGGAGGCCGGGCTGAGGGCGACGATCTGCAGCCCGTAGGTGAAGGGCTCCTTGTTCGAGCAGGTCGGGGACGATCCCCCGGCCGGGGCGCAGACCTCGACGACGGCCTGCGCCCCGGCCGCGCCCATGTCCGGCGTCTCGGCGGGGATCGTGGCCGTGATCTGGGTGCCGGAGGCCACCTGGACGTCCGTCGCGGCCGCCCCGGCGCCCTGGCCGTGGGCGGGGTAGAACCAGACCGTGTCCCCGCCTCCAAAGCCGGAGCCGGTGATCGTGACCGTGCCGCCGCCGCCGGGTCCCGACGAGGTCGGGCTGAGCGAGATGATGGCGGGGCCCCCGACCTGCAGGCAGGGCGAGAATTCGCTCGTGGCCACCGGGGCCACGGCGGTGCCGCCCGTGGCCGTCGCGGTGAGGAACGAACCGGCTGGGGGAGGTACGGTCAGGTCCACGGGGGCCGAACCCTGGGCGTCGGTGGTCACGTCGACCGTGCCGAGCAGTTGCTGGCCTTCCCCGTAGCCGGACGGGTTGCAGGCCGCGCTCGCGAAGAGCTGGACGACGTAGGGCGCATCCGGCGCGGAGGTCAGCGTCCCCTGCACCTGCAACTCGCCGCCGCTGACGCCGGCCGACGTCAGGACCGGGTAGTTCTGGAGCCCGTTGGCGCCCTGGCCCGGGTTGGCGGTGTTCTGGTCCGGCCCCAGGCCCTCGCCCGGCACCGGGGCTCCGGACGCAGAGGACGTCGCGAGGTCCAGCCCCAACCCGCTCACTGCGGAGGCGCCCTCCGGGTTGGTCCCGTTGCCCGCGAACACGTTCGACAGCACGCCCACCGCCGGATCCAACAGCGGCGGGCTGCCCGCGATGATCAGGCCCGCGTTGCCGTTGCCGGTGACCGTGTTGCCCTCGCCGGGCTGGGTGCCGCCGAACAGCGCCCCGCTGACGGCACCGTCGATCAGCGCGCCGACCACGTTGCCCTCCCCGGGCGTGCCGGAGGCGTCGGTGCCGATCCAGTTCCCCTGCATGACGTCGCCGCCGGCGGTACCCGCGGGCACCTGCACCAATCCGGGGCCGACGGTCTGGCCGCCGACGGCGCCCAGCGCGCCGTACTCCTGCTGCGCCCCCGGCTGGGAGAACGGCTGGCGCAACTGCGCCGCATCCAGGACGCCGCCGATCGCGCCGGCGCTCGCCGCCTGTTGCGAGTCGGGGTAGCCCGAGGACAGGACCAGACCAAAGCCGCCGCGGAGGAACGTGTTGCCCGCGCCGGCGCCGCCGACGGTGTCCTGCGCCCCGTTGGCGTCGACGAGGCCCGCGCCGTCGGTCGAGTAGAGATTCGACTGCGCGGTCAGCTGGGAGGAGCCGATCGCCAGCGTCCCCACCGCGTCGTCATAGAACCGGTTCGCCTCGACCGACTGCTCGTGGCCCCCGGACAGCAGGAGGCCGATCACGGCGCCCTCGTTGTCGAGCTGCAGGCTGCCGAACGGGATGCCGATGTCCTCGGCTCGGCCGATCACGTTGTTCGCCACGGTGTTCTGACCGCTGTTCGGGCCGATCAGCGCGACGCCGGCCGCGTCCCCGAGCACCTGGTTCTGCGCGAAGGTGGCGCCGACGGTATCGGAGAGGATGGACCCGATCAGGTCGTGCAGGCCCAACGGGCTGGCGTACGCGCCCGCCGCCCCGGCGTCGGTCCCGATGGTGTTGTCCTGCACGCTCGACCCCGTCGTGTCGGCGACGTCCAGGCCGATGATGTCGCCCTGGATCGTGTTGCCCGCCCCGTGTGCGCCGATCTGCAGCCCGGCGATCGGCCCCGCCGCCAGCACGCCGAACCCGTCGGATGGGTCGTTGGCCGAGGCGGTGCCGTCCGGGTGCGGCCCGATCAGGTTGCCCTCGATGGTCACCCCGCTGAGTGTTCCGCCGCCCGCGCCGTCCACTTGCACCCCGATACCGTCCCCGGAGATCACGTTGCCGGCGGCGCCCGGCCCGCCGATCGAGACGTCGGTCACCGGGCCGCCGGGCACCGCCAGGACCCCGACCAGATTGCTGAATCCGCCCGCCAGGTCGCCGCCGTCCGGCGCCGGACCGATCCAGTCACCCTGGATGCGCAGCCCGGACGTCCCTCCCGCCCGGACCAGCACGCCCACACCGAACTGGGACAGATCGGCGCCCGCCTGGACCTTGCCCTGCACGCCCTGCTCGAACTGCTGCAGGCCGGCGGACGAGCCGTTGCCCGAGATCACGTCGCCCGCCCCGGGGCTGGTCCCGCCGACGACGGCGTTCGCCGCGGCGACCTCGACCCCGGTCCCATTGCCGGCCGCCGCGTAGCCCCCACCCCCGGCGGGCGCCACGCCCAGCCAGCTCCCTACCACCGAGGAGCCGGCGCCGCCCAGCAGCACCCCGTCGCCGCCGAAGCCCGTCACGTCCAGGCCCCGGAGCACCGAATCCGCACCGTCCAGTTCCAGACCCGCGCCAGCCGAACCCGCGGACGACCCCGACCCGTCCAGGCGGATCCCCGGTTGTCCCGACACCGTCCCCGGTTGGGTCGTCCCGTCGATCGTCACAGGCACGGTCACCGCCGGCAGCGGAGAGGCCGGGCGGATCTGCGGCATCCCCGCCTGGCCCGGGATGTCGAAGGTGATCGTCTGGGGACTCCCCGAGGCGTCCGCCACCTGGATCGCCGCCCGCAGCGTGCACGTGCCCTGGGTCGACTGACACTGTCCCGCCGAGGCGTCGGCGGCCTCGGGCGCGTCGCCCGAGTCGGTGACGACCAGACAATTCCCCGACGCGACGGTGGGCCCGACGACGTCCGGTCCGGATGCAGTGCCCGGGGCGCCCGGCGCTCCGGGTGTGCCCGTATAGGTGGGATGGGGATACTGGGCAGGGAAGACCCCCTCGGGGCCGCCGTAGCCGCTCGGGCTCGAAACCGAATCGCCGTCGAACGCTGCACAGGCCAGGGCCGACGCCAAGGTCGTGTATAGCGCTCCGCCCTCCGCAGTGCCGCCGTTGCCGCCGTCCCCGCCGTTGCCGGCCACCCTGCCGTTCGAACCCGGGGACGCGAAGTCGTCGCAGCCGGCCCTACCACACAACGTCTCATCGGGGCCGTTGCCGCCTTCTCCGCCCATGCCCCCCAGGCTGGAAGCTGAGTCGTTGAAGAAGTTCACGTTGACGAGCGTGAGGGTGCCCGCGCTAAAGAGCGCGCCACCCAGGGCGGTACCCGCATCGCCCCCGGTGCCGCCGTTGCCAGCGACGCCGGCATACTCACTGTTCCCGGGGAGGCCTCCAAACCCGCCTCCGCCGCCCTCTGTCGATGCCGTGCTGCTCCAGAAGTCAACGCTCTCGGCGAGCAGCGTTGCGCCCGGACTGACGTAGACGGCGCCGCCCTGCGCGTCACCGGAAGGGCCCCCGTTGCCGCCGTTGCCGCCGTTGCCGCCGGTGTCGCCGCTGCCGCAGTCGCCCCCATACCCTCCGGTCCCGCCACTCCCGCCGATGCTCTTCGCCACCATGTTGAAGAACTGGTCGTCGACGAGCGTCAGGAACGCACCGGACCCCACGAAGATGCCGCCACCCTGCGCCGGCGGGGGAGCGCCGCCTGCCGGGCCGCCGTTGGTTCCGTCGCCGCCGCAGGACGCGTTGTCCTGCGGCGGGGGCCCCGTGGTCCCATTCGTGCCAGTCGCACCTACGGTCGTGACGACGCCGCCGGCGAGGGTCAGGCCCGACAGCGAGACGTGGCCGCCCTGAACGTCAAAGAGCCTGAAGCAGGCGCTCAAAGGCTGAAAGTTGCCGTAGCCTGTTTGGCAGTACGGGCCGCTGCCCGTCAGGAGCGGCCCTTGGATCCTGACCTTGTTGCCACCGCCGTCGAGGAAGAAGTCGTGCGTCACGATGAGCGGTCCGGTCAGCTGGATCGTTCCGGAGCACTCAAACCCGTACCTGCCCCCGGCGGCGGCGTCGGCCTGCAACTGGCTGTCGTCGGTGCAGTCTGTGATGGCAGTCGGGCCGGGGGCAGGGGGATCGGCCGGCCCGGGAACGGCGCCGGGGCCGGCGGTTCCGGGCGATGCCAGCGCGGCGGCCGCGCTCGGCAAGGGCGTCGCGGCTGCGACGCCGCAGGCGACGAGGATGGAGAGCACCGCGCGGGCCCCGCCGCCTGGCCCCCGACCTGGGGCCAGCGACACCTGGCGGCGGGCCCGGCCGCCGTGGTCACGACCCTTTCGGGTGAACCTTCGCGACTCGAGGAGCTCCCGCCGCGCGTTCCGTGCCCGGAGGCGCCACGCGCACCGCTCCGCCACGCCGCCACCCTCCCTGGATCGCGGACGCACCGGTCCGACAGTCGCGTCCGCACGTCCGCGTTGTCCGGCCCGTCCAGCCTGGATTGTAGGGGGGTGGGCGCGCACGGGCGATACGTAACCTTGCGTATCTTCCTGCTGCGGTGGCAACCCGGACGGTTTGGCGAGACTGCGGGCGTGGACCGGGCGCCAGGCGTAGCCGCGGTCAGCGTTCGGGGGATGCGGCGTATGGGGGTACGGCCCTCAGCGCGGCGGTCCGACTGTGGACGCCGAGTTTCGCGTAGGCGTTCTCCAAGTGCTTGTACAACGTGCCCCGCGCGATCCCCAGCCGGTCCGCCGCCTCGCGGGTCGACATGCCCTCCGCCAACACGGCCAGCACGTCGCGCTCGCGGGCCGTCAGGCGCGCACCGGGGTCCGGCGCGGTGCGCCGCTGCTCGAAGAGGATGAGGATGCACCCCGCCTGGGGACCCGCATCCTCGACGGCGCAGAACACCCGCAGGACGCCGTCGGGCAGCGGCAGCGCGCACGCGCCGTCCGGAGGGGCCTTCGGGTATGCGGCCAGGGAGGCGCGGACCCACGCGTCCAGCGGCTCGGGCAGGTGCTGGCCGTCTAGGACCGGCATTCCCAGACAGGCTTCCACGCAGCGGCGGGCCCCCGACGTGGCGCGGCGCACCCGCCGCGCACCGTCCAGGGCGAGCGCGGATGCAGCGCGCCCGCCCGCGCCCGGCGCCGTTGCCTCGCCCCCGAGGAGGGCCTCGCCGAGGCGCCGCCCCCGTCCCTGCGCGTGGGCCCAGGCGAGGTGAGGCCGGACCACGTCGAGCAGGACACGGTCGTGGTCGGAGAAGCCGGATGCGCCCCGGTTCAAGGCGATGCCGATGACCGTGTCGGCGCCGACCTGCAGATTCACGGCGAGTTGGTGCTCCACACCCAGCGGTCGAAAGAAGTCTCCGTACAGGTCCAGGCGGTGAAAGGTCCGCTTGTCCAAGAAGTCCGAGATGCCGTGCGTACGTGGATCTCCCGTGGCGAGGAAGTGCTGGATCACCGGGTGCTGGTGCGCCAGCGAGGCGAATTGGGCCAGGAGGGGCGCCGGGATCGCCGAGCTGGGGCACGTCACGACGACAGCGCGCCGGTGGCGCACGTCGACCTCGTTATACCCCAGGTGGGAACAGGGGATGAGTCGGTGAAGGGCGGCGAGGACCTTCTCGGGGAACTCGTCTGGAGTCGCGGCCGCGGTGGACTCCAGCAGGGCGCGCAGCGCAGGGGTGTTCATGCCTGCCACCGGGGGGCCTCCCGTCCGCGTCCGTGCAGTGATCCGTCCGCCGCAGCCCCGCGCGCCACGCCCGCGCGTTCCGGGCGGACGAAGCATCCATTCGCTGAAGGCCGGCGCTCGCCGTGGCGCAGGGTCGGGCCCGCGGGACCGACTAGGATGGTCTCCCCTACAAGCGCCGATGGGCGGCACGGGCAACTGGGCCTCCGGTCAGGCGCCAGGCATGACGCTCGCGTGACCACGCCTGATCTGCGTCGGTGCCGTGGAGGGGTTGGACGCTAGCGAGGGAATTCCTGCCAAGTCCGACGGGGCTCGCCGACGGGGCGAGGGTCCGGCATGACGGAAGGGGATGCCGGGCCACGGGCACCGTGACGCAGCGACGACGGTGCGGCGGCCGCCCGGCCGGTCCGGGCGGCGAGGATCTGCGCGGCCCGGGGACGCGCCGGGCGTGTCCGGGATGCGTGCGGCTCCACGTCGTGGTCGAGGTCGCCGCCATGATCCCCGCACGGACCGCCGCCGCTCCGGCCGGCGCCGCGCGTCAGGCCGAGGGGCCGCGCGGTTCGCCCCACCAGCCACGCCGGACGAAGGCCCGCGCCACCTTCCGCACGGCCCGGCCCAGGTCGTCGGCATCCTCGTCCGACCATCCCTGGTGCAGCGTCACGTAGCAGAGCCGGTCCGCCATGGTCTCGGCGGCCGGGCACAGCCCGGGCTCGAATGGCGGCTGCGGCCGCGCGTACGGCGATCCCCACGGGAACGCGGAGCCGCCGTATGCGCGGCGCTCCCGCAGCGCCGGCACGAGATACAGCGGGGTGACGTAGCCGCTCGCCACCGGCACGCCTTCGGCCCGGGCCGCCGCCGCGAACTCGGCCGCCCGGGCGGGCACGCTCCACGCGTACTGCCAGTACGAGGATTGCGAGCCAGCCGGGAGCGGCGGCACCACGATGCCCATCGCTTGCGCCAGGGCCGCGTCGAGGCGGGCGGCCAGGGCCCGCCGCCGGGCGAGGAGGGCCGGGAGCCGGGGGAGCTGCGCCCGCGCCACGGCGCCCTGCATCTCCGTCATCCGATAGTTCATGCCGAACTGGACGTGGGTGCGCACCGCGCCCTCGCGCGGCCAGCCCTTGTCCGCGAAGAGGCGGGCCCGGGCCGCGTGGGCCCCGTCGCGAACGAGCGTCAAACCGCCCTCGCCTGCCGTGATGTGCTTGCTCTGCTGCAGGCTGAAGCACCCGAAATCGCCCCACGTGCCGACGGGCCGGCCCTCGTGCTCGGCGAGGATGGCCTGCGCGCAGTCTTCCACCAGGGCCAGGCCGTGGGCCGACGCGATCTGTCGCAGCGGCCCGAGCTCGCACGGGCGGCCGAAGAGATGCACCGCGACGATGGCCCGGGTGCGCGGCGAGATCCGGCGCGCCACGTCCTCCGGGTCGATGCACCATGTGTCGGGCCGGACGTCGGCGAACACGGGGATCGCGTTCTGCGCCAGGATGGGGATGATCGTCCCAAAGTCGGTGATCGGTGGCGCGATGATCTCGTCGCCGGGCTCGGGGTCGATCGCGCCGACGGCGAGATGGAGGGCCGCGGTGCCGGAGGTCGACGCCACCGCGTGCGCCGGGGCCAGCCCGTGCGCGAGCGCGAACGCCGCCTCCAGTTCCCGCACCTGCCGACCCCCGTGGCGCCAGAGTTGGCCGGAGCGCACGACGGCGGCCACGGCCTCGGCATCCTCGGGCTCAATGGGCGGAAGGGCAGGCGGGTACGGCCTGGTGCGGACGGGCGCCCCGCCGTCCGCGGCCAGCGCGTCCCGGGCCGCCACGTCCGGTCCCCCCGTCCTGGGCGCGATGCGCCCCGCCGTCCGCGTCACAGCCGGAGCACCCGCGTCGCGTTGCGCCACGCGATCGCCTCGCGGCTCGCCTCCGACAGCGGCAGCGTCCGAAACAGTTCGATGATGGGCAGGTCCTGGTCCTCGGCGAGGACGTCCGTGGCGAAGAGGATCCGGTCGGCATGGGCCTCCAGGAAGGCCACGGCGTGCGCGGGGTCGCGCGCCAGGGCGTTGTGGCCGGAGCCCGCGGACAGGTCGGCCATCAGGTTCGGATAGGCCTCCAACAGCGCCGCGACGCGACCGCCGGGCGCGACGGACCCGGCGGGGTAGGCCGGGCCCGCCGGGTCGACGTCCCCGGAGATCTCGCGCCAGAAGTGGGGGCCGTGCCCGATGAAGGTCACGCCGGGATGGTCGCGCAGGAGGCGTTCGAGGCCCGGCAGCCCCGGGCCGTCGCGGTTGATGTGGTGGTCGATGTGCAGGAGCACGGGCAGGCCGAGGCGCGCGCACGCGTCATACACCCGCCGCTGCATCGGGTCGTCGATCGGGAGGCCGCAGAGGTTCTCGCCGAAGCCCCGGCATCCCGCGGCCACGTGCTCGGCGAGCACAGGGAAGGGATCGAACCGCCCCGGGTAGCGGTGGCGCGGGTCGCACGCGCAGAACGGGATCAGGCGGTCGGGGCAGCACGCGCACCACCGCAGCACCTGGGCCGTGGGTACGTAGTAGTCCAGTTCCTCGGGGCTCTCCACCGCGAGGACGACGGCCCGGTCGATCCCGCCCTCGTCCATCCGGCGGAGCAGGGCCTCCGGCGTGAGGCCTTGGTCGTTATGCCGCAGGCGGCCCAGGTGCGCGTGGGTGTCGATCAGCATCGCGGCGGGTCCCCTTCCCGCGGCGGATGGGCCGGGAGTGCGGGCCCCCGAGCGACGGGCGGCCTGGACGCGCGCCGGGCTCCCGATTCGGGGGTGCGGGTGGCGCTCCTCCCGGCGAGGCGGCTGCGGTCGCGGCCCAAGGGCGGCACGGCGGGGCCGGGTGGGCCGTCCGTTCGCCCGTGGTCCCCGGCAGGCCCACCATGCCAGAATCGGCGCCGCAGGGGCGGTGAGGGGCCGCCCGACTGCGGAAGGGGCGGGGTGCCGTGGGCGTGGTCGAGTTCCTTGCGGGCGGCGTGGGGCGCGGCCTGCGGGTGGCGGCCGGGCTGGTGCTCGGGCTGCTCGGCGCGGCCGCGGGCGGGTGGTGGCTCCTTCTGGCCCCGGCGGGCCTCGCCATCATCACCGCCGGCCCGGGCAACCTCTGCGTGCTCGCTCCCCTGTATGGCGGACCCCTTGCGGGCTCCCGCGCGGCGCGCCCGCGGCACAGGTGACGCCGGACGGCGGTAGGGGGCTGCGGCGCCCGGAGTGGGGCACGAAGGGCGCCCGGCGCCGGGTGGCGGCCCGGACGGCGATCCGTCCGGAGCAAGGGAGGCACCCGAGATGCAGGCGGTGGTTCTCGCCGGTGGTCGCGGGCAGCGGCTGCACCCGCTGACGGCACGCACGCCCAAGCCGCTGGTCCCCGTGCTCGGACGGCCGCTCCTGGGCCACCTGCTCCTCCATCTGCACAGCCGGGGCGTCGAGGAGGCGTTCGTCACCGCCGGCTACATGGGCGCCGCCATCGCCGAGTTCGTCCGGTCGGCCCGGCTGCCGCTGCGCGTGCAAGTGGTCCAGGAGGGCAGCGTGCGCGGCACGGCGGGCGCCGTGGCGGACCTGCTCCCCGAGCTCCGCACGCCGTTCCTGGTGGTGTCGGGCGACTCGGTGCTGGACCTCGACCTGAACGCCTTGGTCGCGGCCCACCGCGCCGCGCTGGCGGACGCGACCATCTGCGCGGCGCCCCCCGCCGGGCGGCTGCGCTTCGGGGTGATCGCCGCCCACGGCGGGCGAGTGGACGGCTTCGTGGAGAAGCCGGGGCTGGACGAGCTCCTTCCCGGCCTGGTCGTCAGCACGGGCTGCTACCTGCTCGAACGCGCGGCCCTCGCCGAGAGCCCCGCGCACGGTCCGGTGGATTTCGCGCAGGACGTCTTTCCCCGCCTGCTCCACCGCGGGGCGCGGCTGGCCGTGGCCCCGGGCCTCCGCTACTGGCGCGACATCGGTACCGCCGAAGCCTATCGCGACATCCACCTGGAGGCGATCTCGGGCCAGTGGCCGTGGTCCGCCGCGCCGCCGGGGGCGCCGGCCCGGCTCGGCGCCGGCGCCGAGGTGGTGGGGCCGGCGGTCTTCGGGCAGGGCGTGACGATCGGGCCGCGCGCGCGCCTGCTGGGACCCGTGTATGTGGGGGACGGGGCATCCGTCGGCGCCGGCGCGACCGTCGCGCGCTCCGTGCTGTTGGGCGGCAGCCGCGTCGGGGCCCACGCCGAGGTGGTCGACGCCGTCCTCGACGCCGCGGTGGCATCCGGGGCCGCCGTCAGCGGGGCCATCGTCGGGCGCACGGACTGGCTGCCGCCGCGGCACGTGGGCCGCTCCGCCACCGCGCCGGTCGGGCGCCTCGCGGCTGTCCCGGATCGCGCGCCCTCCCGCGCACCCGCCCATGCCTGATGCGGAGCGCGCTCCCGTGGCGGCCCCGGCTGGGGGGACGGTCCCCGGCCGGGGCCGTCGCCGTTCCCGGGACCCGAATGGACCGCCGCGGGCGCGTCGTTCGGCCCGTGCCCTTTGGGCGGGGCGGACGATGGCCGCCCCTGGCCCCCGCGCGACAATGGTGCCGGCGATTCGCACGGAGGTGGCTCCCGATGGCGGCCCAGGAGACCCGGCATCTGCCCACCGAGATCCCCGAGCCCCGCATCTCCCGCTTCGCGTTCGCGGACCGGCGCATCGCATGGCTGTGGCTGCTCGTGCGCGTGTATGTCGGGTACGAGTGGATCAAGGCCGCGGCCGACAAGCTGGGCCAGGCGGCCTGGACCGGCGCCCAGGCGGGAACGGGCCTCGCCGGGTTCCTCAAGGGCGCCATCGCCAAGACCGGCGGGTCCAATCCGGCCGTGCAGGGCTGGTACGCGACGTTCCTCAAGGACTTCGTGATGCACCACCTGGTCGTCTTCTCGTACATGGTGGCGTTTGGCGAGTTGGCGGTCGGCGTGGCGCTCATCCTCGGAGCGGTGACGGGCGTCGCGGCGTTCTTCGGGTGCTTCATGAACATGAACTACATGCTGGCGGGCTCGACCAGCGTGAACCCGGTCCTCTTCGTGCTCGGACTGTTCCTGGTCCTGGCCTGGCGGGTCGCCGGCTACTACGGCGCCGACCGCTTCATCCTCCCGGTGCTGGGCACGCCCTGGAAGCCTGGCTCGGCCTTCGAGCACACCGCGGACGCCCCCCACGCCGGCCAGGCCTGAGAACCGGCGGCAGGGCCCCGGCCCGTCGGGGAGGGGCCCTGCCGGCTCCGGCCTCCCGGCTCGCGCGGCTCGCATGCGGGCCGCGGAACGGATCCGGAACCGCCGCCACACCGAGGTGATCATGATGGCTGCCGTTCCGGCTCGCGCCATGGCGCACCCGCGGAGCGCGCTGGTGCTGTGGCTGGCGGCCTTCACGGGGTTCTACCGGCCCGACGCGGAGAGCGTGCGGCGACTCGACGCGGTGTCCAGGTTCCTCTATTCCGCCCGCAGCGTCATTCTGGTGATCTCCGTGCAGGGGGCGCTGCTCGCCGGCTTCCTGGCCGCTCGGGACCACCGGTTCCACCTCGCTCCGTTCGTCCTGATCCTGGTCGCGTTCGTGGCCCTCCACATGATCAGCAACCTGTCCAACGACTACTTCGGCTACCGCCGCGGCCACGACACCCCGGACTCGCCCCGGATGCGCTATACGGTGCATCCCCTGGCCAGCGGTGTGCTCGACGCGCGGACCCTGGGCACGGGGCTGCTGATCCTGGCCGGCGTCGCGGGCGCCATCGCCGCGTACTTCGTGGTATCGCGCGGCTGGTTGGCCGTCCTTCTCGCCACCGTGGGCCTCGCGCTGCTGTATCTCTACGACGCCGCCCCCGTTCCCCTCAAGTCCATCGGGCTGGGCGAGGTGGCGGCGTTCATCGTCTGGGGTCCGCTGATGGTTGGCGGCGGGTACGCCATGATCGCCGGCCGCATCTCCCCGATGGCGTTCCTGGCTTCGGTGCCCTACGGCCTCGGGGTGATGTCCATCCTCGTCGGGAAGCACATCGACCAGTTGGCCTTCGACGCGCGGCACGGCAACGCCACCCTGCCGGTCGCCCTGGGCGAAGCCACGGCGCGGAATCTGAACCGCGGCCTCCTGGCGCTCATGTACGCGGCGGTGGTGGCGCTGATCGCCTGGGGCGGTGCCACGCCGTTCTGCGGCCTCGTGGCGGCGGCGCTCCCCAGCGCCATCCGTGCGCAGTCGCTCCTGGGGCGGCCTCGGCCGCTCACACCTCCGTCCGGGTACGTCGGCTGGCCGCTCTGGTACCACCGCGCCTGTCTCGTCCACAACCGGATCTTCGGATGGCTCTATGTCTTGGGGCTCGGCCTCGGGGCCGTGCTGCCCGCGGTGCGGCTGTGAACGCCGCCCGGGCGGTCGCCCCCGCGGCCGGCCGGCGGCCCCTACGGCCGCGGGGCGCGCACCAGACCGAGCGCCATGGCCCGGACGATGGCCTCGGCCCGGTCGCGGCACCCGAGCTTGGAGAAGATGTTGTTCACGTGCGTCTTCACGGTCGCCTCGCTCACCACCAGTTGCGCGGCGATGTCCCGGTTGCGCCTGCCCTCCGCCATCAGGCGCAGCACCTCGCGCTCGCGCTCCGTCAGGTGCTCGGGCGGCGCCGGGGCGCCCGGCTCGGGTGCGGGCGGCGCCTGCCCGCCCGCGCGGCTGAGCGCCGTCACGATCCGTCGCGCGGCGGCCGGCTGCAGGATCGTCTGTCCCGCCACGACGGCACGGACGGCGTGCACCAGCTCCTGGGCGGGCAGGTCCTTGAGCAGGTATGCCGCAGCCCCGGCCTGCAGGGCCCGGAGGACCAGGTCGTCGTGGTCGTACGTCGTGAGGACGACCACCCGCGTCTCGGGCAACCGGGCGACGATGCGGCGGGTGGCCTCCACGCCGTCCGTGCCCGGCATGCGCAGGTCGCACAGCACGATGTCCGGCCGATGGCGGATGGCCAGCGCCACGGCTTCGTCGCCGTCCCGCGCCGCGCCGATCACCTCGATGTCCGGCTCGGCCCCGAGAATGACCCGCAGGCCGTCGACGAGGAGCGCCTGGTCGTCGGCGAGGAGCACGCGGATCATGGCGCGCCTCCGCGGCGGGCGGGCCGGGGCGCGGGCTCCCGCTGCCCGGCGGACCTTCCGCGCGGGCGGCCCGCCGCGGCCGGGCCCGGACGGACGGCGGGGTCCGCAGGGTCCGGCGCGCCGCGCTCCGTCGGCCCTGCGGGCGGCCCGGACTCCTCGGCCATCGCGGAGGCATCCGGCAACGGCAGGAAGGCGCGGACCACGAAGCCCGGCCCGCCGGGCGTGGGGCGGGCCTCCAGCCTGCCGCCGAGCGCCTCGGCCCGTTCCCGCATCCCGCGCAGACCGGACCCCGGCAGGGGCCCCGCTTCCCGCCCGGCGGCGTCCGCGCTTCCCGCGCGCATCCCCGCCTCCGGGTCGCCAGCGGCCCGCCGGACGGTCGCGCCGATGCTTCCATCGCGGGCCGCCCCCTGCTCCGCCCCCCCGTCGTCGGCCACGGCGAGGACCAGGCCGCCCGACGGAAACGAGACCACCACGTCCACCTGCCGCGCCACGCCGTGACGGCGCGCGTTGGTGAGGGCCTCCTGCAGGATCCGGTAGGCGGCGAGGGCCGCCGCAGCCGGCAGCGGCCGCTCGGGGCCCTCCACCGTGAAGACGCAGCGCATGCCGCTCCAGCGCTCGGCGTCGTCGCACAGGCGCCGCAGGGCGTCCAGGCCGGCCGCCCCCGGATCGGCGCGGATCGCGGCGACCGACAACCGGGCCTCCTGCAGGGCCTGACGGGCCAGGTCGGCCACGGCCCGGACCTGCTCGCCCGCGCCGCCCGGATCCACGCGCAGCCGCACCGCCGCGGCCTCCGCCTGCACGACCATCGCGGTCAGCGCGTGGGCCAGGACGTCGTGGATCTCGCGCGCGATCCGGTTGCGCTCCTCCGAGGCGGCGAGGGCCGCGACGTTGCGGGCGTGCTGGGCGAGCGCGGCGTGCGCTTCCTCCAGCCGGGCGTGCTCCGCCGCCAGCTCGCGGAGCAGCCGCTCGGTCTCGGCCACCCGCCGTTGCCGCTGCCGCGACGCGATGAGCGCGCCGAAGGCCACGGCGTAGGCCACCAGCGCCGTGAGGATGCCGTTGTCGCTGCCGAGCGCCAGGCGTTCACGCAGGCTCGCCGCCAGCACGAGCAGGAGGCTGGAGGCGCCGAAGGCCACCGCGGGACGGTCGCCGAGCTGTTGGATGCCGAAGGACGTGCCCATCACGATCAGAACGACGGACGCGCCCGCTTTCGGCTGGAGCACGAGGACCGCGGCGGCCGCGGCGAGGAATGCGGCGAGGGCCCAGGTGGGAGGCGCGGCTGGGCTCCGGCCCGACCGGCGGGCCCACCACAGGGGCAGGCCGACCACAAGCGCGACCGCGGGCCACTGCAGCGGCGACCCGGGCCGGCCTCCGCCGGTGGCGAAGGTGATGAGGCCCACGAGGAGCAGCAGCGCCCTGGCCAACGGCCCGGTCCCACGGAACGCCGGCCCGTCCCGGGCCGGCGCGAGAACGCCACGGGCCGTGGAGTCGACCGCACCGGGCTCCCCGACGGCGGGCGGACCCGGGGCGGTGGGCGTGGGGCGGTCCACGCGGCTGCCCTCCCTTCGCACGGCCGCCTTCCCGTCCCGTACGGCGGGGTCGGGCACCCGCCCCCGCCCGTGCCGAGAGGGCGCCCGGGCACGGGGGGCCCCGCCCAGGCTTCAGCGCGCCTCGGCCCGCCGGGCGTCGCGCGGGGCCCCGGCCGCCCGCCAGGCGGCCAGGCGCGCGGCCACCTCCGCCACGGGGGCGGTCCAGAGCCGCGCCCTGGCCCGCCCAAGGTGTGCGCACAGCGCGGCGAGGTCGGCCTCCTGCACCGAGAGGGCCCCCTCCTGGATCCCGTGCAGGGTCAGGATGGTCCACGCGCCTTCGGCGGCGCCCAACTCGCACAGGCCGATCATCTCGGCCGCCCCCGCCCGCTCGCACGGGAAACTCCACAGGTGGTGCCGGTCGCAGCGGAGGGGATCGTTGGCGCGCTCGCCCCGCGCGCGGCCGGCGATGAAGCGCTCGGCCACCAGCGGAACGTAGCTTCGGCGGCTGGAGCCGAATCCGACCTGGTCCTGGTAGCAGGGGTATGCGAACGAGCGCCCGGCGGGGACCCCCGAGAGCACGGAGAGACGTTCCTCGGCGCGATCCAGGTCGGCGGCCATGTCCTCGAGCGTCATATCCTCCAGGGCCCCGCCCGGGACCACCCATGGGAACGCCCGGGAGCACGGATGGGCGCAGGTGTGGTTGCCGAGTTCGTGGCCAGCGGCGGCGACCGCTCTCCATACGGCCAGGCGTTCCGCCCAGTCGTCCCCGCGGGGATTGAGGTAGAAGGTGGCCCGGAGCCCGTGGCGCTCCAGGGTGGGGACCGCGGTGGCGAGCTGCGAGGCCATGCCGTCGTCGAAGGTCAGCGAAACGGCGCCCTCTCGGCTCTCGGGCCAGGGTCCACGGTCGGCCCGCACGAACGCGCACCGTCCCCTCGATTCATGGCCGGCGGCGGCCGCCAGCATCGCGGGAAGGGCTTGGGGGCCCAGGCCTCGGGACCTTCGCCGCGCCCGACGTCCGGACCTCCGGCCGAGGCCCTGGGCAGGGGCGGGCCCGCGGTGGGCCCCCGGGACCGCCCTGCGGCGGCATCGGGCCCCGATGCGCACCGCTCGCGCATCGGAATCGCCCGCCCACGGATGCAGCACGCCGCCCCTGCCGGGGATAGAGGTCCGCTTCCGGCACCTGAGGACCACGGACCGCCGGCCCGGAGTCGCGCGGCGCCTGTCGGGGCAAGTCCCTGTGCCACTCACGCACCGCGAGCAAACAGCCCCACCGCAGGATCGGCCCACGAGGGCATCAGGCCGCAGGGGCATCCGGCGCCCGTCCGACGTTGGCCCCCGCCGTTTCCGGGGAGCCCTCTCGGCTTGCGGCTGCGCCCGCCTTCCGGCGGCGGCTTGCTTCAACGGCCTTCCGCCCTTCCGCGGTGGGCTACCGGAAAGTCCGGTCCCACTTCCGCTTCCGACTCATGGCCGCCACGATGTTCCCATCGCCGGTCCAGCCACGGTGCCCGCAGCGGAAGCGGCTCGGACAGCCGCGTCCATCCGGCGAGAACCGGTGACGCCACCCCCGGCATCCAGTCGCCCCGGCCGGGCGCGAAGCGGTTCCGCCCGCTGGCAGCCGACGACGGTGCAGGCCTGGCTGCACAACCCCGCCCCGAAGGGCGAGGACTGCCAGCTCCGTATGCCCGCCGCGGAGCCCATGCGCCCCCGCAAGCCGGCGGCGGCGACGGAGACGCGGGCGCCGAGGAGGGCGGAACCTGCTGCGGCTCGCGGTGCGGGATGTGGTGGTCCGCCGCGACCGGGTCGTGATCCGCACCGCGCCCGGGGGCGGAGACGATGGCGAACGCAGCACGACCCGTGTCCGCCTCGCCGGAGTGGAGGTGGCCGCCGACCGTCGACGGAAAGATCAGGCTGGAGAACCACCCTTCTGGTCACACGCCGCGTTGAGGTCCGAGGCCCTGCACGCCATGGACCTCCGCGCGTTTCGGTCATCTGGTCCGGCGTGGAAGGGGTCGAACGCGGAGGCCACCGCCGGTGGCGGCCTCGACCGGCGCATCCCGCTTGATGCCGTCGGCGATCTGGACGGAGAGGTGGCAGGCCGGCGGTCCCCGCGTCCCGTGGCCGCCGCCACCGGGTACCCAGAGACGAACCTGCGCCCGGCCTGGGCGCCCGGCACGTGGAGGAGGCACAGCCGCATGCGGCTCGGGCTGATCTCGGACACGCATCTCGTGGCTGGGCGGGGCGGCGCGTCGATCGCGCTGCCGGCGCCGCTGCTTGTGAGCCTGGCCGGGGTCGACCTCATCCTCCATGCGGGCGACGTCGCCTGCCGGGAGGTCCTGGAGGGGCTGCGGCGCGTGGCACCCGTCCACGCGGTGGCCGGGAATGTCGACCCGCCCGGGTTGGGGCTTCCGCCCCGGTTGGAACTCGGCCTCGCCGGATTCCGCGTGGGTCTGGTGCACGGGCACCTGGGCCCGGGGTCCACGACGCCCGAGCGCGCGGCGCGCGCCTGCCCATCGGCGGACGTGGTCGTCTTCGGCCACAGCCATCAGCCGATGATTGCCCGCCGCACCGCGGAGCGCCGCGTGCTGCTCGTCAACCCGGGATCGCCCACGCAGCCGCGCGGACGGGCGCCGACCATCGCCATCGTGGACCTCGTGGAGGGCGCGGAGCCGGAGGCCCGCCTCGTGACGCTTCCCCAATGAGATGCGCCGAGCCGTGCGGGCGGGCCGCCACGGCCGGACTTACGCCGAAGGTCGAAGCCCGGCGCACCGCGGGCGCCAGCCATCGGGCCTCGGCGCCCGCTCCGCGGACGACGCGGAGGAGTGGCGGGCCTGCCCATCGGCCCAGGCCGCCGGCGGCGCTTCGGCTTGCCCGTCTCCCGGTTCGCCGGCTCGCCCGCGCGGACACCGGCTGACGGCCATGCCCCCGGTGGCTCGGCGGTCCGGTTGTCGGAGGAGGAGGGGCGCCGCAAGGGGCGCGAGCAGGGCGAGGCGGAGGGCGCCGCGCGGATCCTGCGGAGGCGGTGGGGCGCACCGGCTCACAGACCGCATCCACGCACAGCGGGATGGGGAGATCCTGGATCGCGGCCGGGGCCTCGCCTTGTCTGCCGCTACCCTGGATGCCTCCGCACCGACCGCATCCCCGCCGCCGCCCCGAGGGCCGCGGCGTTGTCGCCGAGCACGGCGGCTTGCCGCCGCCCAGCGGTGGCAGCGGGCCCTCGCTGCGCGGCTGGAAGAGCTAGGGTCTCAGCGGCGGGCGCGGGCCCCCGGGCACGCCACCGTCCATCGCGGGGCGGGTGGCGTCGCCAGGGGGCGCCCGCCGCTATCCCCGAGCACGCCGGAGCCATGTCCCGATGCGGACGAGTTGCCGCACGCGGCGGATGGGTCCGCCGTAGATGTCGGTCAGCCGCGCCACGGCCTCGGCCGGCAGGCCGGCCTGTCCCAGCGCCCGGCCGAACGCCGCCTCGGCGCCGCGGGTGCGGAGGAGCGTGACCGTCAGGGACGCGAGCACTCGCGCCGTGAACCAGAGGGACACGCCAAGGCTCACGGCGCCCCAGCCGGCGAGCCGGACGATCGCCCACCAGAGGGGGGCGCGGGAGCCGGCGCCGGCCGCCCCCCGGTGGATGGTGGTGGACACGGCCGCGCCGCCCCACACGCCGGTTTCCCCGGCGCCGCCCGCGTCGGCCAACCCCGCGCTCACTGCTGGCCTCCGGGCACCATCGAGTTGAGCATCCGCAGCGGCGCCAGGTAGGCCTCGGCGAGCTGCAGCGCGCGGTCGGGCGGGATCCCCGCCTCGGTGAGCTCCTTGTAGAAGGCCCCGGCGCTCTGGCCGATGCGCCGTCCGGCCTCGGGCGAGTACAGGATGTCGATCACCCCGCGCAGCAGCGCCGGCACCTTGTCCCCCAGGACCGCGAACACCTCGCCGAACTGCTGGACCAGCTGGCCGATCTCCTCGACCGGGATGTCGTGGTTCGCCACGTCGTTTCGCGCCTCCCATTCCCTCTGGGACGGGGTCCGGATCGGTTTCCCCACGCGGGCTTTCGGTCCCGACCGTCGGCCGCGCTCCTTCACGCGCCCGCCGGCCGCCGGCGGCCCACGGCCCGCACCGCCGGAGGCAGGATTCTCCACGGCTCCAACCCCAGCTTGGCGACGGGTGGCAGCACCTCGCACATGGCCGCCACGGCCCGCCGCCGGCGCGCCGCCTGGCGCTCCCGGGCTTCGGCGGCCACCGCCGCCGGCCGCGGCGGGCGCCGGGCCTCCGTGCCGCGGGGAGCACCGGGCTCCCGCGCGACGGCGGCCAGGAACCGTTCGCGGAGCAGGTCCGGCGGGCCGGGCAGCGCGGCGACCGCGGCGCGGACCGACTCCGCCGCGGCGAGGGCCGCGACCAGGGCCGACCGACACGACGCGCAGCCCACCGTGTGCAGTACGAGCGGCAGGCGCAGTTCCGGGCGCAGCCACTCTCCCGGGTACCACGGCGCCAGGTCCAGCGCCTCGGCGCATGTCACGCGCCCTCCACCTCCCGGGCCAGCCCGCGCCGTGCGTGGTGCAGCCGGCTCTTCACGGTGCCCTCCGGCACGCCCGTCGCGGCCGCGATCTCCGCGCAGGAAAGGCCGAACGCGTAGGCCAGCACGAGGACCTCGCGGTGCGCGGCCGGGAGCTGCGCGAGCCCGGCGCCGACGTCCAGGCGGACCTCGGCCTCGCGCATGGCGTCCCGCGGGTCCACGGGGTCCGCGCCCCCGCCGGCCTGGATGTCGTGTCCGCCCGCCGCGCCTGGGTCGTGCTCCGCCGGGTCGAGCTCCCACCGTGCATCCCCCGGTCCGGCGGGGCCGGCCCGGCGCGCCGCGGAACGCAGGGCGTCCGCGACGCGGCGGTGCGCGATGCCGAACAGCCAGGCGGCGACGGAGCCCCGCCCCGCAAAGCCCGCCGCGCCCCGCCAGGCGGCGATGAGCACCTCCTGGCACGTGTCCGCCGCGGCCTCGCGATCTCCCATGTGCGCCGAGCAGTAGCGGAACAGGCGCGGGGCCCACCGGTCGTAGAAGGCGGCGAACGCCTGCGGGTCACCTGCCGCGACCGTCCGCAGGAGAAGCGCGTCGGGATCGGGACCCGCATCGGGCCCGGGGCGGGGACCGGGATGCGCCGCGGGTTCCGCCTCCGCGCCGCCCGCAGCCGTCACCCCCCATCCCGCACCATGACCAGGCTGCCGGTCCCCCGGGGATCCGGGGCGGAGGGCGGCCCCGCGGCGCTCCGCGCCGCTCCACCCCGTATGTCGCTGCGCCACCGCGCTCGGTTCAAGTCGGCGGGCGCCTCCAGGCCCGGGGGCGCCCGCCCGGCTATACTGGACCGCGGGCAGGCGGCGGCCGCGGCCGCCGGAGCGCCCCCTGCCGCACCGG
>JAJYVV010000224.1 GCA_021791815.1 Bacillota bacterium | reverse complement strand
GCCGAGCCGTTGGAACCAGCGGCGACGCGGGGGCCTCCCGCCGGTCCCGGACGCCCGCCGTCCCGGCCCGCGGTCGCCGGCATCCCGCCCAGCCCCTGTCCGCCCCCGTCGCCCGCGGCCCCGGCCGGACCGCCGCCCTGCTGCTCACCGGACCCAAGGCCGCGCGGACGCGCCCCGTCCGCCCCTGCCCCCATGGCTCCCGCCTCCTCGATCACGGGCCGCGTGCCGGCACCGCCCGACGCCGCCGCGGGGACCACCGGAACCGCTTCCGCGGAGCGGCGGCCCGGCCCGCGCGCGGCGGGCCTAATGCAGGTGGATGCGCACCTCCGCGCTCTCCCCCGGAAGGAGTTGTCCCGCCGGCGCCCCGAGCGCGATGGTCACGGGGATGACCTGGGTCACCTTGGTGAAGTCGCCGCTCTGCGTCGCCGACGGCAGGAGCGAGAACGTGGCGGCCGTCGCCTGCCCGATCTGGCTCACCGACCCGGTGAAGGTCGTCCCCGGCAGGGCGTCGACCGTGACGTCCGCCCGCTGGCCCGGCGCCACGTTGCGGATCTGGGTCTCCTTGACGTACGCCGTGACGGTCGTCTGGCTGAGATCCCCCAGGTAGGCGAGGGGCGTGCCGGGGGCGACCGTCTCGCCCGCGACGGCCGACACGTCGAGCACGGTGCCGGCGAACGGGGCCACGATGTCGACCTCCCGCGGCGAGGTGGCGCTCGCCGTCTGCACGGGAGCGACAGTGCCCAGCACCTGGCCCGCCGAGACCGTCTGCCCGACCTGGGCGCTCCAGGTGGAGAGCGTGCCGGCGAGCAGGGCGCCGATCGGCGCGATCGGCGCCGAGACCTGGGCGTCCGAGGTGCTCACGTAGTTCTGCCCTTGGTACCAGAACGTCAGGCCGAGCGCGACCGCGCCGAGCAGGACGACGAACACCACGACCTGGATCAGGACACCCCGACCCGCGCTGCGCTGCACTGATCTTCCTCCCAGCAATGTCCGGCCCGCCGCCCCGCCTCGCGCGGCGCACCGGCGGAAGCGGTCAGGACCTCGGCCCCGCGGCGGTACCGGCCTCGGCCGCCTCCCGGGGGCCATGGGGGCACACGCCGGGCATGGCGCCGAGCCAGCCCCGCGCCGAACCGCGGCGGATCATCAGGTCGGCCAGGCGCTCCAGGACGTCGGCGAGCTCGCCGACCGTCCGGTCGTCGAGTTCGGCCAGCAGGTGGGCGAGGTGGGCCATGGCGCCGCGCTGCGCCTCCTGCAGCGCCGCCCGTCCGCCCTCCGTCGCCTCCAGGACGTGGCTGCGGCCGTCCTCCGGATGCGGCCGGCGCACGACCAGGCCTTCCTTCACCAGCCGTTCGAGGGACCCGGACAGCGTGCTGAACGGGCAGTGGAAGTCGTGCGCTAAGTCGACGGGCCGCTGCGCCCCCTGCCATGCCAGGCGGCCAAGCAGGGCGAGATCGAGCATGGAGGCGATCCCGCGCTCCCGGAGCAGGGGCTCCAGGTCGCGGCGGACCTCGTGCCCCATCCCCTGGGAGACGGCCATCAGCAGGCGTGCGGCGTTGTCGCGCAATGCCGGATCCGGCCGCCCCACGCGGCGCCCTCCCCCGCCGTGCGCCGTGGCCGCCGGCCCGAGGTATTTCGGCCCCGAAGTAGATCGCCGCGGCGGAACTTAGCACGCGGCGGGGACGGTGTCAACGCCCGTGGGCGCGGGGATGCGGGGGCGTGGGCGGCGCGCGGCGGCTGTGCTACTGTGGCCCGGGCGCCGCGCGGGCGCCTCTTTGGAGGTACAGGCCTTGGGTGCGATCGTCCTGCGCACGCCCATCCCCGGCCCCAGGTCCCTGGAGATCCTGCGCCGGAAGCAGGCCGTGGTCCCCGGAGCCCTGTCGGTCCACGTCCCGGCCGTGGTCGCCTCGGCGGGCGGCGCCCTGGTCCACGACGTGGACGGCAACACCCTGATCGACCTGAGCGGCGGCATCGGCTGCCTGAACGTGGGGCACGGCAACCGCGCCGTGGCCGAGGCGATGAAGGCCCAGATCGACCGCTTCTGGCACACCGACTTCACCGTGATGCCGTATGAGCCGTATGTCGCCCTCGCCGAGCGCCTCGCCGCGCTCGTGCCCGGAGCCGGTCGGAAGAAGGCGGCGTTCTTCAACTCGGGCGCGGAGGCCGTCGAAAACGCCGTGAAATTCGCGCGGGCCTTCACCGGCCGCCCGGCGGTCATCGCGTTCACGGGCGGCTTCCACGGACGCACCCTCCTGGCGATGACGATGACCAGCAAGACCCATCCCTACAAGGCAGGGTTCGGTCCGTTCGCTCCGGAGGTCTATCGGGCACCCTACCCGTATCCGTACCGCGCCGCGGAGGGCATGTCGCCCGAGGCCTGCGGGCAATGGTGCGCCGACCAGTTCGAAGCCATGTTCACCACCACGGTCGCGGCGGAATCGGTCGCGGCGGCGGTGGTGGAGCCGATCCAGGGCGAGGCCGGCTTCATCGTGCCCCCGCCGGGGTTCCTGCCCCGGATCGCCGAGATCTGCCGGCGCCACGGCATCCTGCTGGTGGCCGACGAGGTCCAGACGGGACTGGGGAGGACCGGCCGGCTCTTCGCCTGCGAGCACTTCGGCGTCGCGCCGGACCTCGTCGTGCTCGCCAAGTCGCTCGCCGCGGGCATGCCGCTGTCCGCCGTGGTGGGCCGCGCCGACGTCCTGGACGCCGCGGGGGACTCGACCATCGGCGGCACCTACGTAGGCAACCCCGTGGCCTGCGCGGCCGCCCTCGCGGTGTGCGACGAGATCGAGCGCCTGGGCCTCGTGCAGCGCGCGGAGGCCCTTGGGGCGCGTATCCGGGCCCGCCTCGAACGGATGCAGGATGCCCACGCCGCCATCGGCGAGGTGCGCGGGCTGGGCGCCATGCTGGCCATCGAGCTGGTGGAGGATCGCCGCTCCCGCGTGCCCGCGGCCCGCCGCACGGCCGACGTCCTGCGCACGTGCGTGGAGCGCGGGGCGGTATTCCTGAGGGCGGGCCTCCACGGCAACGTCATCCGCCTGCTGCTGCCCCTGGTGACGCCCGACGCGGAGCTGGACGAGGCCCTCGACGTGCTGGACGAAGCCCTGGCCGCGGGTCCGCGGCCGACCGCCTGAGCCTCCGGCATCCGCCGCGCGCGGCCCCCTCCTTCCGACACCCCAGGCCCCCGTGCGCGCCGCCCGGTCCCCCGCGGGAGGCCGGGCGGGCGCCCGGGATCACCGCCGCCCCGCGCACCTTCGGGGCCGGCGCCTGGAAAGCAATACCCATGCCATCTCGGGGATCTCACATGACCAACTGCGCACATCACAACAAAAGCAAAAGGGGCGAGGTAAGCACGTACCCGTTGACCTGCGGCCGCTTCCTTGTTATTCTTCGCTCAGCGGTTGAGCAAGGGACGTGGCGCAGTCATGGCCGCATCTGACGATGTCGCCGCAGCCATCCTGAGGGCAGCCGATCAGGTCTTCTGCGAGAGCGGCTTCGAGCGCGCGGAAATGCGCGCCATCGCCCTGCGGGCCGACATCGCCGTCGGCACCATCTACAACTACTTTCCGAACAAGTGGGGCCTCTTCACCCGCATCCTGTTCGACAAATGGGACAAGGTGGAACAGCAGGTCCGGGCGCTCGGCGCGGACGCTGGCCTCGACTGGCGCGCCCGGGTGGCCGGAATCCTCGAGGCCCAGATGGGATACGTCGCGGAGAACGCCCCGATCTGGACCGAGATCGAGGCCATGGCCACGAGCGGGAGACGCCTGACGGCGGGCGGGGACCCCGCGGTGCTGCGCCAGGTGATCGACTGGCTCATCGGCGAGGTGGCGGCAGCGCTGGCCCGGAGCGACCGGGAGGACTGGCGCCAGCCGCCCGCGCGGGATCGTTTCGCCCTGACCCTCGTGGCGGCGGCGGGAGCGCTGGCCCGGCGCCGCCCGCGCGAAGCCGAGGACAACCTGGCCTTCCTGCGCAGCCTCCTCGCGGCCTGACCGTCCGGTCGGGAGAGGCATGCGCCGGGGCCGGGCCCTCAGCGTTCGCGGGCGAGGACGCCGGCCGCCTCCGGAGCCGACACGGCCAGAACGCCGTCGTGCCAGGCGGTGGCAACCGGCCGGCGGGCCACCACGATGCAGGGACGCACGCGGCTACCCGGTCGCAGTCCGAGTTCTTCGGGCAGGACGCGCGCCGCGGCGGCCTCCTGGATGGACTCCGCGACCCGCCGGGCCCCGCCCAGCAGCCGGGCCAAGCCTTCCGCCGGATCCCCGGGACGAGGCGGACGGGTGGAGCCGTCCACCATCACCGCGAAGGTGCGGCCGTCCGGACAGACCACGACGTGGTCGGCGACGGCCGGGCGCCGTCCGGCGCCGCGCACGCGGATCCTGCCGCTGACCCGGTAGCCCGAGGGCAGCCGCGCCAGGGCCTCTGCCGCCGCCTCGCGGGCCTGGACCACCTGGAGCGCCGTCACGATCTCGCCCAGAAGGAAGAGGGCGCAAAGGCCGAGCAGCACGCCCATCATCAGCAGGGCGGGGCCGCCCCCATGAAGGCTGGCCCGGATCACGAAGCCGATGATCGCGGAGAGCGCCAGGCAGCCGCCGACCGACATCCAGAGCCATCCGCGGCGCGGGCGCCGGATGGGCCCGCGGTCCGGCGGCGGCGTCCCCCGACCTGCGTCCGGCACGACCACCGCCCCACCCCGCCCGTCAGCCTTCGGCGCCGTCGTCGCCCGGCCGCAGCAGGCGGATGGCATGCTTGAACACCAGAGTGGGCACGCCGCCGCACTCGAGGATCAGCGCGTATGTGTCGAAGCCCACGATGCGGCCCCGCAGGACCTCGCCGTCCAGGCACACGACGTCCAGATCCCTCCGGGCCCGCCGCATGGCGTTGAGCCATTCGTCCTGATGGGCCGAACGGGGATCGCGGCGTTCGGCCGGGGCGGCGCCGGCCGAGGCCGGCGCGGGGGCGGCCTCCTCCCGGATCCGTGGCCGCGGCGCCGGCGACCGGCCCGGGCCCTCCC
>JAJYVV010000223.1 GCA_021791815.1 Bacillota bacterium | reverse complement strand
GCATTCGCCGGGGCAGGGCGGCAGACATGGGTCAGACTTTACCAATTTGCGATATGAACTAAGATCTTTGTAAGGTCTTTGCTCTAGCGATGCCCCGAAGGGGCACAAGCGGGGTCGCGCCACCCTCTCGACGAGGTGCCGCCCGAGCGGTCACAGCGATACTCCGTGAAGGATCCAACCTACTAGCTCAGGCACTCACCGCTCGGAAACCCCGGCCCGGCTGCCCGCAGGGTGCGGAATGTCGGGCCTATGGCCGCGCCTCACCCCTTTTCGCGCCCAAATCCCGCGCCGGGCCGGAGGAGAAGGCCATGCGCCAGCTCCAACGGGTCCACGGCGCGCTGCGCCATCGGCGACCGCCCGCCGCCGCCCCGCCCCTGGATGGGCGGATATCACGCTGCTATGGTAGGCAGGGAGCGGGAGGATGCCAACATGGCTGTGCATGCGGTCGAGACGCGCCCGGGCGATTCCCCGCCGGAGCTCCCCGCGGAGCGCGTGCTCGCCGGCGGGTCTGGTGCCGTCGCGCTGGCGCGGATGGCCGCGGGATTGCTCTGCGCGGTGGCCCTGGCGACGATTGCCCGCGGAGCCGCCGCGCACGGCGACAGCCTGGCCGCGGGCGCGATGCGGATCGGCGTCGGTCTCCTCGGGCTGGCCGCGCTCAGCACCCCGTTCGGGCTGACGTCGGTGGCGCCGGGCGAGGCGCGGGTGGTCCTGGCCTTCGGCCGCTATGTCGGCACGCTGCGCTCCCCGGGATTGCGCTGGGTCCACCCCCTGTCGCGGCGGCTGAAGGTCTCGACGCGGCTGCGGACGCATGATACGGGCGTCGCCAAGGTGCACGACGGCGACGGAAATCCCATCGAGATCGCCGCGGCCGTCGTGTGGCAGGTCAGCGACACGGCGCAGGCGGCGTTCCGCGTCGACGATGTCGCCCAATTCGTCGCGGTCCAGGCCGAAATGGCGCTGCGACATCTCGCGGCCACGCACCCCTACGAGCCGCGGGCCGGTGGGGCATGGTCCCTGCGCACCCAGGTCGACGCCATGGCGGACGCGCTCCGCGCGGAGATCGCCGAGGGCGTGCGCGCGGCGGGGGTTCGCGTCACCGACGCACGGATCACGCGCCTCGCGTACGCGCCTGAAATCGCGCACGCCATGTTGCAGCGGCAGCAGGCGGAGGCGGTGGTCGCCGCCCGCCAGAGGATCGTCGAAGGGGCCGTCGGCATGGTCGAGTTGGCCTTGCACCGGCTCGCCGAGGGCCAGGTGGTCACCCTTGACGAGGAGCGCAAGGCCGCGATGGTCTCCAACCTGCTGGTCGTCCTCTGCAGCGACCGGGGTGCCCACCCGGTGATCAATGCCGGGTCCCTGTACCAGTAGGGCGGGTCCGTTCGGGAGGGATGCCGTATCAACGGGGAATCGCGCAAGAGCGTCTTGCTGCGGCTCGATCCCGCGGTCTACTCCGCGCTCGCCCGCTGGGCCGCGGACGAACTGCGCAGCACCAACGCGCAGATCGAATTCCTGCTGCGGCAGGCGCTGGCGGGGGCGGCACGCCTGCCCCATGGCGTCGAGCCCGCCCCTCCGCCCGGGCGCTGGCGGGCACGCGTACCCGGACCCGACGAGGGGGAACCCGTGATCCGCGGCCGGTGAGGCCGGCGCGCGCGACGCGGGTGCCGTAGGATGGCGGGGCGGGCCCCGTCCCGCGATGGCCCCGGGGTTCCGCTTGGAGGCGGCCGGCGATGACCGAGGCCCAGGGCCGCGACGACATCCTCCGGGACTTCTTCCTCGGCTTCGTGCGCATCCACATCCTCCACCATGCCGGCGCCGCACCCGTGTGCGGGGTCGACCTGATGGCCGAGCTGCGGCGGCACGGCTACGTCCTCACGCCGGGGACCCTGTATCCGCTGCTGCACCGCTTGGCGGCCGGAGGGTACCTCCACCCGCAGGACCGCCGCGTGGCGGGACGGCGGCGGAAGTATTACAGCCTCACGGAAGACGGCGTCCGGATCCTCGAACAGGCCCGCCGACGCCTCCCCGAGTTGGTGGGGGAGGTGCTGATGGGCGGGACGGCCCGCCTCCCGGACGGCGGATAGCGCGGCACCCACCCGGGCGATGCGCGCGCGCTTGACCGGAGACGGGCTGGCCGGATAATATCGCCTCGCGATATCGGAAGCGGAGGCCACTGCGCACCCAGCCGGCACCCACGGGCAGGGATCGACCGCGATGCGCCTCGATCCCCTGTCGATCGCGCTGATCGTGGTCGTGATGGCGTTCGCGTGGAGCATGGGTGCGCACTACACCGGCGCCTGCATGGGGATGCCGTTCGCCTCGGGGTCGATCCGCATGGGACCGGCGCTCGGCCTGATGGCCGTCCTGACGCTGCTGGGGGCGACCTTCGCCAGCCACCGGGTGGAACTCACGGTGGGGCATGGCATCCTCGACCCCGACCGGGTCACCATCGCGGCCGCGCTGGTCATCGTCGCCGCCGCGTTCCTGCTGACCTCCGCCTACACCTACCTGCGCATCCCCACGTCGACGATTCAGATCCTGGTCTTTTGCGCGGTGGGCACGGGACTCGCGGGCGGCATCCCCGTGCATTGGGCCACCATCCTGCACCTCGCGATCCTCTGGGTGCTCGCCCCGCCGGCCGCGTGCGGCCTCGGCTTCGTCTTCACCCATATCGTCGACGCGTTCGCACCCGAGGGACGCCGGGCCGGGGGCCACGTCCTCCCCACCCTGCTGGTCACCGTCGGCGCCGCGGCGTCGTTCACGATGGGCGCCAACGACGTCTCGAACGCCACCGGGGCCTTTCTCATGACCCATCTCTTCGGGGTCCTGGCCGCCGGCCTGATCGGCGGCGTCGGGCTGGCCGTCGGGGTGGTCACCTGGGGCCAGCCCCTGATCCGCAAGGTCGCCTTCGACATCGTCCGGGTCGACCTGGCCATGGCGAGCGCCGCGCAGTTCGTTCAGGCGGCCGTCGTCTTCACGGCCGCCGCCTTCGGCTACTTCACGTCGATGAACCAGGCCCTCATCGGTGCCATGGCCGGCACGGGGCTGGCCCGGGGCCGCCAGACGGTGCGCTGGCCGCAGGTGTACGGCATCCTCCGGGGCTGGGCGTTCGGGCCGGTGTCGGGCCTGGTTCTCGGGTTCCTCATCGGCCGGCTGGTGGGGCTGTTCGCGCCGCTCTGAGCGGCGGGAGGACGGGATGCGGGTGGGACGCCGAGGGACCCGTCGGGCCGGCTCCCCCACACGCCGGACCACGCCGCGGCCGTCAGGGTCGAGGGCCTCCGGTGTTGCAGCCGACGTTGGGTCCACGGGGAGCTTGGCCATGCGCGCCCTGCGGCGCGATCCCCACCGATCCCGGGAAGCGGCCTGGGCCAAGGAATGAGCGGTCTGCCCCGGCGTCGACGGCAACGCCGGGCGGCCGCCAGACGCGCAGGAGCACCCGGTGTGGCGCGGCCACCATGTCGTCGTGCCGCGGGAGCACGAGCCCGGCACGCGGCGTGCCGAGAAGGACGTCCCGCGGAGCGGGTGTTCCGCGGCGCAGGCTGGCGCGGCCCGCGCGGCCGGGGGTGCCGTGGGTGGCGGACCCCGCGGTCCGCATGCGCGACGGCCTCCGGCAGGAGGGGCCCCGGTACGCGGGGGAGTGGGGGGCGGGGGTGGGTCCCCGACCATGGAACCGTTGCGGCGCCTCAGGTACGGCAGGCTCGAGGTCGAGGTGCACCGGGATCGGGGCGCGCTCGGCGCGGCCGCGGCCGCGGCGGTCGCGGAGGCGCTCCGAGACGTCCTGCGACGTCCCGGCCCGGCCCGTGTGGCCTTCGCGGCCGCTCCTTCGCAGGAGGAGTTCCTGGCCGCCCTCCCGCTCCAGCCGGGCGTCGCCTGGGACCGCGTCGTCGCCTTCCACCTCGACGACTACGTGGGACTGCCGGCGGACGCGCCCCAGCGCTTCGTGCGCTGGCTCGGGCCGCGCCTGTGGGACCGGCTGCCCTTCGCGGCCGTCCGCCGGATCGACGGCGCCGCCCCGGACCCGGAGGCCGAGGCGCTGCGGTACGAGGCGGCCCTCCGGCTCGAGCCCCTCGACCTGGCGTGCGTCGGGATCGGGGAGAACGGCCACCTCGCCTTCAACGACCCCCCGGTCGCCGACTTCGGCGACCAGCGGCTCGTCCGCGTCGTGCAGCTCGACACCCGCTGTCGCCTGCAACAGGTGCACGACGGGGCCTTTCCCGACCTGGGAGCCGTGCCCCGCCGCGCGATCACGCTCACGATCCCCGCCCTCCTCGGCGCGGCGCGCGTGTTCGCGGTGGTTCCCGGCCCGGCCAAGGCCGAGGCCGTGCGGGCGGCCCTGCTCGGACCGGTGGAGACCGCCTGCCCCGCGTCGGCGTTGCGCGGCCACGGCGCCTGCCGGCTCTTCCTCGACCAGGACTCCGCGGCCCTGCTGCCCTGACCGGCCGCCGGAGCCGGTCGCGCGCCGTCCGACAGGTCCGGTGCGACGGTGGCCGAAGGTAGTCGCGCGATGGCGCGCTGCCGCGTCCGTCCCGGGAGCGCGCGGCGGGCGGGGGAGGCGCAGCCCATGGCGGAGCCGCAGCGGACGGAGTCGCGCGGCGCGTGGTGGCGGGACGCGAAGTTCGGGATGTTCATCCACTGGGGCCTGTATGCGCTGCCCGCGGGCACCTGGAAGGGCCAGCAGGTCGCCGGCCTCGGGGAGTGGATCATGCGCCGGGGCCGCATCCCGACCCCGGAATACGAGGCGCTGGCCCGCGACTTCAACCCCGTGCGCTTCGACGCCCGGGAGTGGGTCCGGATCGCGAAGGACGCCGGCATGCGCTACATCGTCATCACATCCAAGCACCACGACGGGTTCGCGATGTACGACTCGAAGTGCTCCGCCTACGACATCGTCGACGCCACCCCGTTCGGCCGCGACCCGCTGCGCGAACTGGCCGCCGCCTGCCGCGAGGCCGGCCTGCGCCTCGGCTTCTATTACTCCCAGGCCCAGGACTGGCACGATCCCGACGGGGTGGGGAACGACTGGGACCACG
>JAJYVV010000222.1 GCA_021791815.1 Bacillota bacterium | reverse complement strand
CCGGGCGCCGGCCGGTCGGCCGGCCCTGCTGGAGGGCCTGCGCCGCCGCGGCGTCCCGGTGGACGTGGCGCGCGCGGCCGTCGACGCCGCGTCCGGGGGGCCGGGCGCCGAGCGCGAGCGCTGCCTCCGGGTGGCCCAGGGCCGCGCGGCCAAGCTCGCCGGCCTCCCGCCGCGGGCGGCGGCGGCCCGCCTCGCCGCCTTTCTCGCCCGCCGGGGATTCCGCAGCGGCGACATCTGGTCCGCGCTGCGCGCCGTGGGATTCTCCGGAATCCTGGAGCGCGGGGGCGGACCGGACCTCCCGGAGTGACGCCGCGCCCGAAGGCGGCCGGCCGTTGCTGTTTCCAACCCGGATCCTTCATCCATGCCGCCATCCGCCGCCCTGCGGGGCGTCCCGGCCGGCGTCCGCCCGGGTTGACACGCGCGCGCGCAGGCAGGTAAACTCCGGGCAAGTCAAGCGTGGCCGTCGCTGCGCGCTGCCGCCTCGTTTTGCCGTCATGCGCCGGTCGGCCGCCGTTCTGGCCGCGGCATCGCCGCATGGAAAACGTTGGTGAACAACCGCGCGAAGCACGCCCGCTTCGGCGGTTTTTTTGTGTCTCCGGGGCTGGCGGGTGCCGGTCGCTGGAATCGGATGCGCGGGCGGCGCGATCTCCCGCGCGGGTCGGGAAAACGGCGGACGCCTGAACGGGAGGACCGGTTTTTCCGCTCCCGCCGCGGGTGCGGGTGGGGGTGACGACGGTTTGAGCGGGATCCTGACCGGGGCGGTGGCGCTGGTCGCCCTTCTGGTCGGCGCGGGCGCGGGATACCTGGTCCGGAAGGCCTCGGCCGAGGCGGCGCTGGGATCGGCGGAGGCGCAGGCGCGGCAGGTGGTCGAGGCGGCGCAGCGGGAGGCGGAGGGCAAACAGCGCGAGATGCTCGTCGAGGCGCGCGAGGAGGTCCAGCGCCTGCGCGGCGAGTTCGACCGCGAGATGCGGGACCAGCGCGGCGAGCAGCAGCGCTTGGAGAAGCGCCTGCTGCAGCGCGAAGAGACGCTGGAGCGGAAGATGGAGGCCCTGGAGCAGCGGGATGCGGCGCTCCGCGAGCGGGACGCCGAGTTGCAGCGCGTCCGCGCCGGGCTGGAGGAGATCAAGACCCGCCAGCTCTCGGAGTTGGAGCGCATCTCGGGCCTGCAGCGCGACGAGGCCCGGCAGATCCTCCTGCAGGGCGTGCGCGAGGAGACCCGGCGCGAGGCCACGCAGATCATGCGGGACATCGAGACGGACGCCCGCGAGAACGGGGAGAAGCGGGCGCGGGAGATCGTCGCGCTCGCGGTCCAGCGCTGCGCCGCCGACCATGCGGCGGAGAGCACCGTGTCGGTCGTGGCGCTGCCGTCGGACGACATGAAGGGGCGCATCATCGGCCGCGAGGGCCGCAACATCCGCACCTTCGAGGCGTTGACCGGCGTGGACCTGATCATCGACGACACGCCCGAGGCGGTCGTCATTTCCGCGTTCGACCCGGTGCGCCGGGAGAAGGCCCGCCTCACGCTGCAGAAGCTGCTCGCCGACGGGCGCATCCACCCCGCGCGCATCGAGGAGATGTTCGCGAAGGCCGAGAAGGAGATCGAGGACCTGATGCGCGAGGAGGGCGAGCGCGCCTGCGAGGAGGTCGGCGTGGTCGGCATGCACGCCGAGCTCGTGCACACGCTGGGCCGCCTCCGGTTCCGCACCTCCTACGGGCAGAACGTGCTGAAGCACTCCCTCGAGGTGGCCCACCTGGCCGGGCTGATGGCCTCCGAACTCGGCGCCGACGTGAAGCTGGCCCGCCGGGCCGGCCTGGTGCACGACATCGGCAAGGCCCTCGACCACAGCGTGGAGGGCACGCATATCTCCATCGGCATGGAGCTCTTGGGCCGGTACGGGGAGTCCCAGGACGTGATCCACGCGATGAGCACCCACCACGGGGACTTCGAGGCCCACTCGCTCGAGGCCGTCCTGGTGACGGCGGCGGACAAGCTGTCGGCGTCCCGGCCGGGGGCGCGCCGCGAGACCCTCGAGGCGTACATCGAGCGGCTGCAGAAGCTGGAGGAGATCGCCGACTCCTTCGAGGGGGTCGAGAAGTCGTTCGCGATCTCCGCGGGGCGCGAGGTGCGCATCGCGGTGCGGCCGGAGCAGGTCGACGACCTGGAGGCCTACCGCCTGGTCAAGGCGGTGTGCAAGCGGATCGAGGACGAGATGCGGTATCCGGGGCAGATCAAGGTGACGGTGATCCGCGAGACGAGGGCCGTCGACTACGCGAAGTGAGACGGCGCGGGGCGCGGGAGGGGGGCGGCGGCCGTGCGCATCCTGTTCGTCGGCGACGTGGTGGGCAAACCCGGGCGGCGCATCCTGGCCGAGCACCTGCCCGCCCTCCGCCGGGAGCACGCCCTGGACTACGTGGTCGTCAACGGCGAGAACGCCGCGGGCGGCGTCGGCCTCACGCCGGCCGTCGCCCGCGAGCTGCAGGAGCTGGGGGCCGACGCCATCACGCTCGGCAACCACACGTGGGACAAGCGCGAGCTGGCGCCGGCCATGGATGCGTTTCCGGCCCTGCTGCGACCCCTGAACTACCCGCCGGGAGCCCCCGGCCGCGGCGCCGGCGTCGTGCGCCGCGGCCAGGCCGCGCCGCTCGGCGTGGTGAATGCGTTGGGGCGGGTCTTCGCCACGGCGCAGCTGGACTGTCCGTTCCGCGGCGTGGAGCAGGCCCTGGAGGAGCTGGCCGGCCGCGCGCGCGCCGTCCTCGTGGACTTCCACGCCGAGGCCACCTCGGAGAAGGTGGCGATGGGCTGGTTCCTGGACGGGCGCGTCAGCGCCGTCATCGGCACGCATACGCACGTCCAGACGGCCGACGCCATGGTCCTCCCCGGAGGCACCGCCTATCTCACCGACGCGGGCATGACGGGACCCTGGGTCTCCGACCTGGGGATGGAGCGGGGTCGGATCATCGAGCGCTTCCTGACCCAGATGCCCGTCCGTTTCGAGGTGGCGCCCGGCCCCTGCCAGTTCAACGGAGCCGTCATCGACGTGGATGACGAGACCGGGCGCGCGCGGTCCATCGCCGCCCTCGCCTGGCGGGAGCCGCTGCCGGGCGACGCGGATCCGGCGGCCCGCGCGCCGGCCGAACCGGGCGCCCGGGCGCACTGAGCCCGTGCGCCCGGGCGGCGCCGCGCGCGGTGCGGACCCTTCCTGCCGGCGGCAGGCGTTCCCGCAGGGGGGCCAGGGCCGATGGACGGCGGAGGCGCGCGGATTCCCGTGGTCGACGCCCACTGCGACACGGTCCACCGCATGCTGCGCGGGCACCCGTTCCTCGAAGGCAGCCCGGAGGACCAGGTGGACCTGCCGCGGCTGCGCGAGGGCGGCGTCCGCTTCCAGGTGTTTGCCCTGTGGGTCGAGCCAGACTTCAAGCCGGAGCGGGCCCTCGGTCGCGCGCTGCAACTCTGGGATGCCCTGCAGCGCACCGTGGACCGCTCCGGCGGCCGGCTGCGCCTCTGCCGGCGGGCGGCCGATCTCGGCGCGGCGCGGAACGAGGTCGGCGTCGGGGCCATCGTGGGCCTGGAAGGCGCGGAGGCGATCGGCACCGACCTGTCGGTGCTCCGCGCGCTCCACGCCCTCGGGTTGCGGGTCCTGGGCCTGACGTGGAACGAGCGGAACGCGCTCGCCGACGGGGCGGGCGAGGCCCGGGCGGGGGGCGGGCTCACCGCGGCCGGCCGCAGCGTCGTCGCCGAGTGCAACCGGCTGGGGATCGTGCTCGACGCGAGCCACCTCTGCGAGCGGTCGTTCTGGGACCTGCTGGAGCACAGCCGGCAGCCCGTGATCGCCTCGCACAGCAATGCGCACGCGCTCTGTCCCCACGAACGCAACCTGCGGGACGAGCAGATCCGCGCCCTGGCGGCCGCCGGCGGGGTCATGGGGTGCAACTTCTACGCCGCGTTCCTCGACCCCGATCCCGGCCGGGCCGACGTCGGGCGGGTCTGCGACCACATCGACCACGTCTGCGCGGTCGCGGGTCCCCGGCACATCGGGCTGGGCTCCGACTTCGACGGCATCGCGCGGGCGCCGCGGGGGCTGGAGGACTGCAGCCGCTTCCCGGCGGTCGCCGAGGAGCTCCTGCGCCGCGGGCATCCCGCGGAGGATGTGGGGCGCATCCTCGGCGGCAACTTCCTGCGCGTGTTCCGGGGGGTTTGGGCCGACGGCGCCACCGAGGGCGGCGGTGGGGACGGGCCCGCGGGCGAGGCGGCGGCGTCGGAGGATGCGGCGCCGGGCGGGGGACCCGGGTCGTAGCCCCGGGCGTACGGCCGCGGGCCGCCTACCGGCCCGGTCCCACCGGCTCGCGGCGGGCCTGGCGCAGCGACCACAGGCGGCGGTTCTCATCCTCCAGGACCGCAAACCGCTCCCGCCAGTCGCGGTCGAGCTGCCAGAGCAGGTCCATGAGGACACGCCGGCTCCGGCGCAGGCGCCGCACCTCGCGTTCCAGATCCCGTGCCCCCGACCCGCCTTCCGCCGCACCCGGGCCAGCCGCGCCGCCCTCGACCGCCTCCCGGCTCAGAGCGGATCACCTCGGAATGGTAGTATGCCGGACCGCCCCGCCCCACTACGCGCGGCCGGAGGCGGCGGCGGGGGAGCCGGGCAAGGGCTTCGACAGGCTTCCACAATTCTCCGTCCTTGCCCGTTCGCACCACGTCCTGCGACAATGGACCCGTCCCTCGGCGCATCGAAGGCAGGTCACCCGGCGCCCGCCTCGCGGGGAGGCGCCGGGAGGCGTCCGGGGCGGGCACAGTCCGGCGGGCCGTCGCGCCCGGCCGGGGGGAGGTGAAGTCCGGCTCATCGGGGGGATGGGGCGCCGTTGCGGCGGCCGCATGCCCCCGACGCCGGCGAACCATGCACGAAGCGGCTCCGCGAACGGCGCCCGCGGCCCTGGAACGCGGCGGGCTCGGGACGGGCGATGGGCCCGGTCCCGTGGGCGGCGGGGACCCGGAGCCCGGGGCCCGTCCGGCCGGCGAGGACGGCGCGCCCGGGGCCCCGCCGGCGGAGGGCGCGGGCCGCGACGACGCCGAGGATGCCCCCGGCGCGCA
>JAJYVV010000221.1 GCA_021791815.1 Bacillota bacterium | reverse complement strand
GCCCCGGCCACGGCGCGGGCGTGCTGCAGGGCGCGGGCGGCCTGCGCGGCGGCCGCCGCGGCGGGCAGCCCGCGCCCGAAGATCGCCATGGCCACCACGGCCGCCACATACAGCGTCGCGGCGGCGGTGGCGCCCGCGCCGCCCGGCAGGGGCGCCCGCGGAAGGCGGAGCGGCGCGCCCGGGTCTCCGCGGGCCGCCTCGGCCGCCAGGGCGTCCTCCAGGGTGGCCGGGACGATGCCGCCCCCCGGGTCCGCGCTGGAGGCCTCCGCCGGGGCGTCCCCGCCCTCGGCGGGCGCGAGTCCGAGCAGGGCCCGCAGCAGGACCGCCGCCGCCGCCGCGAGGGCTGGCCAGCCGATCCACGGCGCGATCAGCGGCTCCGGCACCCAGACCCGGAGGTAGAGGCGCAGGAGCCACCAGAAGGCCGCGGCACCGCCGGCCGTGAGCAGCAGGGCCGGGACGGCGCCCCGCTCGCGAAAGGCCGCGAGCGCAGCCCGTCGGACGTCCGCCGGGTCGCGACCCGCCGCCAAGGCCGGCGCCAGTCCCACCGCCGCCTGGAGGGCCGCCGCGGCGAGCACCCAGGCCAAGGCCCCATCCACCGCCGCCAGCCACGACGGAAGGCCGCCCGGCGCAGCGCCCAGCCACGCCAGCACGGACCAGCACACGGCCAGAGCGGCACCCACCGGCGCGGCTCCCGCGGCGGCCCGCGCGAAGTTCCGTCCGGCGCCCGCGGCGGCGAGGACCGTCCATCCCGCGGCCCACGCCGCCAGCGTGAGAACGAAGAACGGCAGCGTCGGAGGAGCGCCGCCCACGACGGAGGCCCACGCGGCCGGGGCGCCCAGCGGCCACGTCAGGCAGGCGGCGGCCAGCACCAGCAACGGCCACGGCCCGCGGCGCGCCTCCCACCCCCCGCGCAGGCGCCCGACCCCGCGCCGGGCCCAGGCGGAGGCGGCGCGGGCGCCGCGGGAAGCGGCTGCGGCGAAGGCCGCGCGGAACGCAGGGACCGCGATCGGCCGCGGGGCCGGCTCCTGCCGCATGCCAGAATCCTACACAGCTGCCGGCCCGGGGCTATCCCGATGTATGGGGACAGCGCCCACCGGCGCGACGGCCGTGCCCCCGCGCCGTCCGCGCGCGGCGTACCGTCCCCGCCCATGGCGCCGCCCGTGGACCACCGCGCCTCCTGCGGCGGGAGGCGACAGGCCTCCCGCCGCGGAGCGAACACGGACGCCCCGCGTTCCTCCCGCCCGTGGAGGACGGCAAAGGGGCCCTCCGGCGGAGACCGGCGCGCGCCGCCACGTCCGCCGGCCGCGAAACGGTCGCCCCGGCCGTCGCGGAGGAGCGGCGGACCGCCCCACAGGCTGTGCGGGGCAGGGGTGAGCGGGGCCCGGGCCGGCGTCAGGCACCGGAGGGGTCGAGCCCCTTCCAGAGGAGGCCCACCAAAGCCTCCGCCGTGCCGCCGGTGTCCGGGAAACGCGGGCTGCCGTCGGGCAGCCGGGCCTGGCCCGCCCGCAGCAGCGAGACGAAGGCGTGGGCGACGAGGTCGGGGTTCACCGCCCGCACCTCCCCCCGCGCCGAGCCGGCCCGCACGGCCGCCGCCACCGCGTCGGCGACCAGTTGCTCGTCGGCCCGGACCTGGACCATCTGCTCGGGGCTGAGGTCGGACTCGGCCTCGTGCAGCATGGCGTCGAAGGCGGAGAAAGGCTGCGGCAGGCGGAGCACGGTGCCCGCGACCGCCTCCAGGCGCTCGCGCAGCGTTCCCGGACCGGCGAGCAGGGCCTCCGTGCCGCGCCGCGCCTGGTTCAGCGTGGCGCGGACGGCGGCCACCATGAGCGAGGGCTTGTCCCGGAAGTGGTAGTACACGGCCGCCTTGGTCAATCCGGCCTCGTCGGCCACCATGTCCATGGTCACGGCCCGGTAGCCCTTGTCCATGAAAAGGCTCGCGGCGGCGTGCATGATCGCCTCGGCGGCGGGCACGCGGACCTCCGACTGCCGGGGCCTGCCGGGACCACGCCGCGCGGGCAACCTGTCTAGCCCCCCGCCAGGGGCTCCTCCGCGACCAGCGGCGCGCGCCGCGGCCAGAGCGCCCGGTCCTTGAGCAGGACGGTGATGGCCGGCACCAGGGCGGAGCGGACGATGAAGGTGTCCACCAGGACGCCCAGGGCCGTGACCACCCCGAACTCCAGCAGGATCTGCAGCGGTAGCGCCGTCAGCACGGCGAAGGTCCCGGCCAGGATCAGGCCGGCGGCCGTGATCACGGCTCCGGTGGTCCGCGCCCCCTCGGCCACCGCCAGCGGCATGGGCCGCCGCCGCCGCTCCTCCCATATCCGCGAGATCATGAAGATGTTGTAATCTTCGCCGAGGGCGACCAGGAACACGAAGGCATACAGCACCAGGCCCCCGGAGAGGCTCTGCACGCCGAGAAGGTAGTGTAGCACGATCCAGCCCAGGCCGAGCGAGGCGGCGAAGGACAGGACGACCGTGGCGACGAGGTAGGCCGCCGCCATCCCCGAGCGCAGGTACAGGACCAGGAGCAGGGCCACCAGCGCCAGCACGACCGGGATGACCACCGCCGTGTCGCGGGCGACCAGGTCCGCCGAGTCCAGGTTCTGGGCGGTGGCCCCCGCCACATACACCTTGGCCGGCGTCCCGCCCAGCGCGTCCTCCGCCGCCCGCCGCAGGGCCGGCACGGCGGCCATCGCCCCGTTCGACAGCGGGTTGGTCGCCAGCGTGACCTGGTAGGCGGCGACGCGCTGCGCGCCGTCCGTCCCCAGGGTCGGCGCGGCCACCGACCGCACCCCCGGCACGCGGCCCAGCGCCGTGGCGACGTCCGGGCCCTGGCCCACGACCAGGACGGTGAGCGGGCTCAGGGACCCGGGCCCGTACGTCCGCGCCAGGAGGCCGAAGCCCTGCCGCGCCTGCGAACTCGCCGGCAGCGCCGTCAGCAGGTCATACGACGTGCGGATGCGCGGCGCAAAGGACGCCAGCGCGATCAGCACCGCCGCGGCGCCGATGGCCACCGCCGCCGGACGCCCCACGGCGATCCCCGACAGCAGGCCCCCGCGCGCCCGCGGCCGCGCCTTGCCGGGCGCGGGCACGAACGGGTAGAAGGCCGCCCGGCCGAGCAGCGCGAGCAGGGCGGGCACGAAGGTCAGCGCCGCGATGGCCGTCATCGCCACGCCGACCGCGAAGGGGATCGCCAACCGGTGGTCCGACCCATACACCGCGAGGAGCAGGGCCAGCAGCGCCAACACGACCGTGCCGGCGCTCATCAGCACCGCCCCGCCGGCACCGGCCAGCGCCTGGCGCAGGGCCGCCAGGTGGTCGGGTTCCTCGTAGAGGCGCTCGCGGTAGCGGGCGATCACCAACAGCGTGTAGTCGGTGCCGGCGCCGAACATCAGCACCGTCATGATCGAGACCGTCTCCGCGTCCAGGACGATCGCCCCGGCGCGCGCCAGGGCGCCGAGGACGGCGCTCGTCACGGCGTAGGCCAGGCCGACGCCCACCAGCGGCACGAAGGGCAGGACCGGGGAACGGTAGATGAGCACCAGCAGGACGAGGATCAGCACCGTCGTGCCGCCGAGCAGCGCCACGTCCGCGTTCTTGAACAGGCCGGCCGCGTCGACGGCGATGCCCTCGGGCCCGGTGAAACGCGCGCTCAGGCCGGGCCCGCTGGCGGGCCGGGCGATCAGGTCGGCGCCGAACGTCGCGCGCAGCCGCGAGCGCAGCGCCTGCAGCAGGGCGCCGAGCTGCGCGGGGTCTCCGCCGCCGTCGAAGGTCAGGGGCACGGCCAGGGCGCCGCCACCCTGGGCGGCCAGACCGGGCAGCGCGGCGGCCGGCACGCCCGCCCAGGGCGGGGCCCCGGCCTGCAGCGGCAGCGGGGAGGTGGCGAGGCCCCCGAGGAGGGCGTGGATGTTCTGATAGTCCTGCGGGGTGAGGCCGCCGCTGCGGGCGAACACGACGATGCCCGGGACGTCCGTGGAGGCGCCGAAGGCCCGCTGCTCGATGTTCCCGGCCACGACCGACTGCGCGCCGGCCGGCAGGTCCGCGGGGTTCTGGGCTTCCATCGCGGTCGCGGCGGGCAGGAGCGCCGACAGCCCCCCGGCCAGGACCAGCCACAGGAGCAGGGTCACGATCCGCGAGCGGGGCCCCGCCGCCGCCACGCGCCAGAACCAGCCCTCCGCCCGGGACCCGGAGACCGACATCGCTCGCGCCCCCCCGGGCGCATAATATACCTTCCAGTAAGAATAAATGCAACGGGCCGGGTGGCGTCCGCCCGGGAGCCGGGTCGCTGACCCGGCGCGGAAGCCCCATACGCTGGGGGCGCCGGCATGGACATGGCGGCTGGCGAGGCGGGCCGCGGGGGCGGCAGCGAGGATTGGCGCGAAGTCCACGCACCGTAGCTTCATCGCCCACAAGGCCGCGATCCTCACGGCGCTCGACATGCGCGGCTCGACCTCGGCCGCCCACCGCCGTCAGCCCGTGCTCGCACAGTGCCGCGCCCAGTGCGCCGACCCGGCAGCCTCCGGGAGATCGCCGCCGCCGCCAGGCCTGTTTCAGAAATCGCTTGACGGAAGGGAGGGGAGGACGCGGGAGGGCTGCGGCCGTCGCATGTGGGATTATGTGAACGGCACATGCAGGATCTCGTGGTTGGAATGTCGAAGCTCCCTCACCCAGCCTGGCCGCACGCCGACAAAGCCCGAGCCAGGCTGAGGTGAGGAAGCCCCATGACCGTGGCGCCGCCGGCCGAAACACGCAAGGGCCGCCTGTTGCACCCCGAGTTCTCCCCCTGACGGTATCGGTTGCCGCCGGCGGGGCGCGGACGCGCCCAGGCCGGGGCGCCGCCCCGGACGCCGGCCGAAGGCTGCGCAGCCCCCGCCACCCCCTGCGAACCGCGGACAGGACTCCGCCGCGGAACCGCCGGAGTCCTGTCCACGGTTCGGGTGGGGAGGGGCGGGGAGAGAAAGCATGGGTTCACGCGTACGGGAGTTCCTCTTCTGGGGTTGCATCGGTGTTCATCCTGAATTTCGCAATGGAAGACCAAGCAGAGAACATATGGTCGCGAAGGGGTGGGAACGGCGGGTTTAGGAGCGTGGCCGGGGCCACGCGGGGGAGTCGCGGG
>JAJYVV010000036.1 GCA_021791815.1 Bacillota bacterium | reverse complement strand
CGGACGGCGGGGCCGCCGCCGTCGCGCCGGCCCGGCCCGCCGCCGTCGAGGGCGCGCCCGGGCGCGCGGCCCCCCCGCCGCGTCCGCGTCCGGACGTGATCCGCGGCCAGACGGTCCGCATGGTCGCCCCCGAGGGCACCGTCTTCGTCACGCTCAACGAGCACCCCGACGGGACGCCCTTCGAGGTGTTCGCCCGCGCCGGCAAGGCCGGCTCGGACCTGACCGCGTCGGTGGACGCCATCGCGCGCCTGGCCTCCCTGGCGCTCCGTTCCGGCATACCGCCGGCCGCCGTGGTGGACCAGTTGGAGGGCATCGGCGGGCGCAACTCGGTCGGATTCGGGCCGCGGCGGGTCCGTTCCGTGGCGGACGCCATCGCCAAGGCCATGCAGATGGTCTGGCTGGGGGGGCCGCCCCTCAACGGCCATTCGGAGGCCGCGGCGGAACAGGCCGCCACCGTGGCGGCGCCTCCGCCAGCGGAGCCCCGGGAGCAGGCGGCAGGGGCGGACGCCCGCCCCGCGCGCCGCGGCGACCTCTGTCCCGCCTGCGGCGAATACGCGCTCCTCTACCAGGAGGGATGCGTCACCTGCGCCGGCTGCGGCCACTCGGAGTGCTGAACGTTCCGGCGCCCGCTCGGCGCGGAGGTCCCGGCTGGGGAACGCCGAATCCCCGCGCCGATGCGTCGGAAGGGGGGCGATGGGCGTGCCGGCCGCCAAGAAGCCGACGGGTGGCAAGGACAGCGGTTCCGCGGCCAAGAAGGGTTCCAAGCCTGCAGGCAAGACGCCCGCCAAGGGCAAGTAGCGGCGGGGGTCGCGTCCAGGCGGGGACATCATTCCTGGGATGGCGCGGCGGGTGGCCGTGGGGGCGCGGCATCCGGTGCGCCATCTCTGCCTTATATCCGGGGGCACCGGCGATCCGCGCCGAAGATTGGGGCTGCGGGATCGACAGGGGTCGGCAGGATGAGGCTTGTCGCGGCCGAATAATGGGCGGCCCTGCCCCTTCCACGGACGCGCGCCGGGCTCCCGCGGATTGCGGACCCGGTGTTGCTGCCCGCCCGGCCCGAGCGCAGGGCAAGACCGCGACCGACAAGGGGCGTCTGCCGAGTGGTGGGGACGATGGCGGAGCGGCGCGAGCGGGTGTATCGGCTGGTGGGCGGCGGCTGCGCGTATTGCGGGCGCGCCCTGCACCTGCACGAGGCGCACCTGGACCACGAGGACGGCGTGGCCGCCGTGGCGGGTGCGCCCGACCACGAGTTGCGCTGCGTTTGCGCCGACTGCCGCGCCGACAAGGGCGGGCGCACCGGCTCCGAATATCGCCGGTTGCGCCGGGCCCGCCAGGCCCAGGAGATGCTGGCGAGCCTGGCGGGCCGCTGAGGGCGGGGCCGCGACCGCCGGGTAGCGGTCCGCCCGCCGCTACCCGGTGGAGGACCCCGCCACGCCGGAGGTCCCCGAGCCGGCGGGCGTCGCGGAGGAGGCGGCCGCGGACGTCCCGGAGGACGCCGAACCGCTGGCGGCCGGCGGCGGGAGCCACGCGCTGGGGTTCGCGCTGATCTCGCTCGCCACCGTGCCGCCCACCAGATAGACCGTGGGGCTCTGGCCGACCTGCGTGTAGTAGTCGCCGACGGGCGACTGCACTCCGAGCTTGAGCTCGAGCGACGCGGCACCCCCGGTCCGCTCCACCGTGAGGATGGAGGTGGGCGGCGCCAGTCCCCAGGACTGCAGGTCCGCAGCCGTCGGGGCCTTCGTCAGCGTCCGGTCGGCCGTGAGGGTCGTCAGGTTGCCCACGAACGTCTGCACCAGCGACTGGTCGGCCTGCGCGCCGCCGCCGATCGTCCAGGTGGCGCCGCCCGAGGATTGCGTCTGATACAGCGTCAGGGTCTTCCCCTGCGCCTGGAACCGCAGCGCGGCGATCTGCGTCGCGGTGACGTCGAGCAGGTAGGAGGAGACGGCCGGCGCCTTGGTGCGGGGGTGGGTGACGGCATAGAACACGATGCCGAGCGCCGCCAGGACGGCCAGACCGGCCACCGGCCCGAGCCACATCCGGTCGGTGCGGATCGCTTCGTCGTCCGCCTCCCGCCCGTCCGACGTGCCTGCCACCTCCGGTGTCCCCCCTCCGGCCGCGGCCGCCGATGACCGCGCCCTTGTCCGTGCGGGTGTCTCCGGCCCAGCCCGCCGCCCTCTCACAGGCGCCGCCGGGAATACCAGGTGCTGAAGGCCAGGGCCAGGCAGATCAGCGGCACCCCGAGCAGGAACGAGTCCTCCAGCGCCGTCTGCTTGCCCGCCGTGAGCACCACCTGCGTGTCCAGGGCCGGATTCGGGCGCACGGCGATGCCCGCCTCGCGCGCCGTCAGCCAGCCCACCGAGTTGAGGAAGAGGTCCGCGTTGCCCTGGATGTTGATCGGTCCGGTGGTCTGCCCGGCTGCGGCGCTCGCGATGAACTGGGCGTTCCCGAACACCACGGCCCGGAACTGCTTCTGCCCGAGCGGCGCCTCGCTCGGCTCCGCGGCGATGCCGCTCGCCGAGGAGGAGGTGCCGGACGCCGCGCCGGCGGGGGTCGCCGACGCCGACGCGCCGGAGGACGAGGTGCCGCTGCCGCCGGAGCCCGAGGACCCGGCCACGTTCTGCATCACCATCGCCGCCAGCGTCAGGGGGCCGGGCGTGTCGCGCTTGGCGTTGTATGCGAGGGAAGAGCTGGCGGTCAGCGAGGCCAGGTCGCCGACGCCCCAGGAGTTGGGCGTTCCCCCGACGCCGGTGCCCGGGCTGCTGGTCAAAAACGGCGTCAGGGTGTAGCCGGGCAGGGACTTGGCCAGCGTCAGCCCCTGCGCCCCGATGAGGATCGTGCCCAGGTGCGCGCTCTCCAAGGGGGCGGTGATGGGCGCCTGCGTCAGGGTGGGGAGGATCTCCGTGGGGTCGGTGCCGTAGTGCTGCGCCTGGTCGACGACCAGGTTGTCTTGCAGGGTCACGCCCCAGCCCCGGAGCAGCGCGTCGAGATTCGGCAGCGGCTTCGTCGCGGGGTCGAGCAGGAACAGCAAATGCCCGCCGGCCTGGGCGTACGTCTTGAGCGCCGAGATCTCCTGGGTGGACAGGTCCGTCGTCGGGTCGGCGATGACCACGCAGGACACGCTCGGCGGGATCCCCGCGGATCCGGTGGAGAGCAGGTTGAGGTCGTTGACCTTATAGCCCTGGTTCTGCAGGTCGGTCAGGGCATCGGGCAGCTGGCCCTGGACGATGTCCGGCTCGCCGTCGCCGACAAGCCAGTCGACCGTGAACTGCACCGGCGTCGCCACCTGGATGATGGCGTTGGTGATGGGTGCCTCTCCGCTGAACTGGGAGGCGCCCGTGGCCGTATACGTCACCATGTTGGATTCCTGGACCTGCTGCGTGTTCGAGCCCGACGCCACGACGACCGTGCCGTAGCTGGTCACGCCGTATTTCTCCGCGAGGGCCCGGTCGGCCGCCGGGTCGACCACCCGCGAGCTGATCATGCCGTGGCCCGCCGCGACGTACTGGGCGAGCAGGTCCTTGATCTGCTGGCCCTGCAGGTCGCCGGGCTGCAGGAAGGCGATGATCTGCACCGGCTGCTTGAGCTGCTTCAGGATGCTCTTGCTCGCCGTCGTCAGCGTCAGGCTGCGGGTGGCGGTCACGTCCCAGGTGGCCGTGATCTTCGACCCGACGAGGTTGATGGCGACCAGGACCGCGAGGACCACGGCCACGTAGCTCGCCGTCGCGGTGCCCCAGCGCCGCGTCCGCGCCGGCATCCGGCGGCGCGGACGCGCGGGGTCCGGCACCGCGTCGCCCGCCCTCTCGCCAGCCGCGGACCTGCGCACCGTCCGCGCGGCGCCGGCGTGGAAGCGGCCGGCGCGTACCGGCTCGCCGTCGCCCGCCTCGGAAGCGTCGCCCCCGTCCCCGGCCGGGGCCTCGGCGTCCGGCTCCGCATCCCCCGGGGTCGGGCCTTCGGCCTGGGGAGGAGGATCGGCGCGGCGCCGGCCGTTCGGCCGCCGCTTCGGACGGCCCCCGTCCGGCTCCGCCTGTTCCGCCTCGGGCCCGTCCATGCCAGGCCCGCCGCCCGGCGCGGCGCCCCTGGGCGCATCGTCGTCCGCCAACGTTCACGCAGCCTCCTCCCGCCCGGCGCCGCGCACCGGGCCCGGGGTCACCGTCGGAAGGGAGCGGCACGGTGCGCCGCCGGCGGGGGCAGTTTGCCCACCCGGCGCCAACCGATCAGGTCCAGCGCCGCAGGTCCACCGAGCGGACGCTGAGGAACAGGAACCCGCCGATCAGGGACAGGAAGAACACGAGGGGCGTCACCGCCACCGAACCGACGGAGAACGAGGTCAGCTGGTCCGGCAGGTCGATGTACGAAAGCAGCGTGGCCACCCAGCCGCCGGTCTGCACCCAGGAGGCGATGTAGAACAGGAGGATGATCACGAAGGACAGCATGGCCGCGATGAGCTGGTTGTCCGTGAGCGAACTGGCGAAGAGGCCCACGGCCAGGGTGGCCGCGCCGAACAGCCAGAGCCCTCCCCAGGACGCCGCGATGACACCCCAATCGACCTGGCCCAGGCGGCTGGTGACGAGCGGGAACAGCAGCGACACGCCGACGAACACCGACCAGACCAGCAACGCGCCGATGTATTTCCCGACCACCCACTGGCCCGCCGAGATGGGCGACGTCAGGATCAGTTCCTCGCTGCCGGTGCGGCGCTCCTCCGCCAGCAGGCGCATCGTGAGGAACGGCGCCATGAAGAGGATGAGGACCGTCATGTTCTGGACCAGGGAACTGAGGTCGCTCGACTGGGAGCTCACCAGCAGCCCCACGTACATGAACCCGCTGATCAGCATCCAGAGCGCCAGCAGGACGTAGGCCAGCGGGGTTTGGAAGGCGACCTGCCACTCGCGCCTGGCCACGACCCACCACTTCGACAGGCTGCCCGCCGTCACCGCTCCCTGCCCCCCCGGGCGCGCGGCGCCGCCGCGCGCGCATCCCGTTTCGCCGCCTGTTCGGTCGCGGTCAGCTCAAGGAAGACCTCCTCCAGCGAGGTCTCCAGCCGGCGCAGCTCGCGCGCGCGCCAGCCCCCGGCCGCCAGGGCGTCGAACAACCGGTCCGACAGCTCGCCGCCGCCGGCCCCCGGCGCCGCCTCGACGCGCAGGCCGCACACGCCTTCGGCCGCGTCGGCCGGCGTCGTTTCGCCGAACGGCGACACGGCGTGGACGCCCCGCACCCCGCGCAGCGCCGCCGCCACCGAGGCCTCCGGCCCCTTCACGCGCACCAGCCAGTGCTCGATCCCGCCGTGCAGCTTGGCCGTCAGGTCGGCCGGCGCCCCCTGCGTCACGACCTTGCCGGCGCGGACGATGACGACCTCGTCGCAGAGCAGCCGCACCTCGGAGAGGATGTGGGAGGAGAACACGACCGCGTGCTCGCGCCCGAACGACCGGATCAGATCGCGCATCTCGACGATCTGCGCCGGATCGAGGCCCACCGTCGGCTCGTCGCAGATGAGGACCGGCGGCTCGTGGAGGACCGCCTGGGCCAGGCCGACGCGCTGCCGGTAGCCCCGGGAGAGGCGCCCGATCAGTCGCCCGAGGACGTCGCCGAGCTGGAGCCGCTCCGCGACCTCGTCGATCCGCGGCCCGCGCCGGGCCCGCGGCACCTCGTGGAGTTCCGCGGAGAACAGCAGATAGTCGAACACCGTCATGTCGCCATAAAGCGGAGGATTATCGGGCAGGTAGCCGATCCTCCTGCGCACCTCGAAGGGGTGGTTCCACAGGTCGTGGCCTTCGACGAACACCCTGCCCGCGGTGACCGGCAGGTAGCCGGTGATGCAGCGCAGGGTCGTGGTCTTGCCCGCGCCGTTCGGGCCCAGGAGCCCCAACACCTCGCCCCGGCGGACGGAAAACGAGATGTCCTCCACGCCGCGGCTGGGGCCATAGCGTTTCGTCACCGCGCGGACCTCGAGGGCCGCGTCCATGCCCCCTTCACCCCCGCTCCGCGATGCTAGCCATCGGCGGCCGCCCAAGTCAAACGCGCCGGCCCTTCCCTGCGCCCGCCGGCCCGCGGCGGCTGGCGCACCCTGCCATCCTAGCGTCGGCCGGTCAAGAGCTTGTGAAGGCCGGCGGGCCGCGGCGCGCCTGGCCGGCCCCGCGCGCGGCGTGATACCCTGTGCCTTGTGCGGCGGCGGGCCGCCGTCCGGGGGTGCCGTTTGGCGTACCGGGACCTGCGGGAATTCCTCGGCGCGCTCGAGCGCTGCGGGGAACTGCGCCGCGTGCGGGCGGAGGTCGACCCCGACCTCGAGGCGGCGGAGGTCGTCGATCGGCTCTGCAAATCGGGAGGGCCCGCCGTCCTCTTCGAGTCCGTGCGCGGCTCCCCGCATCCCTTGGCCTGCAACCTGTTCGGCAGCGAACGCCGCATGGCGCTCGCGCTGGGGGTCCCCGACCTGGGCGAGGTCGCCGACCGGCTGCGGCGCCTGACGGGGCTCGTGCGCCGCCGGCCCGGCGGCGCATGGGGACTGCTCGCCATGCTGCCCGACCTGCGCCCGCTGCTGGCGATGCCCCCACGCCGCCTGCGGGGCGGCGGCCCCGTCCAGGAGGTCGTTTTGCGCGGCGACGAGATCGACCTGCGCACCCTGCCGGCGCTGCGCTGCTGGCCCGGCGACGGGGGCCGCTTCCTCACGCTGCCGGCCGTGATCACCGCCGATCCCGAGACCCGCGAGCGCAACGTCGGCGTGTACCGGCTGCAGGTGCACGGGCCGCGCGCCCTGGGCCTGCACTGGGAGCGCCACAAGGGCGGTGCGACCCACTACGGGCGCGCCCGCCAGGGCGGGCAGCGCATCGAGGTGGCGGTCGCCCTGGGCGGCGACCCCGCGACGATCTACGCGGCGGCGGCGCCGCTGCCGCACGGCGTGGACGAGTTCGCCTTCGCGGGGTTCTTGCGCGGCGAGCCGGTGGAGCTCTGTCGCGGCGTATCCGTGGACCTCGACGTCCCGGCGCACGCGGAGATGGTCGTCGAGGGTACCGTGGATCCCGAGGACCTGCTGCCCGAGGGCCCCTTCGGCGATCACACCGGCTTCTACGACCCCGGCGGCCCGTACCCCGTCCTCCGCGCCACCGCCCTCACGATGCGCCGCGGCGCGGTCGTCCCGGCGTCCCTCGCCGGCCGGCCGCCGATGGAGGACCACTGGCTCCTCGGCGCCGCCAGCGAGCGCATCTTCCTGCCGCTGATCCAGCTCCTGTTCCCGGAGATCGAGGACGTCCACGCGCCCGCGGAGGGTGCGGCGAACAACCTGCTCTTCGTCGCGCTGCGCAAGCGTTATCCCGGGCACGCCTTCCAGGCCGCGTACGGCCTGCTCGGCCTGGGCCTCCTGGCCCTCTCCAAGGTCGTCGTGGTCGTGGACGACTGGGTGGGGCTGCGCCGCCCCGGCGAGGCCTGGTGGGCCGCGCTCGCCAACTGCGACCCGGGGCGCGACGCGCTCGTGCTGCGGGGCCCCGGCTCCGTCCTCGACCACGCCCTGGAGGGCTTCTCCTTCGGCGGCAAGCTGATCCTGGACGGCACGCGCAAGTGGCCGGAGGAGACGGGGCGCGGCGCGCGCGGCCCGTGGCCCGAGCCGGCTGTGATGTCCCCCGAGGTGGTGGCCGCGGTCACCCGCCGCTGGCCCGACCTCGGGCTGGGCGCGGACCCCGGGCCCACGGGCGGCCGCGCGCCCGGGCTCCGGCCGGCGGGGCTCGGCTGGAGCGGTGAAGCGGCGCCCTGAGGCGCCCACCGCCGGTGGAGCCGCCGCGGACGGAACGGGAGGAACGGACAGGGTGGGGATGGTCACGGACGCGCCGGCGCTCGAGGCGGGGCGGCCCGGCCCGGGCGGCGCCGGTGCTCCGCGCCGCGCCCGGAGCGTCGCCCGCCAGGCGCGGATGCTGGCGGAGATGGTGCGCGTCGAGGAGGTCCTGTTCTCCCTCCCCCTCGCCTTCGCCGGCGCGGTGCTCGGCGCCCGCGGCTGGCCGCCGCTGCGGACCGTGCCCTGGATCGTCCTGGCGGTCGCCGGCGGCAAGATCGGGGGCATGGCCTTCAACCGGCTCATCGACCGGGACATCGACGCCCGCCACCCGGAGACCGCGGGACGCCACATCCCGTCCGGCCAGGTCTCGCCGTCGGCGGCGATGGCCACCGGCCTCTGCGCGTTCGCGGTCCTGGCGGTGGCCGCCTTCGAGTTGAACCCGCTGTGCGCGCTCCTGCTGCCCGTGCTGATCGGCCTGGTGGTCGTGTATTCGTTCACCAAGCGCTGGGGCTGGGGCTGCCACTTCGCCCTGGCCTCGATCGGCTTCTGTCTTCCCTTCGCCGGATGGATCGCGGTCACGGGGCACGCGGGCGCCGGCCCCTTCCTGTTCGGCGCAGCCGCGGCCTGCTGGTATGTCGGGTTCGACAGCATGTACGCCCTGCGGGACGTGGTCTGGGACCTGCGCCTCGGCGTGCATTCGCTGCCCGCCGACCTGGGCGTGCCGGCGACCCTCGCGATCGCCCGGGCGGCGCACGTCCTCTTCCTGGCCGGCCTGGTGTGGCTGGGCCACATGGAGGCCCTGCCCTGGCCGTACTGGGCGGGCGTGGCGGTGGCGGCCGGCGCCCTGGGCTGGCAGCACCTCGTCACCACGCGCGCGCTGCGCCCCGTCGCCTTCGCCCGCTTCAACACCGCCGTGTCCCTCGCGTTGCTGGTGGGCATCGCCCTGGCCTCGGTCGGAGGCCTCGGCGGATGGGGGGCCTGAGCGCGTTGCGCGTCCGCGCCGTGCTGCTGGACATGGACGACACCCTGCTGATCGACCGCGCGACCACGAGGGCGGCCCTCTGGGCGACGGCCGCCGACGCCTGCGCGTCCCACGCCCTGGACCCCGCCGCGCTCGGCGACGCCGTCCTCGCGGAGGCGCGCCGGCTGTGGGGTGCGGGTCCGCACGCCGGGTACTGCCGTCGCATCGGCATCTCGTCGTGGGAGGGCCTGTGGGGCACGTTCGCCGTGGGCGACGACCCGGACACGGTGGGCCTGCGCATCTTCGCGCCGCCGTACCGCCGCGCGGCGTGGGGCGCGGCCCTGGAGCGTTTCGGCGTCCGGGACGGCGACCTCGCCGCGGAATTGGCCGAGCGCTTCGTCGCCGAGCGCGCCGGCCGTCAGCGACTCTTTCCCGAGGTCCTGCCCGCCCTCGCCGCGCTCCGCGGCGCGGGCTTGCGGCTGGGCATCCTCACCAACGGCGACCGCGACCTCCAGCGCCGCAAGGCCGCCCAGTCCGGCCTGGCCGCGCTGGCCGACCACGTCGTGATCTCCGGGGCCGTCGGCATAGGCAAGCCTGAGCCGGAGGTCTTCCGTCACGCGCTCGCGCTGTGCGGCGCCCGGCCGGACGAGGCCGTGATGGTCGGCGACAGCCGGGAGCGCGACGTCGCGGGCGGCGCGGCCGCCGGGCTGCACACCGTCTGGCTGAACCGCTTCGCGGAGGCGCCGGACGACCAGGCCGGGCGGCCGACCGCCGAGCTCCCCGACCTGCGCGGGCTGCCGGCCCTGCTGGGAGAGGAGCCTTCGGCGTGGGCCGCTATGTCGTCGCGGTGACCGGCGCCAGCGGGGCCGCCTACGCCCGCCGGCTGGTGGGCGTCCTCGCGGGGGCGGCCCACAACGTGGAGTTGCTGGTCACCGCCGCCGGCTTCGCGGTCCTGGCGCACGAGCTCGATTGGGACGACGTGCGCTACGCGGGCGAGGGCGGGTTGGCCGGCCGCTGCGCCCGGTTCTTCCGCCCGGCGGGGGCACCGGGCGACGTCCGCTTCCATCCCATCCACGACGTGCTGGACGGCCTCGCCAGCGGCTCCGAGCCGACGGACGGCATGGTGGTGGTGCCGTGCACGATGGGGCGGGTGTCCGCCATCGCCGGCGGCCGGTCGTCCGACCTCCTGGAACGCGCGGCCGACGTGACGCTCAAGGAGGGGCGGCCCCTGGTCCTGGTGCCCCGCGAGACGCCGCTGTCCCTCATCCACCTCCGCAACCTGACGGCGCTCGCCGAGGCCGGCGCCGTGGTGCTCCCCGCCATGCCGGGGTTCTATCACCGGCCCGAGTCGCTCTCCGACCTCGTCGATTTCGTGGTGGCGAAGGTGCTCTCGCGGCTGGGGTTGCCGGAGGCGGCGGCGCTCCTGCGGCCGTGGAGCGACCTGCGCCGGCCGTGAGCCGCCCGGATGGGGCGCGCGCACCGGCGCCGGCCCCACCGCGGCGCGCCCCAAGCCGCGCGTCCCCGTCAGGACGCGACGAAGACGAGGCGCGCCCCCGCACGGGAGACATCCTGGCTCAGCGCCCGGAGGTCCGCGAGGCGCCGCGAGAGTCGCTCGGGGCTGTCGACGACCACCAGGTCGATGGTGCCGGTGGCGAGCAGGCTCCGCATCTGCTGGACCGCGGGCCGGTCCAACCCGCCCTGCGACTGCCGGTCGACGATCGTGACCGTCTCCGTCGCGCCCATGTCCGCGGCCTTCTTCTCACAGCGCTCCTGTTGAGCCTGGAGTGCCCGGGCCGAGCTGCGGGCGGCGCGGCAGTAGATGAGGGCGTGCAGGGAGGCGTTCACGACACAGATCCCTCCGGGTGGGCGACGTTGCGGCCGGCGTTCGCGGCGTTTCCGGCACGATCCAAACGCCATGGTAGAGGCGAACGATGAAGACGGCATCAAGGACGGCTCGAGCGGGTTCCAGGGGAGCGCCGCGGCCGGCCCGACCGACACCATATGCAAGCGCGGGCCTCGTGGCAACGGGTCCGACCCGGGCGCCCGCCCCTCAGGCACCCGTCCGGACCATGGACGCGGCGACCCGCAGGGCCGGGAGGTTGTCCGCCTCGAGCTGGTAGGACCAGGGGCCTGCCCGCCAGAGCACCCACGCCGGCGCGCCGTCGGGCGTGATCGTCTCCACGACCGCGCCCGACGGCACGTCCGGAACGACGTCGCCGCCCTGGCGCAGCCCGGCGAGGAGGCTGTCGGCGTACCCCGTGAGGGCGGCCGCGGAGGCGCCGAGCCCCGTGGTGTCGGCCACCTGGAAGCGCCAGCCCCCGATGGTCCACTGCAGCAGCGAGTATGAGCCGGAGGCGCCCTGCGCGTAATAGGCGGCGGGCGTGCCCGACCCCACCCGCGCCGCTTGCCCCGGGACCGCGGGAGGCGCGAACGCGGGTGTGCGGGGCAGGCTTGCCGGGGTTCCACCGACGATGGCGCCGAGCTGCGCCGCCGCGGGAGCCGCCGGCACGCCCTGCGCCGCCGCGGGCGCCGTGCCCTGCGAGATGCGGATCTCGTAGGAGGCCGGGCCTGCCTGGGTCGTCAGGTCGTACGCCTCGCCGGCCGGGGGTGGCGGCAGCCACCCCGGCAGGTAGACGGGGAGCGCCAAGCCCCGCAGGGCGGGGAGCACCGAGGCGAAGGCGGCGGCCGGCGTACCCAACGGGGGTCCGGCCGGCGCGGCGGACGAACCGCCCGCCGATGCCGGTCCGGCGGCACTCGCGGCGCTGGGCGGCGGCGTGGACCGCCGGGCCGCCGGGGGCCGCGCGCCCGCGGTGCCCGGCCCCCGGACCGGCCCGCAGGCGGAAAGCAGCAGCGCGACAGAGAGCCACCCGACCGCGCGCACGGCGCCGGGCGGGCCGCGCCGATCCGTGTCCGTTCCGGGTCCCTCCCGTGGAGCATCAGGGTCGCAGGGAGGGGCATCCTTGTCCCTGCGCGCGGCCGCTGTCGAAACCGCGGTACGCGGTGGCACGGCCGGCCACCTGCCGGCGCGGGCTCAGGACGGGGCGGCCGTCGTGGGCGAGGCCGGCCCGGGGGCCGAGGCGGCGAGGGCGCGGCGCACGTCCGCCTCGGCGAGGACGACGGCCAAGGCGTCGTCCAGGTAGCCGATGGGCCAGACGAAGTCGTCGATGGCATCGACCGCCAGCAGAAAGTAGAGGACGGCGCTCCCTGCGGCATGGCGGGCCGCCGGAGGCGCCGGGCCGTCCTCCAGGTACAGCCGGCCGAGCGCGAGCAGGCGGTCGATCACGGGGCCGCGCGCGCCCAGCGCGGCGACCTTGCGGCCGAGGCCCTCCCGGGCCTGCATCCGGCCCTCGGCGGTGGCGGCGAATTCGCGGAGGTGGCCCAGCCGCTCCTGGATGCGTTCCACCAGGGCGGCGGGCGCGGGATCCAGGCCGATGGCCCGAAGGGCGGCCCAGGTGTCCGCTCCCGCCGGGGTGCGGGGGCCCCCCTCGGCGGCTTCCCCGGCGGCCGGGGCCACGGGCGGCCGGCCCGCCGGGCGGCGGACGCCGGAAAGCAGCAGGTCCGGGGGCAGGTCGAGCGGCGGTCCCAGGGCGCACAGCAGTCCCGCCGTCGGGCGAGCCCGGCGGCCGAGGAGCCGCGAGACCGCCGAGTGGCTGACCCCCGCGCGGCGGGCGAGCTCCCGCACGGAGAGGCGGCTCTGCCGCAACCGCGCGGCGATGAGAAGGACGGGGTCCTGCTCGTCCGCCGCTCCCACCCCCCGTGCGGCGCCCACATCCCCTCCGATCCCATATGCGGAGGCCGGCGCGGCTGCGCACCCCGCGGCGTCAGGGCCGCGCGGCGCTGCCGTCCGGCCGCCGGGCGAGGGTCCAGGCGGGCAGGCGGTCGCCGCAGGGATACCGCGCCGCCTTCTCCAGGTCGATGCCGACGCCGAGGCCCGGCGCCTCGCTCACGTAGGCGTATCCGCGCCGGACCTCCGGACAGCCGGGGAAGACCTCCCGCACCGCGTCGGGAAAGCCGCTCCACTCCTGGACGCCGAAGTTCGGGCAGGCGAGGTCGAGGTGCAGGTTGGCCGCGTGCCCGACGGGGGAGACGTCGCCCGGCCCGTGCCACGCGGTCCGCACGCCGAACGCCTCGCAGACCGCGGCGAGCTTGCGCGCCGGCGTCAGGCCCCCGATGGCGCTGACGTGCACGCGGATGAAGTCGATCAGCCCGCCGCTGACGAGGGGTGACCACTCGGCCGGGTGCACGAAGAGTTCGCCCATGGCGATGGGCGTGGCGCACTGGGCGCGCAGCATGCGGAACCAGTCGTTGTTCTCCGGCGGGAGGGGGTCCTCGAGGAAGAAGAGCCGCAGGGGCTCCAGGCGCTTGGCCAGGCGGATGGCCTCGATCGGCGCGAGACGCTCGTGCACGTCGTGGAGCAGTTCGACGTCGAAACCGACCTGGGCGCGCACCCGCTCCAGGAAGGCGGGCACGCTGCGCGCGTAGGCGTCGGGGTCGTAGTACGCCCCGGGCAGGGCGCCGTCGGGCGCCCCGACCCCGGAGTGCCGCCCCCCGTAGCCCCCCATCTGGCAGCGGATGAAACGGTAGCCTTGGTCCATGAAGCCCTGGACGGACGCGACCAGCGCCTCGGCGTCGCGCCCGTCGGCGTGGCGGTAGACGGCGACGCCGTCGCGGCACCGGCCGCCCAGCAGTTCGTACACGGGCATGCCGGCCATCTTGCCCTTGATGTCCCACAGGGCCATATCCGCGCCCGACAGGGCGTTGTTCAGGACCGGGCCGTTCCGCCAGTAGCTGCTGACCATCGCCGTCTGCCAGAGGTCCTCGATGCGCGAGACGTCCTTGCCCACGAGGAAGGGGCGCAGGTAGTCGTCCACCGCCGAGACGACCGCCCTCCAGCGCTGGGTGAACGTGGCGCAGCCGAGACCGTCGAGTCCGGGCTCGGAGGTCTCGACCTTCACGACCACGAGGCTGATGCCCCCGGGCGCGGTGGCGATGGCCCGGACGTCGCGGATCGTCGGTGCAGCCATTTCGGGGCGCCTCCTCCGTCGGCAAGCCTCCGGCGCGGCGTGCCGGGTTTCGCCGGTGCGGTGGACATCCCTGGGCGGGGGCGCCGTCCGGGCCTCGGCGGCGCGCATGGGCCGCCCTTGCCGCCCCGCGGCCCGGTGCCGCTGGGCCCGCGACAGGGGGGAGGCCGACGGGGCCGGGCGGCCCGTCATGGGGCGGCGGGGGAGGCGATGCGCGCGGTCGAGGGTGCAGGTCCAGAGCCAAAGCCCGACCGCGGACGGGCGCCAACCGCATGGGGTCGTTGCGACCGGCGTGTCCCGCCGAGCGCTGCACGGGGCTGCCGCATGAGCTCGGGTCCCCAGCGGCGGCAGGGGGAGCCCACCCTCCGGGGAAGATTCCCGTGCCGGCCGCGCCCGACGCGGTCCAGCCTGCGGGCGGCCACCCCGCGTCGTCCGGCGCACGGGGCGGCGCGCGGCATGCGGGGGGCGGCCCTGGTCTGCGATGAGCGCCAGCGGTTCCGGATCGCGGAGGTCGTCCTGCCCGAACCGGGGCCCGACCAGATCGCGGTGCGGAACCTCGCGTCGCTTGTCGCCGGGAGTTCCCCGGAGACGGTAAACGCCTGTGGAGCGGAAGGCTCTGGCCAGGAGAACGGCCTGGTGAAACCGGCCCCTGCGAAGCAGGAACCCTCGAGTCGGAAACTGGCCGCTTCGGCGGTTGGAAACAAAAGACTATGAGAACGGGAACGGGTGGTGATCGGGTGGAGCGCGGCGTGATGGGCCGGGGACCGGCCGCAGCGGAGGAGGCTGGCGCCGGCCGCCCGGCGCCGACGGGTCCCGGGGCCACGCTCGTCACCGGGGCGAGCGGCCTGATCGGCTCGGCGCTCGTCGCGGCACTGGCGGGCTCGCGCCCGGTGCTGGCGATGTCCCGCCGCGAGGCGCCGCCCGGGGTCCCCGCGGTGCGGGCGGACTTCACAGACCCGGCCGGCCTGGCCGCGCTCGACGGCTGCCGCATCGACTCGGCCGTCCACCTCGCCGCCGTCACCGGCGGCTGTTCGGAGGAGGACGGCCTGCGGGTCAACGTCGCGGGCACGGCGCGCCTGCTCCGGTACCTCGCGGCCGCGGGGTGCCGCCGCTTCGTGCTGGCGAGTTCCATCGCCGCGGTCGGCCTCGCCGACGCGGACTTCCGCCCCAAGGCGCTGCCCATGCCGGACGACCACCCCTGCCTCGCCCGCGACGGGTACGGGCTCTCCAAGTACCTCATGGAGGAGGTCGCGGCGTACTTCGGCCGCCGGCGCCCGGACCTGGAGGTCCTCTGCCTGCGCCTTCCCAGCATCGCCCGGGACGACCGCCTGCCCGCGCCCCGGGGCCGCGGGCCCCTCCGCGCCTGGGCGCTGGCGGGGATCACGGTGATGGCGCTCTCGGACGCGGTGCGCCTCCTGGCCGCGGTGCTGGACGCGCCCGCCCGCCCGGGCTTCCGGGTGCGCAACGCGGCTCCGTCGCGGGCCTGGGTCGCGGAGCCGACCGCCGGCATTCTGGAGGAGTGGTACGGAGGCGCGGTCGACCTGGCCCCATACCGGCGCCCCGGCCACGAGTGGGACTCCGTCTTCGACAGCGGGCGCCTGGCCGCCGAGGTGGGCTTCGCCGCCGCCGTCCTGCCGCCCGCGCCGGGACAGGGATGAGGGAGGGACGCACGGACGCCGGCGCACCGCCGCGGTCGCGCCGTGCCCGCGTTCGCGAGGACGCGGGCTTCTCGCGCGGTCCTCAGCGCATCCACAGCAGCGACGCGAGGGAGATGGGGATGATCCGCGGGTCGTCGACCCGCACGCCGTCCCGCAGCGTCACCAGGAGACCGAACGGGGCCTGATGGACCGACCTCTCCAAGAAGGCCCGCAGGCCCAACGTGTCGGAGAAGTCGATCCGGCGGCGGTACTTCACTTCCACCGGGATGCGCTGGGTGCCCACGGTGAGCACGAAGTCGACCTCGGGCAGGTCGCCCCGCTCGGGGTGGTGGGCGACGCCCAGGTCCGGCACGGAGGCGAAGAACTGGCCGCAGGCGCTCGCGGCGATCCGGCCGGCCAGGTCGTGCAGGTCCGGGTGCGCCTGGAGCCCTTCCCCGTCGATGGGGATGGGCTCCTGAAGCCAGCTCGCGCGCAACGCGTGGTCGCAGAGGCAGATCTTCGCATAGCCCCTGCGCTTCTTCAGCCGGAGCTCGAACGGCGGGATCAGGCGCACGAGCAGCGTGCCGTCCAGGAACCGCAGGTAGTTGAGGATGCGGCCCCAACCGGCGTCGGCGTCGAGCGCCTGCCGTACCTCCGGAACCAGGGCGCTTGGCCCCGGAGCCTGGCCCGCGTACCGGCACGCGAGGGTGAAGACCATCTCCAGCAAGGCCTCGTCGCGCCGCCGCCCCCGCGGCCCCATGCGCAGGTCGTGCTGGATGGCCCGCCGCACCACCGTCTCGTTCAGGAACGCGGCGACCGGCTCCCACGCCGCGTGCTCGGGCCCGTGGGCGAACGGATAGGCGCCGAACTCGGAGAACGCCCGGAACGCAGGCAGGCGGTCGCCGGCCTGCCGGTCGCCGGCCGCCCTGCCCTCCGCCAGAAGTCCGGATCCCGGAGGGCCGCGTGGACCCCGCCTTCCCACACCGGGGGCAGGTCGAAGCCCGAACGCAGCCCGGCGATCTCGCGCAGGAGCAGAGGGCCGAGTTCGACGGTGGTCACACGCCCGGCGAGGCTGTCGCGGCCGGCTTCGATGCGCAGGGCCGAGCTGCCGGTGAGGACGGCGCGCAGGGTGTGGTTGTCGAGCAGGTGCTTGACCTGGGGGGACCAGTTCGCGACGTTCTGCACCTCGTCCAGGAACAGGTACGCGGGTGCTCCCGCCTGGGCGGCGGCGTTGAACGGCCGGCCCAGCACATGCGTCTCCACCCAGCGCGCGACATCGAGGATGGGGTCCGCCCGACGGCGGAGGCCTTCCAGATCGTCGAACGGCACGTAGAGGATGCGGCTGGGCGCGACGCCGCGCGCGAGCAGGGTGTCGATCATCTGGCGGACGAGGATGGTCTTGCCGACCCGCCGCGGCCCCCGGCGCAGGATACCCGGGGCCAGGCCCCCGTCGAGCAGTCCCAGCAGATGCCGGAAGCACCACCGGCGGAAGGTGGGCACCGCAGGCCCGGGGCTCCCCGCCCACCAGGGGTTGGTCCCGCGCAGGACGGTGGCGAGGGGGCCCTCCGACGGGTCCGACCCCATGGCCGCTCCCCTCCCGGGGGCCCACTGCCGGCACGTCGCGACACGCCGGTGCCGCGACCGCGGAAGCGGGCATGAAGCTTCGGCGGAACGCCGGCGACGGGCCCACCCCAGCCCGGGGCGGGCCTCCTCCGGATGGGCGATGTTCGCCGCGGCCGGCGGACGCGGCGCCCCGCCGCCGGGCGCCCCGGGGGCAGGGGCCTGCCCCGGCGCCGGGGAACGGGCGGGCAGGAGCGCCTCCGGTCCGCCCAGCATGCCGCCCGTGCAGCCGGCGTCGCGGGGCCCGGCCCGCTGGCCCCTGCCGCCCGAGAGGGGAGACGCGCATGGGATCACCGGCCGTCCCGGCACGCGACGCCGCTCCGCCGAACATCCTGTGGCTCTGCTCCGACCAGCAGCGGTTCGACGCCCTCGGCTGCTACGGCAACCCCTTCGTCGCCACGCCCCACATCGACCGGCTCGCGGCCTCCGGCGTCCTCTTCGAGCAGGCCTACTGCCAGTCGCCCGTCTGCACGCCCAGCAGGTCGAGCTTCCTCACGGGGCGGTACCCCCGCACCACCCGCTGCCGCGCGAACGGACAGGACATCCCGGCGGACGAGGTGCTGGTGACGCGGCTCCTCGCCGACGCCGGCTACACGTGCGGGCTGGCCGGCAAGCTCCACCTCTCCGCCTGCCATCCGGACGCCTCTCCCGCCGGGGAGCGGCGGATCGACGACGGGTATGCGGAGTTCCACTGGTCGCACCACCCCGCGCCCGAATGGCCGACGAACGAATACATCCGCTGGCTGCGGGAGCGGGGCGCCGCCTACCGCACCCCGCCCTTCGAGGGCAGCCGCCACGTGCGGCGCGGGATGCCCGAGGCGCTCCACCAGACGACCTGGTGCGCCGAGAAGGCCATCGGCTTCATCGAGCAGAACGCGCGCTTCCGGCGCCCGTGGCTGATGTCCGTGAACATGTATGATCCGCACCACCCCTTCGACCCGCCCGAGGATCTGCTGCTGCGGTACGCGGCCGGCCTCGACGACCTTCCGCTGCCGAACTTCGTCCCCGGGGAGTTGGACCAGAAGCCGGCGGTCCAGGCCAGGCGCCGCGGCAAGGCCGGCGATCCCCCGGGCGAATACCCCGCGGCCGCCATGGCGCCCGCGGACCACCGCTGGCTCCGCGCCGCGTACTGGGCGATGTGCGACCTGATCGACCGCCAGGTGGGGCGGATCCTGGCGGCGCTGGAGGCATCCGGCCAGGCCGGCAACACGATCGTGATCTTCATGTCGGACCACGGGGAGCTCCTCGGCGACCACGGGATGTACCTCAAGGGTCCGTTCTTCTACGACCCCTGCGTCCACGTGCCCCTCATCGTCTCCTGCCCGGGCCGGATCGCGCCGGGGCGGTGGGGCGGGCTGGCCGAACTCCTCGACCTCGCGCCGACCCTGCTGGAGGCGGCGGGACTGCCGCCCCACCCCGGCATGCAGGGGCGCTCCCTGTGGGCCTCCCTCACCGGGCGGGCCGCGCCGCCCGCCCGTTCCGACGTCTACAGCGAGTTCTATCCGGGCGCCGCCCCGGACGGCTTCGTCACGATGCTGCGGACCCTGACCCACAAGCTCGTCGCCCACCACGGCACGGGCACGGGGGAGCTCTACGACCTGCGGACCGACCCCCTGGAGAGCGAGAACCGCTGGGACGACGGCGCCTGCGTGGCGGAGAAGGCGGCGCTGCTCTCGCGGCTCTGCGACCGCATGGCCTGGACGGCCGACCCCCTGCCGGCACGCCGCGCCCCCTGGTAGGGGCGCCTCGTGGGCCACGGCGGGCGCCACGCACCGAGCCGTCCGGGTCCCCGCGCAGGACCAAAGACCGGCCATTCGGCCCTGTCGCGCGGGCCGCTCGGCGCCGGACGATGGGGGAGGGCGGCGGCGCGCCATCCCCGCCGGGGACCGTCCGGGCTGGCCGTTGGAAGGGGCACCCTCCCGCACGGCCTCGGCCAGGAGACCTGGAAGGGGGCCTGCGGTCGGTGGCGGCGCTGCGGGTGGGGATCGTGGGCTGCGGCGGGGCCGGGGCGGAGCACGCGCGGGCGTACCGAGCGCTGGGCGACCGCGTGGACTTGGTCGGGGTGTGCGACGTCGTGGCCGCGCGCGCCATGGCCCTTGCCGCGTCGGCGGGGACGAGGGCATTCGGCGGCTTCGACGAACTCCGGGCGGCCGAACGGCCGGACCTCGTCTCGGTGTGCACGGCGGAGGGTGCGCACACCGAGCCGGCGTTGGCCGCCCTGGCCGCGGGCTGTCATGTGCTCTGCGAGAAACCGCTGGCCGCAACCGTGGCCGACGCCCGGCGGATGGTCGCCGCCGCAGCAGCCACCGGCCGCACCCTGGGCATCGACTACAACTATCGGCACATGCCGGCCTTTGCGGCGCTACGGACCGAGATCGCCTCGGGCGCCCTCGGGCAACCCGTGTTGGCCCAGATCTCGGCGCACGCCTTCTGCTATCACCACGCCCTGGATCTGGTGCGCTTCCTCTTCGGCGAGGTGGCCGAGGTGACGGCGTGGGTCGACGACGTGCCGTCGCGGCGGGACTTCCCCTGGTCGACGCCGGAGGAGTTCCTCTACGTGCCGTCCGTTTCCGTGGCGGCGGTCCTGCGCACGCGGGCCGGGGCCACCGTGTGCCTGGCCGCGAGCCGGCTACGCTCGCTGGAAGACACGCTGCTCGACGTCGAGGTGCTGGGGACGGCGGGCCGGCGCGCCCTGCGCGGCCTGCCGGTTGGCGATGCGCGCCCCCGCCGCGTCGAGGTCTGGCCGGCCGACCCGGACGCCCCGGCGCGCCTCGGGCAGTCGGCGCCGGAGTCCCCGGCCTTTTCGCTCAGCCACGCCTTCCGGGCCTCGGTGGCCGCGTTCGTGGATGCGCTCACCGCAGGGCGGCCCGTCCCGACCGACGGCCGCGACGGACTCGCGGCGTTGCTCATCGACCAGGCGGTCGTCCAGGCGCACCGTTTCGGCACCGTTGTGCGCCTCCAGGGGTAGGGTGCCGGAGCCATCCGACTGGCGGCGAGGTGGGAGCGCGCAGTGGAAGTGGCGGGTTCGGCCCTGATCTTCAGCCGCGAGCCCCTGGACGGCGCGCTGGCCGCCGTGCGCGGACTCGGGTTCCGCGCGGTGGAGTTGGCCGCGCTGGAGGGCTGGGCGCACATCGCCCCGTCGAGGGTGGCCGATGATCCGGCGGCAGAGACCCGCCGGGTCGCCGCCGCGCTCACCGCGGCGGACCTGCGCCCCGTGGCGGTGAACGCCGGCCTCGGGACGGAGGATCCGGACGAGGGCCGGCGCCGCGCCCGTGCCCTGTTCGAAATGGCCGCCGCCCTGGGGGTGCCGGTGGTGACGCTGCCGGCGCCCGGGGGGGCTGCCGGCCTTGGCGCGGCGGCGGCCCAACTCCGCCCGCTGGTGGAGGACGCGGCCTACCACGGCCTGACGCTGGCCGTCGAGACGCACATGGGCGCGGTGACCGAGCGGCCGGACGCCGCCGCCCTGCTCTGCGGCGAGGTGCCCGGTCTCCGCCTGACCCTCGATCCCAGTCACTATTGGGCCGGGCCAGCCCAGGGGCGCGGGTGGCGGGCCTGCATCCCCTTCGTGGCGCACGTCCACCTGCGCGACGCCGGCCTCGGCGGCTGGCCGCAGATCCAGGTGTGGCCGGGCCGGGGCGCCGTGGACTTCGGCGCCGTGCACGCCGCGTTGCGCGAGGTCCGGTACGAGGGCGCCCGCAGCGTCGAGTACATCGACACCCTGCCCGTGGCCGCGGCCGAGGTTGGTGCCGGTGCCGCCGAGGCCGCGGCGGAGATGGCCCGTCAGGCCGGCGGGTGGGGCGCGTGACGGCGGCCCCTCACCCCGGGGCCGCCGCCTTCCCCTGCAGCGTGGCCACGATCTGCGGCAGGCTCACCCCGTGCCGGCGCGCGATCTGCGACGCGAAGAACGACGCCCCTTCCGGCTCTCCCGGCACGACGCGGTACGTGGGCCGGCGCACCAGGGCCCCCTGGCCATGGTCGGCCTCCGTCCGCACCGTGAGGCTGCGAATCGGGGCGGCACCCTCCACCGATCCGTTGAGCTCATCGGTCCGCCGCGCCAGGTCGTGCAGGTGCGTCGCATACACCACGTTGCAGCCGGCGATGCGGAGGCCCCGCAGGATGTCGGCGGCCAGCGCGCTGCCCTCGGGCGCGCTCGTGCCCGCCAGCACCTCGTTCAGCAGAACCATGTCCCCTGGGGAGCAGGCGGCGAAGATCCGCCCCATGCGCTCGGCCTCTTCGTCCAGCCGACCCTGCCCGGCCACCCCGGCCTCCGGCACGGGAAAGTGGGTGAACACGCGGGCCGCCGGGCGCAGCCGCGCCGAGCGCGCGGGCACCGGCAGCCCGCACTGGCCCAGCACCTGGACCAGCCCCGCCGCCCGGAGGTAGGTGGTCTTGCCGCCCCGGTTCGGCCCGGTCAGGATCCACACCGTACCGCGGGGACCGAAGGCGACGCCGTTGAGGGTCAGGGCGGCGCCGGAGGAGGTCTGGCGCGCCAGGACCGGGTGGAAGCCGTCCTGGGCGGCCCAACCCTCGCCGGCGTCCGGGTCGGGGAACTCGGCCACGGACGCGGGGAGCCCCGCCGCCGCCCACTGCCGCGCCATGCGCGCCGCGCCCACCAGCGTGACGAACTCGTCGTGCAGGTGCAGGACCGCCTGGGTCTGGATGGAGCGGTAGCCGTGCAGCGCCCGCTCGATCGGCGTCGCCACCGCCTCCAGCAGCGCCTGTACGTCCCCGACCATGCGCCCTTCACCCTGCCAGTTCACCGGGCTGTGGCGGAACAGCCGCACCAGGCCGCGCTGGCCCTGCCCGCTGGCCTGTCCGGGGCCCTGCCCCTGGGCCCGCGTGAAGCGGAGCAGGGCCGTGTCCACGGCGGAGGCCGCCCGGTTGGAGAAGCCCAGGAGGACCGCACCCTCGGGCTCCAGCCCCGGACCCACGTTGATCCCCACCGTGACGCTGCGGACCTGCTCCAGCGCGGCGGAGAGCGCGGGCATCTCGGCCTGTAGGCCCCGCGTCTCCGGCGCCTCCAGGGTCTGGCGGACATCCTCGCGGAGCGCGAGCAGCGCCGGCGCGCGTACGTCGTCGCCCGCGAGGGCATCGCCGAGAATCGCGAGCGTCCGTAGGAAGGCCCGCAGTTCCACCACCCGGGCCCCGATGCGGGCGGCCCGCCCCACCTGGGAGGGGAAGTGCTCTGGACGGTGCTTGCCGAGCTCGTCGAGCGCCCGGGCGGCCGATTCCAGGGCGTCGGCGAGGCGGGGTGACGCCAGCACGTCGCGCATCGCGGCCGCGCGCCAGCGGATGGCGGCGAGCCGGAGCGGCGGGTGGGTGAGGAGGTGGCGGACGTAGGCGCGGCGGTCCGGCCGCACGGCGCCGATCCAGTCGACCACCGCGTCGAGTTCGAGGTCCCGGGCCGCGTCGTCGTCGACGGTGGCCAGGTCCTCCGCCCCGGGCGGCGTGCCCGGCCGCGCGCCGCCCCCGGGGACCGCGTCCTCGCCGGGCCACATCAGGCTTTCCATCGCCCCCGCCCCTCCGTCCCCCGGCGTCCGACGCGCCGCCGCCCTGGCCGGGCCCCGGTACACCCGCCGGCCCGCGACGCGGTTGGCCCCCCGGCCTCCGGCGAGGCTGGCCCGGGGCTCCTGCGCCGACGCTACAGGATCGGCTCGTGGTCGCCCTTCCTCGACGCCACCCCGGCGTACTCGTACTCCCCCGCGTAGAAGGCGCGGCGCTCGAGGATGCGGCCGACCTGCACGTGCGTGAACGCCTTGCCCTCCGCGGTCGTGCGCCGCTCCGCGTTCAGGCGCTCCGCGATGGCGCGGCGGGAGAGGCCCGCCGCCTCGAGCGCGAAGACGCGGCGGACGGTGGCCGCGGCCTCCTCGTCGATCACGAGCACGCCGGTGCCGCGGAACGCCCGGTACCCGAGCGGCGGAGCCCCTCCGGCGTAGCCGCCGCGGCGGGCTTTCTCCCGGCGCCCGTCGGCCACGCGCCGGGTGAGGAGGTCCCGCTCGAACTCGGCGAACGAGCCGACGACCTGGAAGAACAGCCGGCCCGCCGGCGTCGACGTGTCGAACTGCTCGGCCACACTGACCAGCGCGACGTCCCGGGGCTCGAATTCGTCCAATTGCAGGTCGAGCAGCTGCCGCAGCGACCGAGAGAGGCGGTCGAGCCGGGCGACGACCACGACGCCCACCTCGCCGGAACGGACCCGGCGCAGGAGTTCCTGGAGACCGGGCCGCTCGAGGGCAACCCCGGGGTCGGCATCGTCGCAGACGATGTCGCTGAGCGGGAGGCCGAGCGCCCGGGCGTAGGAGCGGATGCGCTCCCCCTGCGTGGCCAGGTCGTGGCCGTTGTCCGCGTGGTCGTCCGCGGAGGCCCGCGCGTAGCCCACGGCCCTCCGGCCTTCGATGCGGGCCATCGCCATCGCCGCCGCCTCCGTATCCGTGCTGGGGCCACCGCGTCCTGGACGCCAATCATATTAGCGTCCCGGAAGTTTTGTACCACCCGTTCCGGGCCCCTGACTTTGCAGAAAGTGCGATCCGGCACGCGCGGGCTCCCGCACCGGCGATCGGGGCCCGCGGCGAGGGGCACCAGCGCGTTCCGCCCAATGGTCACCGCGACGCTGGAGGCATCCGCGAGGCTCTCCACGCGGACCACGATGGCGGGTACGCCGCAGGCCTCGACGCACTGGTCCGGCAGGGCCCGTGCCGCCCATGGCGGCGCCAGAACACCTGCACCAGCGGGTGGGCGAATGCCACGCCCCCGGGGGTGCTCAGCACGTTCTCGACGCCGCAGCGCCCGCATCGGGTCCATACCTGGCCATCCGACCCGACCTGCGCCCCGGCGGGCCCCAGGCACCCGGCGCAGCGGGCCCGCAGGCCCCGGACCCCGCCGCGGCCATACCGGTGAGGACCGGCTTCCAGCCTCCGACCCCGCGGAGCAACTCGGCGCAGGGGCGGCCCCGGAACAGTTCCCCCGTCCACCCATGGGCGAGCACGATACGATCGCGCCCAAAGCAGCCGCGGCACTCGAACACCGGGCGGCGACCCGGGAGCCACCGTGCCCACAGCCTCCGGGCCCCGCAGTTGGGGCACCAGATGCGCGTGCGGTCCCAGGCCTCGCCCCCGGTGACGGCAAGGCCCAGGGCGCGCGCCTCGTCCGGAAAGCGGGTCGTCAGGATGCGCCGCAGCAGCAACTTTCCGCGATGCACGCGCATCGTGACCGCGCCCTCGGACAGCCCGAGGCGCGCCGCGATCTCCGCGTGCGGCGACTCGCGCACGTACCGCTCGACCAGGACGCGCCGGGTCGGCGCGGGGAGCAGCCCCATCGCCTGTCCAGCAGTTCCAACAATTCACCGCGCGCCAGCTCGGCCTCGATGTCGAGGGCCGCCGCGGGTTCCGCCCGGGTGGTGGCGCCGTCCGGGCCTCCGGCCCATAGCGCCGTCCGCGCTGCCACCGCCAGCACACCCGCCGGGCGACCGCCGCCAGCCAGCGGGCCCTGGCCTCCGGCTCCCGGAGCCGCCCGCGCAGGCGCCATGCCTCCATCAAGGCCTGCTGCGCGAGGTCCTCCGCCTCGGCGTGGTCGCCGGACACGCGGGCGCAGAACCGCACCAGCCGGGGCCTCTCCGCTGCCATCAGCGCGTCCCAGTCGGATCGCGCGGCCGCCTCCATCCCGGCACCCCCTTCCCCGATCGCGCCGGCGGGCGGCGGGATCACGCAAAATGGGCGCGAACGGCTCCGGCCGACGCTTCCGCGTGCTCGGAGCGCGGCTCACGCGCTGGTCGTCGCCCGGAGCCAATCCGCCCAGAGGGGCTCGCGCAGGGTGTAGCGGCCAGGTCCCTCGCGCCGGATCAATCCCTCTGCCAGCAAGCGCTTCAGGGCGGCTCTCGCCGCCTTGCTCTCCGCGTGGGAGAGACCCGCGTGAACCGGCCGGTGGTTCGCGACGCGCGGCAGGGCAATGCGGCAACCCCAGTCTCGCGCCAGGTCGCTCCATGCGGCCCCGAACGCGACGTCCAAGGCCTGAAGCACCCTGTCCGTCGCCGACGCGACGTCGCGCCGTTCGAGGCAGAGGTGCGTGTACAACTCCGCGGCGACCATCATGGTGTCCCGGGGATGCGCCCCGGTGCGGCCGACCAGGCCGTCGAGCACCGCGTTCGGCACGTCGACGTCCACCTCGCGGAACTTGCGCGCCAGGTAGCCGCGCCACTCGCCCGCGGAAGCGTCCGGCAGCGTCAGCTCAAACGCCGTGCGGGAGGTCGGCCTCGACGCCCGGGTCCCACGGGGGCACCCTTCCCTCGCCGTCCAGGAACGCGCCGCGATGGCCCGCCACCAGCGCCGCCCAGATCATCCGGCCGCCCGTGGGCCCCCCTTCGAGGGGCGGGTTGCCGCCGGGCCGGCCGGCCCGCAGCTCGTGGCACGTCTGGACGAGCGCGTCGAGGTCCCAGCCGGGCGCGGGCGCGGAGACCCCCGCGGCCTGCAGAAGGGCCGGATTGTAGAACACGGCCACCGGGACGGCGGAGAAGGGCACCCCGAACTGCCGCCCCGCGAGGCCGAGCGCCGCCATCCGATCGGGAGCCACCGCGGAGGCGTCGAGGTTCGCGGCCCGCATCAGCGCGCCCAGGGGCCGCCCGCCGAGGCCGCTCCACGTCCAGGGAATGATCTCGATGCTCAGTACGTCCGGCTCGGCGTTGTCGGGGATCGCGCCCATCCCGGCAGGGAACCGGGCCGTCCCCGAGGCCACGGCGTCGTGCACGGGGAGCAGCCGAATCCCGCTCGCCGCGAGGTACGCGTGCTCCAGCGCGTTCCGCGGCAGGAGCTCGCCGCCGTCGATGGTCAGCGGGCTGCGCGGCCCGGCGCCCGAGCCGGGGCCGGGCAGGCCGGACAGGCCCGGAACCGGGGACACGGCGGAGCGGAGCGCGTTCCCGGCCGCCGCCAGGAGGGCGGCGACCGCCGGGCGCCGCGAAGCGGCGCCCGTGAGGAAGGCGCGCCGGCCACCCATGACCGGTCACCACTCGGATGCACATTGCACAGCGCAGATTATGCGTTCACCGGCCGGCTGCTGCGTCGGCGTCCCGCGTTCCGGTCCAGGACGATGGCGCCTGCCGCACGATTGCCGAACGGGGCCTCGATGGTCCCGCTGGAGCTTCGGGAACGGCGGGCCGGCGAGGGGGCCCGCACCGCGGGCAGCGTGGCCCACACTCCGCACCCCCGGTCGGGCCGTGGCGTAATTTTGCGATGCCGATGCATGGCGCGCCGAGGTAGGGTTGAGCCAGCCGGCCGGCGGCGTGGGGGGGCGGCGGGCAGGAGGCGGCAGCGCGAGCTGGTGCCCCAGGCGGGCATTCAGC
>JAJYVV010000035.1 GCA_021791815.1 Bacillota bacterium | reverse complement strand
GGTCCGCCGGGGCCGTTCGGCTCCGGCCCCGGCCTCGGGGATGCCCGCGGCAGGCTGCGCGCGGCGTACGGGCGGGTGCTGCGGGACGCCGAGGCGGCGGGACTCGCCCGCCAGGCCTCGGCGAGCCCCCGCCGCTTCCTGGATTGGCTCCTGCCCCGGGCGCGCCCCGCGCGGTTGCCGCTCGAGGCCCTGACCGCCCGCTACGAGGTGGCCAGGTACAGCCGGCATCCCGTCGCTGCCGAGGACGCCGCCGCGGCGGAGGGGGACGCCCGCGCGGCGGCCTATGGCCTGACCGTGGCCCTCGCCGAACGCCGGCGGCGCGCCGGCGAGCCGCCGCCGGATCCCGCCCTCCGCTGGACCGCGCCGCGCGGGGTGCAGCGGCGCCGCGGATGAGGCCGCTCGGCGGCCGGCGGCGGGCTACGCCGCTCGGGGGGGTGCCCGTGCCCCGGATCCCCTCCTGAGCGTCCGCAAGGCGGAGGAATCGGGAGGATGGCCCTGCCCCGCCCGCCCTCCCCGGCCGAGACGCGGGGGAGGGCGGGTTGCCGCTTCCAGGCTCGTGCCCTATACTCCGGGCTGTCGCGGCGGCCGGACCACCGGCCGCGCGGCAACAGACCGACCCCTGTGTCGACGCCGCCCGGCGTCGGGGCAGCGTGGATGCGGCCGGCGGGGCGCGGGCCTCCCCCCGAGGGGGCGCCGTCCCGGGCGCGGGGATCGTTCCCCGCGGCACCGGAGCATCCAAGGGCGCCGAGGGGTGCCGTGGTGCGTGCGGCCTCGCGGTCGTGCATGCCGCCACCCTTCCCGAGCTGCGCGCCGAGGGCGCGCAGACGTGTGGAAGGAGGCCCGCCGTCATGAACATCTGCCGCCTCCGCCACCTGGGGGTCCGCGACCGGGATCGGGCCACGCCGCTCCGGCTGGTCCGCCGGTCCGACCGCGCCGGTCCGCGCGCGTAACACCTGCAGCACCGCCATCCGTTCTGGCAGCGGCCCACGCGGCGACCGTTCGCGTCGTCGGGTGAGCATGTCTGCGCGCCTACCCGGCGGCGGGGTGCCCGCCGCCGGGGGTGGCCGGGATGGGCGACCCGCATCATGTGCGGGTTAGTCCCATCGGTATCGCCGTGCGCCGAGCCGGGTCCATGGGGACCGGCCCAGGGCGGGGTGCCCCGTCCCCGGCCTGGGCCGGCGCGGGAGTGAGGGGGGCCTCGGGTTGGGAGCGATGTTGGCCGCGACGGCCCAAGAACAGATGCGTCTCGGAACCTCCGACCCAGATCCCGCGGCGGTGCGCCTGCGGGCGCCCGGCGTGGGCGACGCGGCGGCCCTGTGGACTCTGGCCCGCCAGGCCGGCGGCCTGGATGTGCACGCGCCGTACGCGTACGTCCTGCTGTGCCACGCCTTCGCCGGGACGTGCGCCGTTGCCGAGGGCCCCGAAGGGGCCGTCGGCTTCCTCACGGCCTTCCGGCTGCCGGACGAATCGTCGTGCCTGTTCGTCTGGCAGGTCGCCGTGCTGCCGGCCCGGCGCCGCCAGGGGTGGGCGGGGCGGATGCTGCGCCACGTCCTGGCCCGGCCGGGGTGCGCCGACATCCGCTGCGTCGAGGCCACGGTGACGCCGGGCAACTGCGCGTCCCGCGCCCTGTTCGCCGGCCTGGCGGCCGAACTCGGGGCGCCCCTCCGCACCGAGGAGGGCTTTCCCCGCTCGCTGTTTCCCGGCGGCCGCCACGAGCCCGAGTCTCGGATCCGGGTGGGGCCGTGGACGCCGCGTTCCTGACCTGCCCGCCGCCGGGCCGGCGCGGGGGAGGGGTCCGCTCCCGAGGTCGCGACGGAGGAGGTTGTTCCCATGCCCGCCGAGGCTCCGGTCCTGCGCAAGGCGTCCCGGCAGCCCATGGAGGTGTTCGAGCGCCTCGAATCCCAGGTCCGCTCATACATCCGCGCCTTTCCGACGGTGTTCACGGTCGCGCGCGGCGCATTCCTGTGGGACGTGCGCGGCCGGCGGTACATCGACTTCTTCGCCGGCGCGGGGGCCCTCAATTACGGGCACAACGAACCGCGGCTGAAGGAGGCGCTGCTGCGGTACCTCGCAGAGGACGGGGTGGCCCACGCCCTGGACATGGGCACCGCCGCGAAGGCGGAGTTTCTGGAGACGTTGGAGTCGCTGATCCTCGAGCCGCGGGGCCTTCCGTATCGCGTGATGTTCCCCGGACCCACCGGCACGAACGCCGTGGAGGCCGCCCTGAAGCTGGCGCGCAAGGTCACCGGGCGCGCGGGCGTGGTCGGGTTCACGCACGGGTTCCACGGCATGACGCTGGGCGCCCTGGCCGCCAGCGGCAACCGGCGCAAGCGCCGGGCCGCCGGGCTGCCGCTGCAGGGTGCGGTGGCGATGCCCTACGACGGCTTTCTTGGGGGCGGCGTGGACACGGTCGCCGTGCTGCGCCGGTACCTCGAGGACGACGGCAGCGGATTGGACCGCCCGGCCGCGGTGCTCGTGGAGACCGTGCAGGGTGAGGGCGGCGTGGACACGGGAAGCGAGGGCTGGCTGCGGAGGCTGGCCGCGCTGTGCCGCGAGCACGGCGTCCTGCTCATCGTCGACGACATCCAGGTGGGTTGCGGCCGGACGGGGCCCTTCTTCAGTTTCGAGCCGGCCGGCCTCCGTCCGGACATGGTCTGCCTCTCGAAGTCGATCAGCGGCTTCGGGCTGCCCATGTCCCTCCTCCTGGTGCGCCCCGAGTTGGACGTGTGGGAGCCCGGGGAGCACAACGGGACGTTCCGCGGCAACACGCTCGCCTTCGTCACGGCCACGGCCGCCCTGCGCGCGTACTGGTCGGACGGCCGGTTGAGCCGGGAGGTCGCGCGCAAGGCGGCGCACCTCGAACGCCGTCTCGCGGGGTGGGTCGAGGCGTTCCCGGGCCTCCGGGCCGAGGTCCGGGGACGGGGACTGATCCAGGGCCTGGCCTGTCCGGAGCCGGGCGTGGCCGAGGCGGTGTGCCGCAAGGCGTTCGAGCGGGGGCTCGTGGTCGAGACGTCGGGCGCGGAGGGGCGGGTCGTGAAGATCCTGCCGCCGCTGGTCATCGATGACGCCGACCTGGAGGAAGGGTGCGCCATCCTGGAGCGCTGCCTGGCCGACAGCGCCTGAAGGCGGCGGCGCGACGCGGGCCGGCCGGAGAAGGGGAGGGGAGCCGCGATGATCGTCCGCCGGCTGGAGGACGTGGTGGGCACGGAGCGGGAGGTGCGCGCGGAGACCTGGACGAGCCGCCGGCTCCTGTTGCGGGCCGACGGAGTCGGGTACTCCCTGCACGACACCGTCATGCGCGCCGGTACCGAGACGGCGATGTGGTACAGGCACCACGTCGAGTCGGTGTACTGCGTGGAGGGGGAGGGCGAGCTCCGCGACGAGGACGCCGCCACGGTCCACGCCCTCCGCCCCGGCACCCTGTATGTGCTCGACCGTCACGACCGCCATGTGGTCCGGGCGCGCAGCCCGCTGCGGCTGATCTGCGTCTTCACGCCGCCGTGCACGGGCGCCGAGGTGCACGACGCGGCGGGGACCTATCCCGCTCCGGCGTAGCCCGGGCGGCCGGCGCGCCGGCCGCGCAGCGAGAACGCAGGGGAGTGGTGCAGGTGCGGATCCGGGAAGTCGACCTCTACCCGTCCCGGATGGCCGAGAGCGCCGAGATCGCCCGACGGACGGATCCCGTGCTGTACGGGTCGCCCGCGGACCGCGCCCGCGGGCCGCTGTCGCCCGCCGAGCTGGCCCTGTACGCACGGGATGGCTTTCTTCTGCGCGAGGGCGTGCTCGATGCCCGCGAGGTGGCGGCCCTCACGGCCGCGCTCGACGCGGCGCTGGCGCGGGCGCGCGGTGCCACGGTACCCGAGGTGGTCCGCGAGCCCGGGGGGGACGCGGTCCGATCCATCTTCGCCGTGCACGACGCCGATCCGTGGCGGGCCCTGGCGCAAGACCCGCGCCTGAGCGGCGCGGCGCGCCAGGTGCTGGGCGGCGAGGTGTACGTGCACCAGTCCCGCATCAACCTCAAGCCGGGCTTCGAAGGCAAGGACTTCTACTGGCATTCGGATTTCGAGACCTGGCACGTCGAGGACGGGATGCCGCGGATGCGGGCGGTCAGCTTCTCCGTGCTCCTCGACGACAACCACCCGTACAACGGTCCCCTGATGCTGCTGCCCGGCTCCCACAAGCACTACGTGCGCTGCGTGGGCGCGACGCCGGACGAGCACTTCAAGGCATCCCTGCGCAGGCAGGAGTACGGCGTGCCGGACCGCGACAGCCTCGCCTGGCTGTGGGCGCGTTGCGGGGTGGCCATCCCGACCGGGCCAGCCGGATCCGTGCTGATGTTCGACTGCAACACGATGCACGGCTCCAACAGCAACATCACGCCCCTTTCCCGCCGCAACGTCTTCGTCGTGTACAACAGCGTGGCCAACGCGCTGGTGGAGCCGTTCGGCGGCACCAGGCCCCGGCCCGAATTCGTCGCCACGCGGGAGGGCGTCCCGCGGTAGCGGCCCCGCACCACGCCGCAGAGCAAAGGGGATGTGGCTCCTGTGCGTATCCTGACCGTGACCCTCCGCGGGGTGGCCGCCGCCCTCGCCGCCGGCGCGCTGGCGCTGGCCGGCTGTGGGAACGGCACGGCCGCGCTCCCGCCGGCGGCATCGGGCGGCGGAACGGCCGCGCCGACCGGACTCCTCGCCCAGGTCAGGCAGAGCGGCCAGCTGACCGTGGCCCTCGCGCCGTTCGCGCCGCTCGAGTTCCAATCGGCCACCACGAAGCAGTGGGAGGGCTTCGACATCGATGTGCTCTCGGCGTTCGCGCGGAGCCTGGGCGTCCGGCTCGTCGTCGACGACATGGCGTTCGCGGCGACCATCCAGGCGGTGCACGACGGCCGCGCGGACATCACCGCGAACATCTTCAAGACCCCGGCCCGGGAGCAGGAACTCGCCTTCAGCGAACCGGTCCTCGACTACCTGGATGGGGTCATCGTCAACGCGCAGAAGCCGGCCGTGACCGCGGACACGGTGGCGGGCCTGTCCGGCAAGTCGATCGCCACATGTCGCGGCTGCGCGGAGGAGGCGTTCGTCCCCAAGATCCCCGGCGCCACCGACGACAGCTACTCGACCGCGGACGAGACGTTCTCGGCCGTGTCCACCGGCCGCGCGGACGCGGCCTTCCAGCCCGTGATGTACGAGCAGTATGCGGTGCACGAGAACCCGTCTTTGCATCTCAAGGTCCTCGGGCCGATCCCGGAGGCGGTCGCCGGCGCCGCGCAGAGGCCTCAGGGCTTTTACGGGGTGGCGCCGGGCAGCGCGTCCCAGCAGTTTCTCTCCACGCTCAACACGTTTCTGACCCAGGAATGCAGGAGTGGCGCCACGGCCGGCTTCCTGGCGAAGTACGGGCTGACCAGCGCCTCCTATCTGCAGGGGCTGTGCTGAACGCCGGAGCCGACTCGGGCGTCCGGCCTCCGTCGGCGCCGGGCCGGCCGAACCCGCCGGAAACGGGGGAACGATGCTGCACAGAACGCTGGACCTCTGGGGCCGGTACTTCCCGGGCTATCTCCGCGGCACGGTGGTGACGCTGGAGCTGACCGGCGCGTCCCTCGCCGCGGCCCTGGCGCTCGGCCTCCTCATCGCCCTGGCGCGGATGGCGCCCAGCCGGGTCCTGCGCAACGCGGCCGCGGCGTACGTGGAGGTGTTCCGCGCCACCCCGGTCATCGTGATCCTGTTCGTGGCCTACTTCGGCCTGGCCCAGATGGGCCTGACCCTTCCACCGTTCCTGTCCGTGGTGGTCAGCCTCGGCGCGTTCTACGGCGCGCTCTACTGCGAGGTGTATCGGTCGGGCGTCGAATCGGTCCCGAACGGCCAGCGGGAGGCGGCCGCCGCCCTCGGCCTCCCGCCGCACCGCAGCCTCTGGCGCGTGGTGCTGCCCCAGGCCATGCTGGCGATCCTCCCGCCCGGCACCAACACGGCGGCGGACCTGCTCAAGGACACGTCGCTCGTCGTCACGATCAGCGGCGTGGCCGACATCATGTACCACGCGTACGGCGCGGCCAGCGCGACCTTCGCGCCGATGACCATGTTCGTGCTGGCCGCCCTCTTCTACTTCCCCATCTACCTCCTGCTGTCCGTGGTCGCCCGGCGATGGGAGGGACGCCATGCCGCCCGCAACTGAGGACGCTCCGGAGCCCGTCATCGAGGCATCCCGGCTCTGCAAGCGCTTCGGCCGGAACGCGGTGCTGGAGGACGTCGACCTGCGGGTGCGCCTGGGCGAGGTGGTGGCCATCATCGGCCCCAGCGGGGCGGGCAAGAGCACCTTCCTCCGCTGCCTGAACCACCTGCATGCGTTCGAGCGGGGCCGGCTCCGCGTGCTCGAGCACGAGTTGCGGGGTACGGAGGAGCCCGGGTATGCGCGCCCCACCTCCGCCACGCTCACGGAGATCCGCACGCACGTGGGGATGGTGTTCCAGACGTTCAACCTGTTTCCCCACCTGACGGTCCTGGAGAACGTGACGCTCGGGCCGACCGAGGTGCGCCGGCTCCCCCGCGCCCAGGCGGAAGATCTGGCCCTCCAGCTCCTCGCCCGCGTCGGCTTGCGCGAAAAGGCCCGCGCCTACCCGCGCCGGCTGTCGGGCGGGCAACAGCAGCGCGTCGCGATCTGCCGCGCCCTCGCCATGCAGCCCCGCGTCCTCCTCTTCGACGAGCCGACCTCCATGCTGGACCCCGAGCTGGTCGGCGAGGTGCTGGCGGTCATCCGCGAGTTGGCGGAGGAGGGCATGACGATGGTCCTGGCGACGCACGAGATGTCGTTCGCCCGGGACGTCGCCGACACCGTCGTCTTCATGGCGGACCGGCGCGTCGTCGAATCCGGCCCCGCGGTCCAGGTGCTCACGGAGCCGCGGGAGGGGAGGACGCGCGTCTTCCTGCGTCGGGTCCTGGAGCGCGCGGCCCCGGCCGTGGGCGAGGCCGCGCCGGCCGCGGCCGAAGGGGGGACGCGGGGGTGACGGCGGCCCAGATCATCCCCCTGTACGCGGGCTCGATCGCTTCGGGCGCCCTGGTGACACTGCGGGCGACGATCCTGGGTACCCTCATCGCCCTGGGGCTCGGCCTCCTCGGCGCAGCCGCGCGCCACGGTGGCCGGGGCCCGGTGGCGTGGGCGGCGCAGGCGTACGTGGAACTCGTGCGGGGCACGCCCCAGATCCTGCAGGTCTTCATCGTCTTCTTCGGGCTGTCGCAGTTCCGCGTCAACCTCACCCCGGGTCAGGCGGCCCTCGTCTGGCTCTCGCTCTACGGGGGCGCGTACGCGACGGAGATCCTGCGGGCCGGGCTGCAGAGCGTGGAGCGCGGCCAGCACGAGGCGGCGGCGGCCCTCGGGCTGCCCTCGTGGCGCGCACTGCTGCGGGTCATCGTGCCCCAGGCGGTGACGGTGGTGCTGCCGGCGCTCACCAGCTTCCTCGTCCTGCAGCTCAAGGCGGCGTCGCTCCTCTTCACCATCGGCGTGGCCGGCATCATGTACCAGGCGCAGTTGGGCGTGAACACGACCACGCATCCCGGCGTCCTCTACCTGATGGCGGCGGCGGCGTTCCTGATCCTCAACGTCCCCCTGACCAGGCTCGGGGTCTATCTGGAGCGGCGGGCCGCCGCGTACCGCTGACGCCCGGCCGGGCCGCTCAGGCCGTCCCGGAGACGACCCCCGCCACGAGGGCCCGGTTTCCGTGCAGGTGAAGGCAGGCCGGGTCGAAGCCCGCCGAGCGCAGCCACGCCAGGTGCTCGTCCAGCAGGACGGGGCGGTCGCCCCGCTCCCGTGCCGCCGCCTCGTGGGCCGCGAGGTCCGCTCCCTCGTGGGCCGCGACGCCCGAGCCGTGGACGACGTCCAGGCGCTCCCAGACGGCGCGCATCGCCGGCCAGACGGCCCGGTTCTCGACGCGGACGCGGTCGAGCAGGAGGAACAGGCCCCCAGGCTGCAGTTGCCGCGCCAGCCAGCCATAGGCCTCGCGCATCTCGGCGGGCTCCAGGTGGTGGAGGGACTGGACCGCGATCGCGAACCGGTAGGGGCGCGGCGGAAGGCGCAGGCCGCCCAGGGCCGCAAGGTCGTGCCGCACGGCGGCGAACCGGGAGCCGTGGGCCGCGAGCCGGTCCCGGGCGAGAGCCATCATCGCCTCCGAACTGTCGACACCGACCGCGCAGGCGGCCGGGATGCGCTCGAAGAGCAGCTCTTCGACCTGGCCCGACCCGTAGCCCAGGTCCAGCAGCCAGTCGCCGGGCGTCCACAGCTTCCCGAGCACCGCGGCCAGGATTTCGAGCTGCTCGGCCCGCACGGGGTTGTGCTCCGTCGCGGTCCGGTCCCAACGCCGCGCGGTCTCCGGGTCGTGCCAGTCGCTGGACATACGCGGCCTCCCCCTGGGTCCTGCGAGGGCCGGGGCCCGGGTCGCGGCCCTCAGCCGGGCGTCCCTGCCTGCGCCGCGGGCCGGGAACCGGCTCAGGCGGAGCGTGGCCCCTGCGAGAGGTGTCTCGCCATCGTGCCCATGGTCCGCCACCCGCCGGCCCTGCGGGTCAGCCGTGGCCCGTGGTCGGGCGCCGCGCGGTATGGGCGCACGGGCAGCGCCCGCCCGCAGGGGTCGAGCTTCGGGAGCGCGCCCACGTCGCCAACGGGGAGAACCCGGTGGCGCGCCTCCCGGCCGCGCACCCGAAAGGCACGGTCCCGCCCGCCGGGGCTCCATCGCGCGCGCCATCCCCGGGGCCTTCCGGCGCCCGCCGCGCGGCCTTCCCCAAGGATGCCTTGCGCGGGACCGGTCCGGCAAGGAGCCCGCGGGGGGTTGGCGGGACCGCCGCGGGCGAAGTCCGGAAGCCGCGGGGTACGGGTCCACCGGGGATCGGGCGGCCGGCCCCACCCCGCCGGGGGGATCCGCCTCGCCTCACCGGCTGCCTGCGGCGGCCGCCCGGGCGATCTCGGCCAGACGGTCCCACGCCGCGGACCGCGCGCCGGCAAACGTGGCGGCCAGGCGGGCGATGGTCGCATCCGGCGCCGACCGCGCGTCGTTCGGGCTCGCCCGCGCCCGCTGCGCCATCCAGCGCAGGGTCCGGTCGGCGAGCGCCGGGAGCCGCGCATCGTCCGCCGGCCAGTCGAAGGCCGCGTCGCGCTGCGGGTAGATGGCGCGGAACTCCGGATCGGCGATGGCGTCCCTCTTTTCGGCGATCCAGGTCTCCGCCTCCCTGGGACACGCCATGCGGCGCGAGGTCGGCGACGGGGCCGGCCTCCCCGCCGAACTGGGGCATCTTCAGGCCGAGGTGTTCCGTGAGCAGGTCGAGCAGCACCCGGTCGTGGAGCGTTGGCGCGCCGGCGGCATTGCCGAAGGCGGCAAAGACGAGGCCGTGCTCCGCACACGGCGAGCACGGCCACCCCTCCGGGGGACGCCCCGGAGATCGAGAGCACCGTCGTGCGACCGAACGGCATGAGGGGCCAGCCGAGCCCCATGGTCTGCACGTCCGGCGTTCCCATGTCGTGCGACACCGTCCGCATGCGCGCGGCGGATTCGGCCGACAGGTTCCGCCATCGCCGAGGTGGGTCCGTCCGAACGCCAGCAGGTCGTGCATCGTGCCGATCGGCGTGGCGCCCGTCGGCGCCCAGGAGTCTGGCAGCTTGAGCATTCCCGTGCGGCGGGCCCCCCCGCCCGCCGGGTCCGGCAAGTGGCCGACGGCCGTGCTCCGCAGGATCGCGTCGGCCGCCGAGGTGCACGACGTATCCATCCCGGCCGGCCCAAAGAGGCCCCGGGCGCGGAGGTCGTGGTACGGGATCCCCGTCACAACCTCCAGGACGCGCCCGGCGACGATCATCCCGCCGTTGGAGTAGCTGATGTACTCCCCGGGGGCGCACAGGGCGCCGCAGTGCCGTCCCAACCGGTCCACGAAGGCTGCCACGGCGTCCGGCCCCGTGGCCTCCGAGAAGAACAGGTCGGCATCGATCGTGCTCTCCGTTGCGCTCGCGCCCACACCCGGCGTTTGGCGCTTCTGGTCCACCGCCTGCGAGGTGAATCGACCCATCCCGGCAGCGGGTCTGGGCGGATCCCCGTCTACGGTTCGTGGACCTCGGCGCCTCGCTCCTCGATGGGGGGCGGAAAACCGAACAGCCGTCTCTATGACCGCCGCGGCCATCCCAACCGGCACGGCTACAGGGTGTGGGCGGCCCGCATCCGACAAGCCTTGGCGGAGAAGGCCTCGCCCACCGGCCGTGCGGGTCCGGCATAGGCCCTCCCGGTCCCGTGCCACGGAGGCCGGCTCGTCGGGGCAGCGGTGCCCCGAGCCGCGGACCGGGCCGGATCGCCGCGACCACGGTCACCGCGACCGGGTCCGCGCGCGGCCAGCCCCGGGGCAAGGGTGTTCTGCGCCCGTCGCGAAGCCCCGTGGGCGGTCGGGAAGGAGGCGCGGCATTTGAGGGATCGGTGGTCGGAGGCGATCGGGCGCGGGGGATGGCTCTGGTGGGCGCCGCCGGGATTCGTGATGGTGGGACTGTATTCCCTGACCATGGCCCGCCTGCAGGCGCGCATCGACGCGGCGTGGGACGAGCTCGCCGCCGCGTATCCCGACGACCTCGAGGCCCTCGAGCGCAGCTTCGGCCTGCACCTGCGCGCCCGCTACCCCGCGGTCCGTTCCCAACACAGCCCCGGGCGGGTGGAGTTCGCCGACAGGTCGGCGGGCGGGCGCCTCGTTCTGGACCTCGGTGAACCGGTTCGCACGCGGCGTGGTTGGGGCGGCGCGCGCCTCAGCGCCTGGCGGGGGGACCGGGCGGTCCGCCTGCCCGGCGGCCTTCTGTATCTCACATTCGCGCGCGGGCTGCGACCGGAGTGGGTGGCGGCATGGCCGGGGTTCCCGCCCCGCATGGCCGTCGTGAACGAGGCGTTCGTCGCGCATGCCGCCGCCGCGACCTTCGGGGATGCGGCGGCGCCTGACGAGGCGGGAAGGCATCCCTGACGCTTCTCGGGGCCTCGGCCGCGCAGCACGTCCGCGCCCTGGCCCCGCGGCCCCTCGCGGCGCATCCGCGCGTCCTGCATCGCGGACCACACCCGGTCGTACAACACGCGCAGCCAGAGGAGGCCGAACAGGCCGACCAGCAGCAGCCCGCCGAGGCCGTTCTCGGCGACGAAGACGATCACCAGCACGTCGATCGCCGCGAGTCCCAGCCACGTGTGCCAGCCGGCGCGCCAGCCCGCGAGAGGGATGGTGCCGAACCTGTGCCCGAGGCCGGTCCAGCGCCGCAACCAGCCCACCGGGGCGCCCAGGGCCGCGTAGGCGGTCTGGTTGACCGCCCAGTGGGGCAAGCTCCACCCGCCGCCCAGCGGGACCCGGGCGCCGAGGATCCGCACCCAGGGTCCGAAGCGCAGGGGCAGGCCGGCGACCGCGCCTGTGCGCGCCGCCCGGCCGGCGCCGCCCAGGATCACCGCCCGGTCCACCGCCGTGAGGCGGTGCCGGGGGGCGGCGAACTCGTCATCCTCCTCCCACGCGGGCCGGGTCGGCCGCGCGGCCGCAACCGCGCCGAGATCCGGCTCGTCGGGCCCGTCGCGCAGCGGACGGTGAAAGCGGCCGTCGGGCCTCGACGCCCTGCGCCGCTGCGGGCGGGGCCCCCGCCCGGCTCAACTCCGGCGCGCCGGGGTCGGCAGCGGCGTGGCTGTGGCGGCGAGCGCCATGGCGGCGGAGATGTCCTGCTGCACGGTCACCAGGACCGGGTCGGGGGCCGGACCGGCGAAATGCAGCCCGAACGTGTCGGCCTGGGTGCGATCCTGCGTCCAGATGGAGGCCGACGTCGCCTGCAGCACCCGGAGGAAGGCCGGGTTCGGGTCATAGCGGTAGAGCCACCACAGGTTGGTGACGAAGATGCCCTTGAAGAGGGCGCCGTCCGCGCCGCAGCTGCCCTGCGGCTCGCAGCCCCGCTCGTACACCACGCCGCCGCTCGTGACCAGCACGCGGACCGCCGCGCCGGCGATCCGCTCCGCGGAATCCAGGTAGCGCGGGTCGCCCGTCACGCGGCTGAGTTCGGCGAGCCCCGCCAGGATGACTCCCTGGTTGTAAGTCCAGGTGGTCTGGCCGTTGTTGGTGCAGCCGGGCGTCAGGCCGTCGTTCACGAGCCCGGCGGCGTTGATCATGCCGCTGCCGAGGAACCAGTCCGCCTCACGCTCCGCCCACGCCAGGTAGCTCCCGCTGCCGCTGTCGCCGGGCGTGACCTCGTGCAGGAGCACGGCGACCTCCAGGAACAGTTCGTTGGGGATGGCGTTCTTGTAGGTGTCGGAGTGGTTCCAATACACCCCGCCGCCGCAGTCGCCGCCCCAGTCCGAGGCCATGTGCGCGAAGATCTGCTTGGCGGAGGTCAGGTAGGCCGGGTCGCCGGTCAGGTCCCAGGCCCGGATCCAGTCGACCGCCCACCAGCCCTCGTCGTCGACGTAGGACGCGCGGTAGTTGCCCGGCCGCCCCTGGGCGTTGGCGCGGTAGATCTGGGCGATGTCCGCCTTCCACCCGGCCGCGTGGGTCCGCTGGTACTCGTCCAGGACGACGGCGAGGCCCTGCGCGTTCTGCCAAAAGCTCGCTCCGGCGTAACGGCCGTTTTCGTAGAAGTTTGCCTGCAGCGCGGCCGCCGCCGCGTCGGCCCGCGCGGCAGGGGTGATCGGCGGCCGCACGGGCGGCAGCCCGCACGCCGCGAGGAGCGCGGCGAGGGCGACCGAGGCCGCCGCGACGGGCCAGGACGCGGGTCGAGGCCGCCGGTGGACCTGGGTCGGGTGGACGCTCCGTCGCATGCGCTCCCATTTCCCCCCGGAGGGCCCGGGCCCTTCGGCCTGCGGCGCTCGGCCACGTCCCGTCGCGGTCCGCGCGCCGGAAGGACGGTGCCGGCTGCTCGCGAAACGGTGCCCCGCCGGCGCCCGCTTCCGGCGCCGACCCGGGGAGGGTGCTCGATGGCCGAGCAGGAGGCGTCCGGCCGGCGTCCGGTGCGGGTGGCCATGATCGGCGCGGGCTCCCAGGCCACATCCGCGCACTACCCCGCGCTCGCCTCGTTTTCCGACGTGGAGATCGCGGCGGTGTGCGACATCGACCCGGCACGCCTTGCCGCCGTGTCGGACCGCTATCACGTCGACCGCCGCTACACCGACTACCGGCGGATGGTCGCCGAGGTGGCGCCGGACGGCGTCTACGCCATCGGCCAGCCCCACCAGATGTACGACATCTGGGTCTGGTGCCTGCAGCAGGGCATGAACCTGTTCATCGAAAAGCCGATGGGGCTCACGTGGCACCAGGCGCAGATGCTCGCCCATCTGGCCGAGCGGGGCGGCCTGATCACCCAGGTGGACCACCAGCGCCGCTCGAGTCCGCTGCTCCGGCGCCTGCACGCCGAGTGCGTTGCCCGGGGTCCCATCGCGCACGCCGTCTGCCAGTTCTACAAGCGGGAGACCCATGCGATGCTCGGAGCGCGGGACCGCATGATGGACGACTGCACGCACGCCATCGACACGGTGCGTTGGATGTGCGGCGGAGAGGTGGAGGGCATCGAGAGCCGGTGCCGGCGCATCGGCACGCCGGACATCAATTGGATCAGCGCCATGCTCCACTTCGACAACGGGTCCACCGGGGTCGTCCTGACCAGTTGGTGCACCGGCCGCCGCGTCTTCCGCGTGGAGATGCACGCGCCCGGGATTTGCGCGGACGCGGACGTGGAGGGCCGGGGGCGCCTGTATGCGGACGGGGACACGACGGGCCGCGAGTTCGACGCCCGGGAGGTCGCGGGGAGCGACCAGAAGTTCGTCTACCTGGGTTTCCAGGCCAAGAACCGGGAGTTCGTCGATGCGTTGCGGGGCGGTCCGGACCGGACGTCATCGCCCTTCCGCGACTGCTTGAAGACGATGGAGGTCGCGGAGAAGGTCCTGGCGCGGGCCCTGCTTGCCGGGCAGTAGCCGGGCGGTGGGGGACGGCCGCGCCTTGGCGCGGCACAACGCTCGGCGATTCAGCGCTCGCCCGCGATGGCCCCGGCGTAGGCCGCCAGCACGGCGGGGGCGGCCCCGTCCGCCTCGATGGCGTCCGGGTGCTCGCCGAAGTACGCCCCGAGCGCGCGCAGCCACCCCTCACCGATCACGCGCTGCGCGTACCCGCAGCTGCAGGCGGCGATATGGGGTACGTTGCGGACGCGCCGCGTGCGATCCCCGCAGGCGACGGTCACGGGCGCCGCGCTCCAGTGCAGGGGGTGGCCGCAGACCTCGCAGCGGAGGCCCCGGAGGATGCCGGCGGCCGCCGTGTCCGGGTCGACGGCCGCCCCGACGGCCGGGGCCGCCCCGGAGGCGAGCAACGCCGGCCATTCGCTGGCCGCCAGGCGCGCCATGGCCTCGTCGCGGCCCATGCCGCCGCGTTCGAGTGCGGCCGCGACGGCCCGCAGGAAGGCCGCCGGCGCCCCCGTGGGGACGCCGGCGCCGCCCGGCCGTTCGGCCGCGCCATCAGTCGCCGACATGGCAGGCTTCATAGGCCTGGCGCAGGGCCTCCCACGGATCGCCGACGGGTCCGAACTCGTGGCCGACGTAGCCATCGTAGTCGGTCGAGGCAATGGCGCGCATGACGGCCGGGTAATGGATCTCCTGCTGGTCGTCGAGGTTATGGCGGCCCGGGTTCCCGGCCGTGTGAAAGTGTCCGATGTAGCGGATGTTGTTGCGGATGGTGCGGATCAGGTCGCCCTCCATGATCTGCATGTGGTAGATGTCATACAGCAGCTTGCAGCGGGGGCTGCCGACCGCCTCGCAGAGCCGCACGCCCCATGGGGTCCGGTCGCATTGGTAATCCGGATGGTCCACGCGGCTGTTCAGCAGTTCCATGCACAGGGTCACGCCCTCGTCCTCGGCCTGGCGGATCACGCGGCGAAGCCCCTCCGCGCAGATCGCCACACCCTCGTCGTCGCCCTGGCCGCGGCGGTTGCCGCTGAACACGATGAGCGAGGGGATGCCGTTCGCGGCCGCCTTGCTGATGTTGGCCCGCAGCTCCCGCTCGATGCGATCGTGGTTCTCGCGTTTGTTGAGGCCGTCGCCGAGGCTCCCGTGGCCCCCGAAGATCGGGATGGCCAGCCCGGCCGCCCGGATGGCCGGCCACTGGTTCTCCGGCGCCATCTCCACCGCGACGAACCCGATCGCCGCCAGCCTGGCCGCGTAGTCCGGGGTGGAGGCGGCCAGGCGCCCGATCGGCCAGAACGTGACGGATTGCTTGATGCTGCCCACGGTCGAACCCCTCCTCGATCGGCTCCGGTGCGCGCCCGGCCCCGATGCGGCGCCGCGGGCCCCGTCCGGATCGGGCGCCGAACCGGCTTCCGGCCGCCGCTCCCGGGCACCTGCCGCGAACCGTCTCTCGCGGGGCCGCCGCGCCCCGGCGGCATCCCGGCCGTCAGAACGGCACGTCCGCGTCCTCGGCCTCTTCGTCCCGCGGACGGGCCCCGCCGGCCATGCCCGTTCCCGGTTCACCCGCGGGTCGCGACCTGTCCGGTAGGAACTTCACGCGGTCGGCGCGCACCTCCGCGGCCCGGCGCTGCTGGCCGTCGGCCGTCTCGTAGCGCCGGATCTGCAGGCTGCCCTGGACGGCGACGAGCCTCCCCTTCTGCAGATGCTGCGCGACCGTCTCGGCCAGTTCGCGCCAGCACGAGATGTCGATGAAGTCCGTCTCCCGCTCCCCCTGCTGGTTCGTGTACCCGCGATCCACGGCGAGGGTGAAGTGCGCGACCGCCACGCCGGATCCGGTGTGGCGGAGTTCCGGGTCCTGGGTCAGGCGCCCGATCAGGACGATGACGTTGAGCATCGGCAAGCCGTCCCTTCCCAAAGCCCGCAGCCGGGCTGCGGGCCCCATGAGAGAGGTGGCTTCGGCGGGGGGTGGACGGGTCCTGCGCACGGCCGCACGGGGCGTCGGGGCCGGCCGCAGCGGGAGGGCGCCGCCACGCGCCCTCCCCCCTGCCGTGGCTCGGACCCCTCAGCGCGGGAGCTTCTTGCCGCAGTCCGCGCAGTACGTCCAGTCGGTGTCGGCCTTCCGGCCGCAGTACGGGCAGTACTTGGCCCGACCCCGGGCCGCGGCCCGCCGGGGCAGGGCCTTCCCGCGCGCCCGCGCCCCGGGGTGACCGCCGCTGCCCGGAGGGTTGAGCCGGACGCCCTGCCGGCCGGCCGGGCTGGCCACCGCCTGGCCGGAACGGGTCAGGCGGTGGGCCGCCCGACGCACCGCCTCCTCGCCGACGCCCAGTTGGGCGGCGAGGGCGGAGTACTTCGACGTCAACCCCTCGGTGCCGATCATCTCCCGCAGACGCTCATCCAGAGCCGAGTCCTGACCCGATGCGGCCAAGCATCCCTACCCCTTTCGCGACACTGCCGAAAACAAGGTGTCCGATTCTCGCCCGAAGTAATCCGTTCCTCCCGGTCCGTCCCGCCCCCGAAGGCCGAACGGCGGCAGTCCGCGTCCCCATGGCTCGAACGGCCGTGCCACGGCCGCGGCCGGCCGCGTGCTGCGGGTTGGGTGCCGCACCACGGCGGGCGACGTCCAAGGTCGCGCCGGCCGGGTGCGCATCTCGCGCACATGGACCCTGTGCCTTCGGCCGACGCGCCCAACATCCTCAACGGTTGCGTGCCCGGGGACCCGCGCGGCGCGGCGCGGGCGGGATGGGGTCCTGAAGGTCGGGGGGCGCAACCGGCGCGGAAGGCAAGGAGTTCGGCCATCCCGAGGCGCCCGCGCGGGGCGCGATCGGGTACGAGCGGAATTCGACACGCCGACCGCGGGGGCGGAGGGCGGGGTCCGGCTCAGGGTGCGGGGGAAGCCGGGACGTCCCGCTCGTCGGGCGCGGGCCCGCCCGCGGCGGGTTGCGGGCCGGTCGCGGGCCGGGCGCCCGCGGGCCCCGGACGGATCGCCAGCGCGGCGGCACCGAGGAGCAGGCCGGCCGCCAACGCGGCCAGGGGGCGGGGAGCCCGCCCCCCGGACCACGCGACCGTGTGGCGCGATGAGCGGTTTCCGCGCCATCCTTGGCGCATTCCCTCGACCCCTTTCCCGGGCCGCACGGGCGGCGGCGCGCGCCCCCGGCCGCAGGTTCCCTTCGCCGCGCGCCCTGACACTGTATCGGGCCGCCCGGGGCCCGGCGTTAGGCGCGCGGCGGTGGCCGGGCTGCTAGACTGAGGCGGCCGTCCGAGGCTGTCGGGTCGGACGGCGGCGCGGGGCTGCGAGCGGGCCCGAGTCACCTGGCGAAGGAAGGTGGTGCGCTCCTGACCGAGCAACGCCCCGAGCGGCCCGGTTCGCCGGCGCCCGGATCGGGATCCGTCCGCCGTCCCGAAGCGTCCGGCCCCGCGCGGACGCCTCCGCCGGTCCTGATCGAGACCCTGCTCGCCGCGGAGCGGGTGGCGATCATCCCGCACCGCCTGCCCGACGTCGACGCGCTGGGCTCCGCGGACGCCCTCTGCCGGATGCTGCGGGCGTCGGGCCGGTGGGCGGCCGTCCACGCGCCCGAGGTGCCCGCGATCTTCGACTGGGCGCTTCCGGCGGAAGTCCGGGCGGACGGCGCCCCGCCCGACGACGCGCTCCGGATCGCCATCGACACGGCGCGCCAGGACCGGCTGCAGTGGCCCGAGGCGGTTTCCCTGAGCATCGACCACCACGAGGACAACCCGGGCTTCGCCCGGGTCGTCGACTGGGTGGCGCCCGCCCCGTCCTGCACCTGTCTCCTGCCCGCCGTCGCCGAGTCCCTGGGCGTGCCGGTGGATACCGCGGTCGCCACGGCGCTCTACCGGGGCCTCGTCGGGGACACCGAGTGCTTTCGGGTCAACGTCGGCGGCGAGGCGTTCGCCTGGGCGGCGTGGTTCGCCGAGCGCGGGGCGGATTGCGAGGGGACCGCGGATCTGTTCTGGAGCCGGTCGGCGGGCTTCTGGGCGTATCTCTCCGCGGTGGAGAAGGGGGCCCGCGAACTGGAGGGGCGCCTCCCCGTGCGCGTGGTGCCGATCCCCGCCGCGTGGCCGGACCTGTTTGATCTGCGCCCGTACGAAAACGCCCTGCTTCCCGCCCACATCGCCGCGCCGGACGGCGGGGTCCTGGCCATCCTGCAGGAGGGCCGATCGGGGGTCCGCTTCCGACTCCGGAGCCGGCGCGTCGACGTGCTGCCCCTGGCGCACGCGCTTGGCGGAGGGGGGCATCCCCAGGCCGCGGGCGTCGTCCTGCCGGGGGTCTCGCTGGACGAAGCCGAAAGGCGGCTGCGCGCGGCGGTGCGGCAGGTGCAAGGGTGAAGTCGCGCGGGCGGCCGGGTCCCGGTCTGGCGGTTCGGTCGGCCGGCCCTGGATCGAACGAAGGTGCCGTGCTATCATTCCCCTGGCCCGGCGGCCCGCGGGTGGCGCCGCGGGCCGTTGTTTCGCGCAGGGCTGAATCTGGGCGCGGGGGCGCGCGAGGTCGGCATGGGCGCAGGCGTTCGATGGGTGAGCCGGAGGTGGACGATGTGGGGTTCGATCCCAAGGCGGAATTGCTCGAGCAGTGGAACGGCCACCGCAACCTGACCCTGCGGGTGGCCCGCGCGTTTCCCCCGGACAAGCTGTGCACCTATGCGCCCGTCGGGCCGCTGCGCACGTTCGGCGCCATGCTCGACGAGATCGCGCGCATCGAGCAGGCCTACATGCGCGGGCTGGCCGAGGACCGCTGGTCCTACGACCCCCAGGACCCGCCGGCCCCGGCGGACGCCGCGGCCGCGGTGGCCTTCGTGGAGGAGGCCCACGCCTATACGCGGAGCGTGTGGGACCGCCTGCCCGCGGACATGCTGCTCGCGCCGCGCAAGGATCCGTTCTTCTTCGGCGACGCCAAGCGGCCGTACGATTGGCTCGTGTATTGCGTGGAGAACGAGATCCACCACCGTGGCCAGGGCTACATCTACCTGCGCGAGCTGGGGGTCGAGCCCCCGCCCTTCTACGTGCGCTGACGGGTGCGGCGGCGCCGTCCGGCGCGGACGCGCCCCGGGGGCCGGAGGCTCGCCGCGCCACGGCGGCCCGCTGCCGTCGCCTCCCGGGGACCCAGCGCCGCCGCGCCCTCAGACCGCCGCCTCCGCTGTGGACGGCGCGGGGACCGCGAACTGGCTGTTGTACAGTTCGGCGTAGAATCCGCCGCGGGCCAGGAGTTCCTCATGGCGTCCCTGCTCGACCACCTGGCCGTGCCGCATCACCAGGATCGTGTCCGCGTTGCGGATGGTCGACAGCCGGTGCGCGATCACGAAACTGGTCCGCCCGCGCATCAGTTGCGCCATGGCCCGTTGGATCGCCACCTCGGTGCGGGTGTCCACGTTGCTGGTGGCCTCGTCGAGGATCAGGATCGGGGGATCGGCGAGGACGGCGCGGGCGATGGTGAGCAACTGACGCTGTCCCGTCGAGATGTTGGACGCCTCTTCATTCAGCACGGTCTCGTAGCCCTCGGGGAAGGTGCGGATGAAGTGGTCGGCGTGGGCCGCCCGCGCCGCCTCGGCGACCTCTTCCCTCGTCGCGGCCTCGCGGCCGTAGGCGATGTTGTCGGCCAGGGTGCCGTGGAAGAGCCACGTGTCCTGCAGGACCATGCCGAACAGGCGCCGGAGGTCCGCGCGGCGCATCTGCCGGATGTCGACGCCGTCCACGGTGATGCGCCCGCCGCGCACGTCGTAAAAGCGCAGGAGCAGGTTGACGAGCGTCGTCTTCCCGGCGCCGGTCGGCCCCACGATGGCCACCATCTGGCCCGGCCGGACCCGGATGTTGAGGTCGTCGATCAGGGGCTCGTCGTCCGCGTAGCGGAAGGCGACGTGCTCGAACGTCACCTCGCCGCGCGGCGCCGGGAGGGCGGGGGCGGCCGCCGGGTCTGCCGTCTCCTCCGGCTCGTCGAGGATCTCAAACACGCGTTCTGCCGACGCCAGGGCCGACTGGATGCTGTTCGAGATGCTGGCCAACTGCGTGATGGGCTGGGAGAACTGCCGCGAGTATTGGATGAAGGCCTGGATGTCGCCGATCGCGATGCGCCGGCGCGCCACCAGCACGCCGCCGATCACGCTGACCAGCACGAAGCCGATGTTTCCGATCACGTTCATCAGCGGCATGATGACGCCGGTGACGAACTGCGCCCGCCAGGTCGATTCGGTGAGCTCGTCGTTCATGGCCTCGAACGTTTCGATGGCCCGGCGCTCGTGGCCGAAGGCCCGCACGATCACGTGCCCCGCATACATCTCCTCGACGTGCGCGTTGAGGACGCCCAGGTGGCGCTGCCGGTCGGCGAAGTAGCGCTGGGCGCGCTTGGCGATCACCCCCGTGACGACGAAGCTGAGGGGCAGAGTGGCCGCCGTGACCACCGTCAGCAGGGGGCTGATCGTGAGCATCATGATCACCACGCCGACGAGCGTCACGGCTGCCGTGACGAGCTGCGTCAGGCTCTGCTGCAGCGTGGTGCTGATGTTGTCGAAGTCGTTGATGAATCGGCTCATGACCTCCCCGTGCGGATGGCCGTCGAAGAAGGCGACCGGCAGCCGCGTGAGTTTGGCCATGACCTGCTCGCGGATCGTGTAGACGGTGCGCTGGGCGGTCCCCGCCATCAGGTACTGCTGCACCCAGCCGAACGCCGAACTCGCCGCATACAGGATGACCAGCTTCACCAGCAGGCGCGCGACGCCGGCGAAGTCGACGCCGCCGCCGGGCACGTGGCGCAGGTGCTCCACCCAGCCCGTGTAGAGGAGGGTGGTCACGTTGCCCAGGATCTTCGGGCTCCAGATGCTGAAGGCCGTGCTGATGATCGCGGCCGCCGTCACGACGCCCATCGCGGGCGCGTGCGGGCGGAAGTAGCCGAACAGGCGAAGGGCGGTGCGCCGTCCCCGTTTGGGCTTCTCCACCGGCATGGCGAGGCCCATGGGACCGCCGCCCCACCCGCCCCGGCCGCCGGGCGCGCTCGGGCGGGCGCCGGCCGCGCCCGAGGGCCCGGTCCGTGGCGGGCCCCCGCCCCCGTTCCCGATCCCGCCCACCGTCAGGCCACCTCCTCGGGCTGCAACTGGGACGCGACGATCTCCCGATAGACCGAGCAGGTCTCCAGGAGCTCCGCGTGCCGCCCGTCGCCCACCAGGCGGCCGTCGTCCAACACCAGGATGCGGTCGGCGTCGCGCACCGTGCTGATGCGCTGGCTGACCACGATCACCGTCGCCCCGGCCAGCTCGCGGCGGAGGGCGGAGCGGAGCAGCGCGTCGGTCCGGTAGTCGAGCGCGGAGAAGCTCTCGTCGAACAGGTAGACCTCGGCGCGGCGCACGATCGCCCGCGCGATGGCGAGCCTCTGCCGCTGCCCGCCGGACAGGTTGAGCCCGCCCTGCTGGACCGGCCCCTGGAGGCCGCCCGGCAGGGCGGCCACGAAGTCCGCGGCCTGCGCCACGCCGAGGGCCTGCCGGACGCGCTCCTCGTCCGCGCCCAGGTCGCCGTACCGCACGTTCTCCAGGACGGACCCGGAGAAGAGCACCGCGCGCTGCGGCACGTATGCGATGCGCGAGCGCAGGGCGTCCTGGGCCATGGCCCGCGCGTCGATCCCGTCGATCCGCACGGCCCCTTCGGTGCAGTCCTGGAGCCGCAGCACGAGCTGCACGAGGGTGGACTTGCCCGACCCGATGCCGCCGATCACCGCGGTCCACTGCCCGGGCTCGACCCGGAAGGAGACGTCGGCCAGCGCGGGGTCCTGCGCCCCGGGATAGCGGAACGTGACATGGTCGAACTCGACCCGGCCCCCGGCGCGGACCTCGGGCGCCGACGCCGGCCGTTCCGGATCCTGGATGGCCGGCCGGAGGTCGAGCACCTGCAGGATGCGCTGGGCCGACGCCTCGCCCCTGGGGATCATGAACATCATCATCGACACCATCATCACCGAGAACATGATCTGCGTGACGTACTGGATGAACGCCATCAGCTGGCCGACCTCGAGGCGGCCGGCGTTGATCTGCCCGCCGCCGAACCAGACGATGGCCACGGTGGTCAGATTCATGATCAGCATGATCAGCGGCATCATGGTCGCCATGAGCTGGAAGACCTGCACCGAGGTGTCGGTCACGTCGAGATTGGCGTCGGCGAAGCGCCGCACCTCATGGGGCGTGCGGCCGAAGGCCCGCACGACGCGCACCCCGGTCAGGTTCTCCCGCAGGACGAGATTCAGCCGGTCGACCTTGGTCTGGATGGCCCGGAAGAGCCCGAGGCCGCGGCCCATGACCAGGTAGATCGTGGCGCCCATGATCGGCAGGGCCACCACGATCAGCAGCGACAGCCCGGGCGCGGTGCGCACCGCGAGCACCACGCCGCCGACGGCCGTGAGGGGCGCCATGACCAGCATGCGCAGCCCCATGTTCACGAGCTGCTGCACCTGCATGACGTCGTTCGTCGTCCGCACGATCATCGACGACGTGCCGTACCGGTCGAACTCGCCCACGCTGAAGCCCTCGACGTGCGCGAACAGGCGCAGCCGGAGGCGCTGGGCGAAGCCGGCCATGGCCCGGGAGGCGAACAGCGAGGCGAAGACGGCCGCACAGCCCCCGGCCAGGGCGACCAACAGCATGACACCGCCCACGCGGACGATGTACGCGGCGTCCCCGTGGAGGATCCCCGTGTCCACGATGTCCGACATGAGGTTGGGCAGGTACAGCGAGGCCATGACCTGCGCGAACGTGAGCACCAACACGGCCACGACCCAGGCCCGGAAGGGCCGCAGAAACGCGGAGAGACGCAACAACCCCTGCTCACGCCCCTCGCGGGCGCCGCCCGCCGTTGTGGTCGACCGCGCACTTCGGGGATCGCCCGCCGCTGCGGGGCGCGGCTCCGGCGCGCGGGGCCGGGTGCCCGCGACCGGGACGGGCGGACGGCACTGTTCTGCGGGGCGGCGATGCGCCAGCGGATACTTCGACCCCGAAGCACCTTCGCGCGCGGAACGCTACCATGCGGGGCCCGGAGTGTCAACGGTGCGCTGGTACGCGGGGTACGCGCGCCGGCGGCGGCCCGCCGTCAGGGCGCCGCCCCCCCGTGCAGCAACCGTTCCGCGGCCAGCACCAACCGGAAGAAGGCGGTGGACGGCGGCAGGATCGGCAGGTGGGGACCGCCGCGGCGGGGGAAGGCCGCCTGCAGGCGGGCCATCTCGAGGTCGGTGAGACGCAGGTCGCCCGCGGCCGCGTTGGCCCGGACGTGCGCGGGCGTCACGGCCTTGGGGATGGCCACGACGCCCGCGTGCGCGACGAGGAACGCGAGGGCCACCTGGGCCGGCGTCGCGCCGCGCGCCGCGGCCACCGCCGCCAGGTCCGCGTGCCCGCGCCAGCCGGCGAGGCGCCCGTGACCCAGCGGCGAGTAGGCGAGGAGGACGCGCCCGGCGGACTGCAGCCGCGGTAGCACCGCCTCCTCCACGCCGCGCCGGGGCAGGGAGTAGGGGACCTCGTCCAGCGGCAGCCGCAGGCGCGCAGGCGCGACGCGCTCGGCCCGCCGCAACCAGCGCAGGTCGAAATTGCTGAGCCCGACGTGCCGGACCGCGCCGGCGTCCTGGAGGTCCGCGAGCGCCCGCAGCATCTCGGGCAGCAACCCGGGGCGGGGCGGCCAGTGCACCAGCACGGCGTCCAGGCGGTCGGTGCGCAGCCGCCGCAGGCAGCGGCGCACTGCCGCGGTCGCCTCGGCGTACGTCGCGTGCGCCGGCCAGACCTTGGTCAGGAGGAACACCTGGTCGCGGCAGTCCCGGACGGCCTCGCCGACGACGTCCTCGGCGCCGCCCGCCGCGTAGTACTCGGCGGTGTCGATGAGCGTCATGCCGGAAGCGATGCCGAGCCGCAGGGCCTCGATCTCCGCGGCGCGGCGTTCGCGCGCCACGCCCATGCCCCAGGTACCCTGCCCGATGGCCGGCAGGCTTTCGCCGGTCGTGCCCAGCGCCACGCGCCGCACGGGACCGCCCCCTCCCGCGCCCGCGGGCAGGTTCCGCCGGCCCGGGGGATTCGGCGCGCCGGACACGGCTCCCGCCCCCGACGGCCGGCGCGCCCCCGCGCGGAAGGGAGCGCCGGGCCTGGCCCGAACCTTGGCAGCGGTGCTGGCCGGAAAGGGGTGCCGCATGGCCGGTCTTGGCGGTTTCGACATGCTTGAGGTGCTGCCCGTCCCGGAGGTGCGGGGCACGGCGCACCGGCTGGAACACCGGTCCAGCGGGGCGCGCTGGATCCACCTGCACACGCCCGGGGACGGGGAGAACCTGTTCTCCGTGACGATCCCCACGCCGCCCGTCGACGACACCGGCGTCGCGCACATCCTCGAGCACTCGGTGCTGGGCGGGTCCCACAAGTTTCCGGTCCGCCAGCCCTTCTTCCAGATGCTGGCCATGAGCATGGGCACGTACATCAACGCGTTCACCGCCAGCGACTACACCTGCTATCCCGTGGCCAGCACCGTGCCCCAGGACCTGTGGAATCTAGCGGACGTGTACTTCGACGCCGTGTTCCATCCCGTCCTGAGCGAGGAGACCTTCCTGCGCGAGGGACACCGGCTCGCGCCCGCCGACCCGAAGGACCCGGCCGGCCGCCTCACGCGGACGGGCATCGTCTTCAACGAGATGAAGGGCTATTACTCCCAGCCCGAGCGGCGTCTCTGGACCCTCTCCACCTCCGTCCTGCTCCCGGACACGATCTACGCCCGGGATTCGGGCGGGGACCCCGCGGCCATACCCGACCTCACGTACGAGGGTCTTCTCGCGTTCCACCGCGCCCACTACCATCCGACCCGGGCCTACTTCTTCACGTACGGCGACATCCCCGTGGAGGCCCACGCCGCGTTCCTCGACGCCCGGCTCGCACCGTTCACCCGCCAGGACGGGGCCGATCCGGTCACCCTCCGGCAACCCCGCTGGGCGGCCCCCCGGCGCGCCGAGTTCGAGTACCAGGTCGGCGAGGGCGAGCCGCTCGCCGAGAAGACGTTCCTGCTGGTGCAATGGTTGTGCGGCGACGGCAGCGACCCCGCCGACTCCGTGACCTGGCAGGTGCTGAGCCGGGCGCTCCTCGGCCACGAGGCCGCGCCCCTGCGGCGGGCCGTCGTGGACGCCAGGCTCGGACGCGCCCTGACGCACTCCGGGTACGGCGAAGATGGCGCCGAGGGGATGTTCAGCGTCGGCGTCAAGGGCAGCGAGCCCGACCGCGCCGAGCGCCTCCTGGCGGTGGTCACGGAGACCCTGGAAGGGCTTGCGGCGGGCGGCCTCGCCGACGAGGAGATCGAGGCGGCCTTCCGCCAGGCGGCGTACGGCTACCTCGAGATCTCCTCGGGTATGCCCCTGCGCGTGCGGCACCAGGTGGTGGAGGGGTGGCGACTGACGGGGGATCCGTACGCCTTCGTCCGCATGCGGCAGCACCTGGATGCCTGCCGCGAGCGGTGGCGCGCCGAGCCGCGGATGTTCGCGGACCGCATCCGCGACCGGCTCCTCGCCAACCCGCACCGCGCGCTCCTGGTGCTGCGGCCGAGCCGCGACTACCAGGCGCGGCTGGACGCGGCCTTCGCCCAGCGGATGGCCGGCGAGCGCGCCGCCCTGAGCGACGAGCAGGCCCGCGCGGCCGCGGCGGCCTCGGCCGACATCGAGCGCCGCGCCGGCCTGCCGAACCCACCCGAGGCGGTGGCCACGCTCCCGCAGCTGCGCCTTTCCGACGTGCCCGCCCGTCCGCGGCACATCCCCACGGCGGTCGAGGCGCCGGCCGCCGGCGTCACCCTGCTGCGCAACGACGTCTTCGCCAACGGCATCAACTACCTCACGCTCGACTTCGACCTCACGGCGCTGCCGGCGGACGAGTGGCCCTACCTACCCCGCCTCGTCGACTCCGTGCACAAGATGGGGGCGGCCGGGCTGCCGTACGACGCGGTGGCCCGCCGCGTGGCCGCGCACACGGGCGGCATCGGCTGCTGGGCGGTGGCCGCGCGCCCGGTGGACGCGGCCGCGCCGGGGCTGCGCGGCCTGCGCTTCTCGCTGCGGGCCCTCGACGAGCAGATGGACGACGCGCTGGCCCTGCTCGGGGACCTGATGCTGGCCACCGACCCGCACGACCGGGCCCGCCTGGAGGTCGTCCTGGAGCAGGCCCTGTCCGGCGCGCGGACCGGCCTGCAGAACGGGGGGGTGGGCACGGCCTCGCGCCACGCCGGCCGCCGGCAGAGCCCCGAGGGCGCGCTGCACGAGGCCTTGGGCGGAGGCTCGCAGCTGCGGCTCCTGGAGCGGCTGGCGGCGTCCGGCGGGGACCTGGAGGCCCTGGAGGGACGCATCGACGGCCTGCGGGAGGCGGTCCTCGGCGGCCGGCGGATCGTCGCCTCGTTCACGGGCTCCGACGCCGCGGCCGATGCCGCGCGCCGCGCCCTCGCCGGCTGGGCGGCGCGCCTGCGCGGCGGCGCCCAGGGCCGGGCCACGG
>JAJYVV010000220.1 GCA_021791815.1 Bacillota bacterium | reverse complement strand
AATCCTCGCGTCGTCAAGCGCAAGATGTCCAAGTTCGGGGTCAAGCGTCAAGAGCATCGCCTCTGGCCCCAGCCCACACGTCGGCCCGAACAAGCCGTGCGCGTCGGCGCCTAACTTAGTGGTATTGAGGCTACACGCGACGCTGAACATGAGCATCTACAGGCCGCTCGCAGCTAACGTCTTGAACGTTACACAAGACTTTCGGAAGGATCCAGAGGGCTGGCTGGGCAGCTTCTCAGCCGGGGCCTGGGTGGGTGGGGTTCACCGAATGGTTACCGTCCGCGGGTCATGGGGGGTCTGATATGGAATTGGTACCGGTACCGGGATTCGAACCCGGGTTACCGCCGTGAGAGGGCGGCGTCCTAGGCCTCTAGACGATACCGGCAAACCCACTTACCATTTATGCTGGCTGGGGGAGGAGGATTCGAACCTCCGTACCGAGATCCAGAGTCTCGTGTCCTACCACTGGACGATCCCCCATCCCAAACCCAAAAGATCGATATTAATTCTACCATGCACCGCATCGTTACGCAATGGCAATATCCATCAGCAGCGCTGAAGCATGAGTGAGGGAGGGCTTGGGAGAGAGCAGAAGGCGGGGACGAGTAAGAGAATTTCGCCGCAAAAGGGGCTGGACAGCGCCGGCGACGTTTGATAAAGGGTAGGTGGGAGCGGATCGGCGGAAGGAGCGTCGGGCTCGATGCCGAGATGGGACCCACCCTTTCTGTATGGGAGCCGGGAGTTCAGCGCCGAGGATCTGGCCCTGGTGACCGGAACGGCGCGGCGCTTCGGCAGGCTGGGCTTCGCCGAAGTGGTGGCGACGATTTGCGAGAACCTGCCGTGGAAGGCCCCCAACGGACAACTGAAGATCGACGCCTGCACGCAGTTGCTGCACGGGTTGGAAGCAGCGGGACTGGTAGAACTGCCCGCGCGGCGGCCAGGGCATGTTGTCCGGGCGGCGGCGGAGCGGATGGGCACAGCGCCACCGAACCCGGTAGTTCGCACCGTGTTGCGAGAGATCCAACCGATACGGGTGGAGCCGGTCCCGGCTGAGGAAGGGCCGACGTGGAACGCGATGATGGCGGTGTATCACCCGCTGGGTTTCCGCCGGGCGTTCGGGGCGCAGCAGAAGTATTGGATCTGGGATGAGGCGACGGGGAGCCCGCGTGTGTTGGGCGGTCTGCTGTTCGCGGCGGCAGCCAGGTCGCTGGCGGTGCGCGATGCCTGGATCGGGTGGGACGCGCAGCAGCGGCAACGGTATCGGCACCGAATCGTGTCCAACAGCCGGTATCTGCTGATGCCAGCGGTGGCGGTTCCGCACTTGGCCAGCCACGTGCTGGCGCTGGCACTGCGACGCTTGCCTGAGGATTGGGTCCGGCGATACGGGTTCGCGCCGGCTCTGGTGGAGACGTTCGTAGAGCGGCCGTGGGCCGGGACGTGCTACCGGGCGGCCAATTGGCTGTGCCTGGGCCAGACGGCGGGGCGGGGGCGGCAGGACCGAGAGCACGCCAAGGCGGTGACGGTGAAGGCGGTCTGGGTGTATCCGCTGTTTCGGGATTGGCGTACGCGCCTGATGGCACCACTGGAGGTGGCGCCCGATGGCGAGTTGGACGCCTGAGCACCTGGGCCCGGCGACGCTGCCCAATGCCAAGAGCCCCCCTGGGCGACGATCGCAGAGGAGCGGTGCGACCGCGAAGCAGCCGTGGAGGGGCACCTGCAGGCCATCCGTAGTCAGTTACCGGGATTGCTGGCGAAACTGGCGCGCATCCCGGACCCACGGCGGCCCAGGAGCGTTCGGCACAAGCTGACGGTTGTGCTGGTCTACGGCATCCTACTGTTCCTGTTGCAGTTCATCTCCCGGCGCGCGGGTAACCAGAGTTTGAGCCGACCCGCGCCGCGGGAGATGTTGCGCGCGGTGTTCCCCGACATGGACAGCGACGATGTGCCGCAATGGACACGGTGGATCGCCTGCTGCGGCGTATCCCACCGGAGTTGCTGGAGGAGACGTTGATCGGTCGGGTCCGCGCCCTGCTGCGACGGGGCAAGTTGCAGGCATTCATGGTGCGCAAGTGGTACGTCATCGCCTTGTAACTATTCGGTGTGCTGCGTAGGGGAGGGGGCCGGGAGAGGGGCTGTGAGGACGTCCCGGAAGCGGCGGTCGAGCGGGTAGACGTAGATGTCCTTGACGGGCTTGCCATAGAGTTTGTGGCGGTCGAGCTTGCCGCGGCCCTGGGTCTGGCCGACGCAGCACCAGTTGGCAGCACGATAAGAGGTGCCGGCGAAGCGGTCGCGCTCCACGAAGGTTTCTAGCAGGACCGGCCGATAGCTAAAGCGTTCGTCCCAGGCGGCGGGGAGTTGCCGAGCCGCCAGGGAGAGGACGCTGGACGCCAGATAACGGACGGAAACCCAGGGTAGCAACAAAAATCTGGCGTTGTTCACGACCAGGTGCAGGCGGGCTTGGCGCTGCTCGGGCGTCCAGCCGATAAAGGCATCGCGGGGAGCAATCTTCCAGGCGGCGGCCCCAAAGCCGAGGACGCCGAGCAAGGTACCGTCACCGTGAATGAAGTAGCGCATCTGCGCACCGGGGAGCGGATAGTAGCCGAGGTAATGGTATTGGGCCACGAGGTCGTTCCATCGGCGTGAGTCGGCGAGTCCGCGGACGGGGTCGAGTGTGAGTTGGGCGAAGTCGCCGCGCGCACCGTGCAGCGGCGGGGAGGGCGGGATGGCACGGGCAGCGGGGCTGGGGGTGCGGACGGGACGGCCGGAGACATTGCGGGGCGGGCGCAAGGTGATCAGGCCGTCGTCTTGCATGCGGAGCAAGGCGACGCGGCAGGACATGTCCTTGAGGCTGCCGTCAGGTTTGAGCCAACCGAACTCGGTGCAGACCGCGCGGGAGACGGCGGAGCGCGTAGGCAAGATGCGGATGAGTTCGCGGATCCGGTCCAATTCCTGGTCGGTAAAGGACCGACCGCAATAGACGGCGGGCAGGGGGAACACCTCCTTGGCCGGGACACAGGCCGTGCCGGCTGCCGCATGCAAGATGGCCTCCCGGTGGCCCGGTCGGGCGTGCCGCCAGCGGGAGGGGGATCAGCCCCTGCCGGCGATGGCTATGGGGATCGGCAGAAGGCGTTGCCGCGCTCGCGGCGGCCGCGCGGGGTGGTGGCGGGTCGCCCTTGGGCAAGGCGAGAGGGTGGTGCCAGGCCACGGCTCGGGACGGAAGGGGACACGCTGAGACCACCCGGTGCCCGGGCCGCAGCGGACGCCGCCATCCCGTCCTTGGGTTCCTGGTCCGCAGGCCGTGACAGTTGGAACCCCAGGGGTGGCGCATCGACGCATCCCCCGGCGAGGGCGACGAGTGGACCGTCGGGCTCCCCGGTGGAACTGGGAAGCGAGGCCGTCTGGACGGGCGCCGCTTCGGGATCGGTGACGGGGACCGCCGGGGCCTGGTGGTCTTCCGTTGGCACGACGCCCACTGGGAGCTCGCTCTGCTCATCGGGCGGCGCAACAACCACCTCGCCTTTGCTGATGGAGGCCTCGGAAGCGGCGGGGGCCGGGAATCGTGGCGCCGCCTCTGGTGGCGGCTCGCTCATCCCCTCCGGAGCGGGTTCGGTGGTCGTAGGCTCGGTCGTTCCCCTTCCGCCGTCACCCGGAGGCTGAGGCTCCCAGACCCAGGGCAGGAAGCGGGCCCAGTCCTCCGGCACCTTGCCCTCCGCCTGTGCGCAGGCCTCGAAGTAGGCAGTGAACAGAGCCAACGGGTTGCCCTCATTCTGCAGGGCCGTCTGGCCGACGGTCCAGAACTGGCAGGCCTGCTCCGCAGCCCACTGGGCGCCGGAGCCATAGGCGTTCTTACGGCTGATGACCACAAGGCGATGCTGGCGTTCGTCGACGTTGTTGTGCATCGGATGGTGCGGATCCTCGGCGCAGCGGGTGAGTTCCTCCCAGTGCTGCGCCCCGAACTCCAAGACATGCCGGAGTTCCGGGGCCAGTTTTCGGCGGCGGAGATGTCGGGTGCGAACCTCCTCCATCTCCAGCAGGCAGCCTTGGAATGCCGCCTGTGCGAGTTCTTGCTCCTCGGACCCGTCAGCGGCCACGTCCCGCTCATGATGCAGGCGGAAGAGGGCGGCGATCATCCCCAGCCACAGATCCACCTCGGCCGCCAGTCGCCGGTCCTCCGGATGGTGGGCGGGGATGTCCAGAAAGAGGCGTCTGTAATGCGACCAGCACCTCGTGAGCGTCAGCCGCCGCTCGTCGGCGTTGGCAATCCGCATCGCTTTGTCGTACGCCGCCATGAAATCACACATCAGGTCCACGACATGGCCGCCCCAGTCGGTGCCTTCCAGTCCCAAGTACTTCAGCACCACCGCGTGGCCGCGGCCCGGGTCGAACAGATAGACGGTGGTGTCGGTCCCCACGAAGCACCAGATGTATCCCCGCTTGCCCTTGGCCACCCACAACTGGCGCCACGTCGTCTCGTCGGCGTGCAAATACTTACTCCGGCGGTTCCGGCCACAGATGGCGTCATAGAGCGACTGCAGCAGAGGCTGGCTCGCCTTGAAGATCCCCACCAGCGTGCCGTCGGGTACCTGTGCTCCGCATTGTCGCAGGATCGTGGTGATCCGGTGCAGCGGCAGGCCCCACATGTACCGTGCGGTCGCCACGAACGCGATCGCGCCCACGGACAGACCCCCGCGCGGGATCAGCTTCACCGGGGGCTCCGCGCGCACAATGCGTTTCGTTTCCGGGCAGGCGCAGGTCGCCACGTAACATTTGCGGTGATGCACCCGGCGGCTGACCACAATCTCGACGTGGAGTTCTTCCGACGTGTCCTCCTTGAGCTCGACCCGCGCCGTCCCGCAGTTGTGGCAGTACTTGTCCTCCTCCGGCACATCATGCGTCACGTGGACCTCCGGCAAACCGGCATACCGGGCACGCCGCCGGCCGTGGCCCTTCTTCCCGGGCCGCTGTCCCCGCTTCCCGCCGTTCTGTTCCTCACGGGCAACCGAGGGCTGCTGCTGCTCGCTCCGGCGCCCGAAGCGATTCCGTGTGTGCTGCCCGACCTGGACCTTCAGCTTCCGAACCACTTCCTCGGCTTGTTCCACCCGCGCCAAATGTAGGGGCTCACAGCGATTGACGCTGGTTTGGTCGGAATGGGTGTCGCGGGAATGGTCGAGAAGGGGGCCGCCGGCGATGCCGGCGGCCCCAGGGTG
>JAJYVV010000034.1 GCA_021791815.1 Bacillota bacterium | reverse complement strand
CCAGCCCCCCCTTCCCGTCCCAGCGCCTCGGATGCCGCGTCCCTACTCCCTCACACCCATCCCGAATCCCCGCCCATACCGGCTTGACCGAATACGTACCCGCGAGGTAGGCGATGCCGCCCAGCGCGGCCGTGGCCACCACGTACTCGCTCCAGCGCCGGAACGAGCGCGGCGCGTAGCGGAGGGAGTAGTCCTCCATCTCCGGGTTGCTCACCAGCGCGTTGAAGCGGCGCTTGGTGCCGGCGGCGGTCCGCACGGGCGCGCCCACCGGCGCGCGGCTCGGTTGGGGGTGGGACATCCTGACGCGACTCCCCTTTCTGCGGGCCTCCGTCGGCGCGCGGGTCCCGGGCACCCCCTTTCCATGGTTATCCACGGCGGGCGAAGCCGCACCGAGGGTACGGCCCCACGCCCGTCTGGCGAACAACTGTCATGTGCGAAGCACGAAACATCACGCATCCTGCATGCGGGGTGACCGTCGTGGGAGGTGTCGTTCGGGGGGCGGGGCCGCCCCCGGCCCCGGGGGGAAAGAGGCGCTGGATCACCTTTCGTCTGTGGCGGCAGACGGCCCACCTGGTCCGGCCCGATCCCGTGCGCGGTGGCCCCACGGCCGTCCCCTCGGGCGCGTAAGGTTTCATCCCACACAGGGCAGATTGCCTGACGCGGATGTGCGGCGCGGCCCCGGCCGCGGCACCCTACGCCTGGGGGCCCAGGCGCGGCCCGTTCGGGGCGGAGGGGGGCGGCCGTGTATCTGAACCCGCGCGACCGCGACCGGCTGCTCCTGTATCAGGTCGCGGACCTGGCCGAGCGCCGGCGGGCCCGCGGGCTGCCGCTCGGCTACCCGGAGGCCGTGGCCGTGATCGCCGTGGCGGTCCTGGAGGGCGCGCGGGACGGGCTCCGCGTGCCCGACCTGATGGAGGCCGGGCGGCACGTGCTCGGCGCCGGGGACGTGCTGCCCGGGGTGGCGGAGCTGCTGCGCCTCGTGCAGGTGGAGGCCACCTTTCCCGACGGCACCAAGCTGGTCTCGGTCCACGATCCGCTGTGCGCGAATCCCGCCGGGGGCCCGCCGCGCTACCACTGGGGCGAGGGCGACGTGGAGCTGGCGCCGGGCCGGTCGCGGCTCACCCTCCCGGTGGAGAGCACGGGAGACCGGCCGATCCAGATCGGTTCGCACTACCACTTTGCCGAGGTGAACCGCGCCCTGCGCTTCGATCGGTCGGCGGCGCGCGGGATGCGCCTCGACATCCCCGCCGGCGCCGCGGTGCGCTTCGAACCGGGGGAGACCCGCACGGTGCGGCTCGTGGCCTTCGGCGGCGCCCGGCAGACCACGGGCGCGGCCCTGGCCGGCGCCCCGCCGGACTGAGGGACCCGCGCCCGATCCGGCCGCAGGGGGGGCACGGAGCGTGCGGCTCTCGCGGACGACCTACGGCGAGCTCTTCGGGCCGACGCGCGGCGACCGCGTGCGCCTCGCCGACACGGACCTCTGGCTCCTGGTGGAGGACGACCTCACGACGCCCGGCGACGAGGTCGTCTTCGGCGGCGGCAAGACGGCGCGCGACGGCATGGCCCAGGGGCCGTGGAGCCGCGCCGAGGGCGCCTGCGATCTGGTGATCACCGGCGCGGTGGTGGTCGACGCGCTGCTCGGGGTGGTCAAGGCCGACATCGGCGTGCGCGACGGGCACATCGTGGCCGTGGGCAAGGCGGGCAACCCGCTGGTCATGGACGGCGTGGACCCCCGCCTGCTGATCGGGCCCGGCACCGAGATCGTCGCGGGCGAGCACCTGCTGGCCACGGCGGGCGGCATCGACGCCCACGTCCACCTGATCTGTCCCCAGCAGGTCGAGGAGGCGCTGGCCTCCGGCATCACCACCCTGCTCGGCGGAGGCACCGGCCCGGCCGACGGCACCAACGCGACCACCTGCACCCCCGGCGCGTGGAACATCGCCCGCATGCTCGAGGCCGGCGACGTGCTGCCGGTCAACTGGGGGCTCTACGGCAAGGGCAACAGCAGCCGGCCGGCCGGGCTGGAGGAGCAGGTGCTGGCCGGGGCGTGCGGCCTGAAGCTCCACGAGGACTGGGGCAGCACCCCGGCGGCCATCGATTGCTGCCTCCGCGTGGCGGACGGTCTCGACGTGCAGGTCGCGATCCACACGGACACGATGAACGAGTCGGGGTTTCTGGAGGACACCCTGGCGGCCGTCGGGGGGCGGACAATCCACGCCTTCCACAGCGAGGGGGCGGGGGGCGGCCACGCGCCCGACATCATCGCCGTGGCCGGACGGGCCAACGTCCTGCCCTCCTCCACCAATCCCACGCGGCCCTTCACCGTGAACACGGTGGAGGAGCACCTCGACATGCTGATGGTCTGCCACCACCTGCGGCCGGACGTGCCGGAGGACGTGGCCTTCGCGGAAAGCCGCATCCGGGCGCAGACCATCGCCGCCGAGGACGTCCTGCACGACCTCGGCGCGATCTCCATGTACTCGTCGGATGCGCAGGCCATGGGCCGGGTCGGCGAGACCTGGGTGCGGCTGGTGCAGACGGCCGACAAGATGAAGGCGCAGCGGGGGCCGTTGCCGGGCGGCGGCTCCGGGGAGGACGAGGGGGGCCGGCTCCCCCACGACAACTTCCGCGTTCTGCGGTACATCGCCAAGCTGACCTGCAATCCGGCCATCGCGGCCGGCATCTTCCACGAGGTCGGCGCCCTCCTGCCCGGGCGCCTCGCGGACATCGTGCTCTGGCCGCCCGAGCTGTTCGGGGTGCGGCCGAAGCTGGTGATCAAGGGCGGGCTCATCGCCTGGGCCCAGATGGGGGATCCGGGGGCCTCGGTGCCCACGCCCCAGCCGGTCTACGGGCGGCCGATGTTCGGGATCCTGGGCCGCGCCGCCGCCGCGACGTCCGTGGTCTTCCTGCCGCAGGCGGCCATCGACGCGGGTCTGCCCGGCCGGCTGGAACTGCGCAAGCGGGCGGTCGCCGTGCGGGGGTGCCGGACGCTGGGAAAGGGGGACATGGTGCGCAACGACGCGCTGCCCAAGGTGGAGGTGAACCCGGAGACCTTCGAGGTGCGGGTGGACGGGGAGCCCGCCGTGGTGCCGCCCGCGGAGCGCCTGCCCCTGACCCGGACTTACTTCCCCCTGTAGCTCCGCGACGGCCGGTGCCGCCGTCCCCGGGCGGAGGCGGCTTCCCGCACCTTGGGAAGGGACCGCGTGCCATGGAGATCGTGCCGGCGGTGCTCGGCAACGTCCGGACCGACCCGGCGCTCGCGCGGGAGGCCGCCGCCTGGGGCGGACCCGGGGCGGGGTGCGTGGAGCACGTGCACCTGGACGTGTGGCAGGCGCAGAAGGCGCGGCTGCGCGTCACGGCCGACGGAGGCACGGAACTCGGCTTCGACCTGCCGCGGGGGACGGTGCTCCAGAATGGCGACGTCCTGCTGCGGGACGGCGCCCGGCGGCACCTGGTCGTGGTGCGGCTGCAGGCGCGCGAGGTGCTGGCCGTGCGGCTGCTGCCCCAGCCCCACGAGCACATGGTCGCCACGGCGCTGAAGCTCGGGCACCTGCTCGGCAACCAGCACTGGCCGGTCCGGCTGGTGGGGGATACGGCCTACGTGCCGGTGCTCATCGACCGGAGGGTGATGGAGACGGTCCTGCGCACGCACGCGCTGCCAGGCGTGGCCTACGCCTTCGAGGAACCGCCGGCCGGGCTGCAGCTGCCGCTCGTGTTCCCCTCCCTCCAGGGGCACGAGCACAGCCACGAACCCGCGGACGGCCGCGGCCCGGCCGGGGGGACGCCGCCGTGACCGGGCGCCGGCGGCCGGTGCGGCGCGGGGGGCAGGGGCTGGTGGCGGTCCTGCAGCTCTGCGACTCCGGGTTCCCCGCCGGGCTCTTCACGCAGTCGGCGGGCCTCGAGACCGCCTTCGCCGAGGAGCGGCTGCGGGGCCCGGACGATCTGCGGGCGTGGGTGGCGGACGCCCTGGCGTGGTCCGTGGGGCCGCTCGACGCGGCCGCCACCGCCGAGTGCTGGCGCGCGGCGGGGCGGGGGGACACGGCACGGGCCATCGCGTGCGACGCCCGCATCGAGGCCATGCGCGCGGCGAGGGAGCCGCGGGAGGCGTCCGCGCGCAGCGGCCGGGGGATGCTGGCCCTCGCGGCCGGGCTGGGGGCGCGCGAGGCGGCCCCGGGCCATGCCGCGCGGCCGGCGCGGGCGGTGCTCTCCGCCTTCGCCGGGGCTGTACGCGCGGGCCGGACGCCGGGGCACTACGCCGCGGCGCTGGGCCTCGTGGGGCGGGCCTGGGGGGCCCCGCTCGAACCGCTCCTCGCCGGGGAGCTGTTCGCCGCGGCCGCCGGCGTGACGGCGGCCGGCGTCCGGCTGGGGGCGGCCGACCACGTGGCGGCGCAGCGGATCCTCGTCGGCCTCCGCCCGGAGATCGCGCGGCTGGCCCGGCGGGCGGCGGCGCCGGACGCGGGGCCGCGGGGATGGACGGCATTCGCCCCGGCCGCGGAGATCGCCGCCATGCGGCACGAGGCGGGCCGCATGCGGATGTTCGCGACCTGAGGCGCCCGCTGTCCCGTCCCGCCTTGGGAGGGGGGCCGCCCCGATGGACGAGACGCGCGGTGCCGCCCGTCCCGGGAGGGGGGTCCGGCCTGGCGCCGGCCCGCCCGGGTGCCCGGACCATCCCCCGCATCGGCATCGGCGGCCCGGTCGGCTCGGGCAAGACGGCGCTCATCGAGGCCATCGTGCCGCGCCTGGTGGCCGCCGGCGACCGCGTCATCGTCATCACCAACGACATCGTCACGGTGGAGGACGCGATGCACGTGCGCCGCGCCCTCAAGGGCGTCCTCGACGAGGAGCGGGTGATCGGCGTCGAGACCGGCGCCTGCCCGCACACCGCGGTGCGGGAGGATCCGAGCATGAACCTCGCGGCGTGCGAGGACATGGAGGAGCGCTTCCCCGACTCGGACGTCCTGCTGATCGAGAGCGGCGGCGACAACCTGACGCTGACCTTCAGCCCGGCCCTCGTCGACCACTTCGTCTACGTGATCGACGTCGCCGCCGGCGACAAGATCCCGCGCAAGGACGGGCCGGGGATCACCCGCTCCGACCTCCTCGTCATCAACAAGACCGACCTCGCCCCCTACGTCGGCGCGAGTCTGGAGGTCATGGCCCGCGACGCCGCGGCCATGCGGGGCGGGCGCCCCTTCCTGTTCACCAACTGCCGGACGGGGGAGGGCATCGATGCGGTCATGGCCGTCCTCCGGCGCGATGCCCTCTTCGGCCGCCACACCTGAGGCGGGATCCCCCGGGCGGGTGCAGCTGGCGTTCGCGGCGCCCCGCCCGGGGGGCGCCACCGTGCTGACCCGCCGCTACGCCACGCATCCCCTGGCCGTGCGGCCCGCGCCCGCGGATCCCGGCGTGCCGGGGCAGGCGCACATCATCATCCTGAACCAGGGCGGCGGGGTCCTCGCCGGGGACGCCCTGCGGATCGAGGTGGATGTGGGACCGGGAGCCACGGCGCACATCGGCGGGGTCGGGGCGACGCGGTTGCACCCCACGCCCGGGGGCGCGAGCCGGCAGGAGGTGGCGCTGCGCCTGGGTGATGGGGCTCGGCTGGAGTGGCTGCCGGACCCGGTGATCCCGTTCGCCGGCAGCGTCACCGCCCAACGGGTGGAGGTCGCCCTGGGCCCGGGCGCCCTCTGGATCGGCGCCGACATCCTGGCGGCGGGTCGGCAGGCGCGAGGCGAACGCTTCGCCTACACGTCGCTGGAGCAGTCGCTCCAGGTGACGGAGGAGCCGTCGGGCGCGCTCCTGCACGCGGAGGCGTTCCGGCTGGAGCCCGGCCGACGCGCGCCCGACGGCCCGGGGGTCATGGCGGGCCATGCCGTCCTGGGCACGCTGCGGGCCGTGACCCGCGCAGTGCCGCCGGCCGCCTTGGCGGAAGCCCTCCGGGCGGCGCTGGCGGCCGTCCCGGCGGACGTCTACGCCGGGGCCACCGCCCTGGCCGCGGGGGCCGTGGTCCGGGTGCTGGGGCCCGCCCTCCAGCCGGTGGCCCGGGCGCTGCGCGCGGCGTGGGACGCGGCGCGCAGCCTGTGCATGGGGGTGTCCGCGCCGGAGGCGCGCCGCTATTGACGGGCGGCTGCGGACGGTGCCCGGAGGGCGTTGCCGACAAGGACCGGCGTCACGAACCGGCGCCGTTCCGGGTCGGGGGAGCCTCCCGGGCCTGCTTCCACGGCAAGAGTTGGATCCGCTTCGCGAGCGCATGGGCGGTGGGCAGGTCGCCGTCGCTCTCGACCAGCACCCTGCCGATGATGAGCACCGAATGCGTCGGCGCCGAGATCCGCGCCATCCCCGCCGGCACGGCACCCTTCCAGCCGGGTCCGCTGATGAGGTAGTCCCCGGCGGCCGTTCCCGTCGCTCGTTTGCCCACGTACGCGAAATTGGTGTTATTCCTCGGATCGGTGAGCTGCACGCTGTAGTAGCGACCGGCCATGTCCGGCACATGCAGCATCTGCGGGCCTCCGCGGAGGTCCAGCCAGCCGAGCGTGTAGAGGGTGTCGCGGTTCACGCCCGTCGTCGCCACGGCCGGCGCCGAAGCGGGCAGGCTGAGCGGATCCGCGAAGAACTCCTGGGGTGGCAGGTAGAGCGTGTTGAGGGGGACCGGTCCCTCGCCGAGTCCCCTCCCGAGGATCGCCCTCCGGTACACCGTCAGGATCAGGCGCGGCCAAGCGTAGATGAACGCCAGCCACGTGGCCACCATGACCGGAGAGAAGACGAGCAGGCGGTCGTATGCGGGGTTCGCCATTATCTCATCTCCACCACCGGCGGCACCTTGTATCGTCCGCTGAGCATCTCCGCTCCGGGCACGTAGACGCGCAGCCAGAGGATGAACGCGCCCTCCGGCGCCGGCAGCCAGTTGGATTCGTGGCCCGCCGGGGCGGTGTTCTGAATGTAGATGTCGACGGAGCCGTCGGCGTTGGGCACCAGGCCCGACCGGTCGCTCACGCTGTAGCGGTGGATCGGATTGGCCACGAAGCGGTTCCTCGCGGTGCCCATCGTCAACGACCAGAAGGCGTCGTTCGGCGGGAGCCCGCCGGTCGGAAAGTGCATGACGTAGTCGTGGCCACCCGAGAGCGCGCGACCCCTGCCGTCCACGTGCGCGGTCCAGTAGAGGGCCTCCTGGGGGACGTTCACGGGTCCCGGAAACATCTGCGCGCAGGCGGCCTGCATGAACATCCCGTTTCCGGGCACCCCGCACCCGAAGATGGTCGTCCAGCCGTTGACCCGCGTGGACTTGATCCGCGCGAGAATCTGGCTGGTGACGAAGGACAGCCCGAAGCCGACCAGGACGCCCTGCAGCACCTCGGTCCGCACGGGCAAGGTATGCCCCGTGAGGGTATGGGCGGAGAACACCATGCGGATGATGACGTAGAGGCAGACGGCGCCGATGGGCAGCGGAAGAAGAGCGACGGTTCTGGCGGTCACTGCACGTGTGCCCTCCCGGTCGCGCCACAGCCCGGACCGCGCAGCCTCCCGAGCGCCGAAGGGAACCGGGGCGGAGCGCCCACGGGTGCGGAGGGATCGGAAGGCCCTCGCCGACGTGCCCGGTCCCCTTCCGCCGAGGGGCGGTCCGCCGGACGGTATCTCCACGATATCACAAGCGGCGGTTCGGGCGTCAAGGCCGGGGCGGCGGCCGCCAGCCTTGAAGCATGAGTGGCCCGAGGAGGCGCGCCGGCGTGTGGGCGGGAGGGCTGCCGGGGCTGGGTTGGGCTGCGGTGGGCTGGATGGAGGTGGGGGCGGCAGGTCGGTGCTCTCCGGGGGGCAGGCCGACGCCCGGTGAGGGCCGCCGTGGGCGCGGCAAAGCCGGCAGGGTCCAGGGCTGTGCCGGTGGGCATGGGGGACGCGGGCGATCAGAGGATCAGGCGCAGTTGAGGTTTGCGGGCGCACAGGGCGCGCAGGCGCTCCGGGCTCAGCCAGGGGTTGAGGTAGGTCTCGCGCAGGAGCAGCCCGTCCCGGGCCCGGGGAGCTCGGGCTGCGACGGGCCGTGCGGGCGCCGCCTCTCCACGGCATCGCTCAGCCCGGCTCCATCCCAAGTTCCGCGAGCAGGCGCCGCGTCGCGCCGAGGCGCGCGCGGGCGGACCCCCCGGCCTGCAGTCCCGCGGCCGCCGCCGTGAGGCCGCCGCACAGCGATAGCACCGCCCGCGCGGCGAGCGCCAGCCGGAACGCGTCGCCGCCGGCGGCCGGCCCGAGCACCCGCTCCCGGACGGCGGCCGCCCACCCGGTTTCCGGGCCCTCGGCCCCGGGCAGGGCGCCGCGCCATACCGCGCAGACCGCGTCCCAGTGGCACGGCATCCGCGACGCATCCTCGAAATCGTGCCAGGCCCATCCCACGCCGTGGACCCAGAGGAGGTTCCCGGCGTGGGCCTCGCCGTGCGCCGGCATCAGGTGCTGTGCACTCAGCTCCGACAGCCGGGCGTCCACCCTTCGCCATGCTTGGTCGAGCCAGCTCGCGTCCTCGGGCGCGCCGCACAGGGCGGCGTCCGGCCGCGAGACCTGCCGCCAGGCCCCCAGCGCGGGCAGGTCGCCGGGGAACGAGGCCATCCCGTTCTCCAGGCGACGGAGGTGGGTCGCGAACGCGTCCGGATCGGGCCGGGTCCGCCCGTCCTCCCCGCACCGGCTGGCCAGCCGCCACAACGTGAAGTGCGTGTCGCCGCAGGGGTGCGGGCCGGGTGGGAGACCGTCCGCCGGGGGCACCACCGGGACCCCGCGGCGGCGCAGGTGGTCCGCCACCTCCAGTTCCCGCGCCAGGACGGCCCGCCAGCGGGAGGCATCGTCTCCGGGCAGAAGCGTCATCAGGCGGGCCACGACCGGGCTCGGGGCGAGATGCACCGACAGGTTGTATCCGTCGTGGAGGACACGGGGTTCGCCGCAGGGGACGCCCGCACCGCGTGCGGCGGCGACGACGGCGGCAAGCCGCGCCGCGAGGGGAGCGGCCGCGGCTCTGGCGCGCCCGGGCCCGGACCTCTGCCCCGGTGCCTCGCCCACATGACCTTCCTCCCGATGGTTCGGCCGGAGAGGTGCTTTCGCTCCACCCGCACGCGGCCGGGATGTTGCCGCCGCACGCCTCGGGCCCTCGCCGCGTTTCCGCCGCGGACCCGACCCTACCGCAGCACCGGCGCGGCGTGACCGCGGGGTTCCGCGGCGCCGGTCCCCGGTCTGTCTCCTCGGCGGCTCCCGGGCTCCGGGGCTGCCGCTCCACGGCACGCGATGGAAGCGGGGCAGGCCTCCTCCGTGACAAATCCCTGTTCCGCGCCGAGCAGGCCTTCGGCATGCCCAAATCGCTCGATCTGCGTATCCGTCCGTTCGACCACCGGGCGCCGCGGCGCGTGCGTGCACACATGCTGCTGTGCATGCTCGCCTATTACGTGGAATGGCATCTGCGGGAAGTCTGGGCCCCGTACCTCTTCGAGGACGAGCATCCGGGACGCCACCAGGGCGGCTCGCCCGTGGCGCCCGCGCTGCGCTCCCCGGAGGACCTGGAGAAGGCCCGCACCAAGGGCACCGCGGCCGGGGACACCGTGCACAGCTTCCGCACGCTGCTCACCACTCTGGGGACGGTCGCCCGCAACGCGGTGCGCCTTCCCGCCCATCCCGAGCTCCCGCCGTTCCACCTCGGGACGACGCCGGACCCGCCGCAGCACGAGCTCCTCCGCCTCGCCGGAGGGGAGGTGGCCGCCGCCCGTCGACAGAAAGATCAGGCCTGAGAACCACCCTTTCATTGCTGCCCAACGCGTTTCGGGAACTCCAGGCAGGGAGCTTCGGTCTAGGCGCCTTCGGGCGGACGGCGTCCGCGAGCCCGGCCGGCGCCACGTCGCGCCAGCGCGGCAGGCCCGCACGCGGCTTGGGCGACAGCCGCGTGCATGCAGAGAACTCCCCGACCGTACGCCGATGCGCGCCGACCCCGCCCATGGGCGGGCGCCTTTCGACGCGTCCGCGCCGGCATCACTCCACGGTGACGCTCTTCGCGAGATTCCGCGGCTTGTCGACATCGGCGCCTCGGGCGACGGCCACGTGGTACGCGAGGAGCTGCAGGGGGATCGCGGCGATGGCTGGGGCCAACGGGCCCGGCACGTCCGGCAGGGCCAGGATGTGGTCGCACACCGGCGCGGCCGCGGCGCGGAGCCCCTCCGCGCACACCCCGATCACGCGCCCGCCGCGGGCCCGCACCTCGGCCACGTTGCTGGCCATCTTCTCGGCCAGGTGGGGCTGGGTGAACAGCGCCACGACGGGGGTGCCCTCCGTCACGAGGGCCAGGGTCCCGTGCTTGAGCTCCCCCGCCGCGTAGGCCTCGGCGTGCACGTAGCTGATCTCCTTGAGCTTCAGCTGCCCCTCCATGGCCACGGCGTGATCGAGGCCGCGCCCGATGAAGAAGCAGTGGTCGCTCCCCGCGAGCCATCCCGCCAGTTCGGCCACGTCCGGATCGAGCGCGAGCGCCGCCTCCGCCCATGCCGGCATGCGCCCCAGGGCCTCCGCCCACCGGGCCACGTCCCCGGCGGCCATGGAGCCGCGCAGCACGGCGACCTGCAGCGCGAGCAGCGTGAGGGCCTCGATCTGGGTCGTGTAGGCCTTGGTGGAACAGACGGAGATCTCCGGGCCGGCCAGCGTCGGCAGCTGGGCGTCGGCCTCCCGCGCGATGGTGCTGCCCACGACGTTGACCACCGCGAGTCCCAGGGCCCCCCGGCCGCGCGCCTCCCGCAGCGCCGCGAGGGTGTCCGCGGTTTCGCCCGACTGGCTCACGGCGACCGCCACCGCCCCGGGAGCCACCAGGGGCTCGCGGTAGCGGAACTCGGACCCCAGGTCGGCCAGCGCCGGGACGCGCGCCCACGACTCCATCAGCGCGCGTCCGACGAGCGCGGCGTGATGCGCGGTGCCGCAGCCCAGGAGCCAGACCTGCGGCGCCGCGGCCAGCGCGCGCAGCGTGCGGAAGTCCAGGTGCTGCTCGAGGGCCGGACCCGCGGCCTTCACCCGGCCGCGCAGCGTCTCGGCCAGTGCCGCGGGCTGCTCGTGGATCTCCTTGAGCATGAAGTGCGGGTAGCCGCCGCGCTCCGCCGCCGCCGCGTCCCACGGGACGTGCTCGACCGGCCGCGGCGGCAGCGCGCCGCCATCGAACGCGAAGAGCCGGAGGCCGTCCGGGCCGACCTCCGCCAGTTCACCGTCGCGCAGGACGACCACGTCCCGGGTATGGGGCACGAGGGCGGACACATCGCTGGCGAGATAGGCCTCGCCGTCGCCGCGACCGTAGACGAGCGGGGTCTGGTTGCGGACGCCGACCAGCACGTCGGGCGCGCCCTCCCAGAGCACCACGAGGGCGAACGAGCCGTGGAGGCGCGCGACGGCGGCCTGGACGGCCCGACGCAGCCACTCGGCCGGATCGGCGGACGACCCGCCCTGGCCGACCTGGCCCGGGGTGGCGCAGCCTTCGCGCAGCGCCTCCTCGATGAGGTGGGCGACGACCTCGCTGTCCGTCTGGGAGCGGAAGCCGTGGCCGCGCGCTTCCAATTCCGCGCGCAGCGCGACGTGGTTCTCGATGATCCCGTTGTGCACGACGGCCACCGCCTGGACCTCGTCCGCATGGGGATGCGCGTTGGCGTCCGTCGGGCTGCCGTGCGTGGCCCAGCGCGTGTGGCCGATGCCGATCCGGGCCGCCGCGAGGCGCCGGCCTTCCCCGCCCACAGCCTCCGCCAGCCCCTGCACCCGCCCCGCGCGCTTCTGCAGCAAGACCGCGCCGTCCGGCGTGCGCACCGCGACGCCCGCCGAGTCGTAGCCCCGGTACTCCAACCGCCGCAGCCCATCGATGAGGATCGGGACCGCGTTGCGCTTGCCCACATACCCGACAATGCCGCACATGGCTCCAGAGCGCCTCCCCGCGGGCGGAGTGCGCGGGCCGGCACGGGCTGGCCAGGCGCGCCGCCGACGGCGCGTGGCCGCACCGGATGCCGGGCACGGCGGCCACCGCCTGGCCGCCCGGACCCGGCCGGCTCATGCCGGGGCCGCGACTCCGGGCCCTTGTGCGCACGGACGTCTGGCGGCGATGCGGGCAAACCCGGTGAGCGGGGATGGACGCGGGAACCACCGCCGGGGGGCGGCGACGGCCGCTACACGGGCCGTCCTGCCCGATGGCTCGGTCCACTGGTCCTCCGGCCGCGGGGGAAGGCACGACAGGTCGCGGACAATGACAAACACGGCCCATGCCCGGCCCGGAAGTGCCGGTGCGCGTCCGTACCACCGCCGCCCGCTTGTCGCCGCGGTCACCCGCGGGTTTTGCCGGACGGCTGCGGCCGTGGTCGGCCGGAGGGTATCCGCCGAATGGTTCGATGGCGAAGAGGCATTCGCGCTCGTCATCGGAAGGACCGAGGTCCGCGTGCCCGCGGAGCGGGGCCACCGCTGCGTCCTCGATCCGCCCGACATCTGGGCGCGCCGCCCTCCGCGGCCCCTCTCCTCGTCAACTCCGGGCCCGGGCACCGCCGCCTGCGGCGCGCCGGCCCAAAGTCCTGGCGCTGTCGGTTCTCCTGTCGCCGATCCCGCCTCGGCCCGGCTCCCGCCGTTCACCTGCCTCCGCGCTTCGCGCCGCCCGCGGTCCCGGGTGCGCCGGCCCCAGCCTACACCACGCCGAGCGCGCCCGCCACTGCCTCCGTGATCGCGTCGGCCGCCTGGTGCACGGCCGCCTCGTCCTCCCCTTCGACCATGACCCGCACCAGCGGTTCCGTCCCCGAGGGCCGGACGAGCACCCGCCCCCGCTCGCCGAGCGCCGCCTCGGCGGCGGCGACCGCGGCGGCAACCGCGGGCGAGGCGTCCAGGCCGTCCCGCCGCGCGACGCGCACGTTGCGCAGCACCTGCGGCAGGCGGGGCAGCACGGAGGCGAGTTCGGACAGCGGCCGTCCGGTCCGGCAGAGCAGCGACGCCAGGAGGGCGGCCGTCGTCAGGCCGTCGCCGGTGGTGTGGTGGTCCAGGAAGATCAGGTGCCCGGACTGCTCGCCGCCCAGCGTGAAGCCTCCGTCGCGCATGGCCTCCAGCACGTAGCGGTCGCCGACCCGCGTCCGCAGCAGGCGCGCCCCGCGCTCCTTGAGGCACAGCTCGAGGCCCAGGTTGCTCATCACCGTGGCCACCACGGTCCGCCCGGGCAGCGCGTCGCGGGCGAGCAGGTCGCACGCCAGCACCGCCATCAGGGCATCGCCGTCGACGACGGCCCCGCGCTCGTCGGTCGCGATGAGCCGGTCGGCGTCCCCGTCGAAGGCGAACCCGGCCGCGGCGCCGGTCTCGACCACGGCGCGCCCCAGGCGCTCGGGGTGCAGGGAGCCGCAACCCGCGTTGATGTTGGTGCCGTCGGGGGACGCGGCGATGGCTTCCACGGCCGCGCCCGCCTGGCGCAGGGCGGACGGGGCGAGGTCGCTCGCCGCCCCGTTGGCGCAGTCGCAGACGACGCGCAGCCCCGAGAGGTCGCCCGCGAGCCCGCTCACGAAGTCGACGTAGCGCACGAGTTCCGCGCCCCGGTCGAGGCTCGTGCCGACGTCCTGCGCCGCGCGCGCGGAGAGATCGACCGACGACGGCAGCAGGGCCTCGATCTCGTCCTCCAGCGCGTCCGGCAGCTTGAAGCCGTCGTGGCTGAAGAACTTGATGCCGTTGTACGGGGCGGGGTTGTGCGAGGCGGAGATCACGGCCCCGAACTGGACGTCGAGGGCGGCGACGAGGTAGGCCACCGCGGGCGTCGTGGCGACGCCGAGGCGCAGCACGTCCGCGCCGACGGACATCGCGCCGGCGGCGAGGGCCGCCTCCAGGAGCTGCCCGGAGCGGCGCGTGTCCCGCCCGAGCAGCAGGCGCGGCCGGCGCCCGGCGTGGCGGGCGAGCACCGTGGCTCCGGCCCGGCCCAGGGCGACGGCGAGTTCGACCGTCAGTTCCGCGTTGGCGAGTCCGCGCACCCCGTCGGTACCGAAGAGCCTCGACATCGCAGAGCCTCCCTGCGCGGCGCGCGGCCCCCGGGGGCGCCCGCCGCGGCGGCGCCGCCATCCTACGCTGCGGATCGCGTGACCGTCGCCGTGACGGTCACCTGGCTGGGGTTCACCGACGTCACCCCGGCCGGCACCACGAGGGACACCGTCTGCTTGACCGTTCCGGTGGCGCCCTCGATGGAGACCGGCTGGGCGGTGACGCTGGAAACGGCGTTGAGGACCGACTGCGGACCCTGGATGGTCACGTCGGCCGGGCTGGCCGAGCCCCCGGCGAACGCGTATCCGGCGGCGGGCTGGCCCGCCGTCTGCACCTGCACGGGCACGGCCTTCACAACGGGATCGATCGGCACCGTGACCTGGACCGTGGACGGCGTGACGGTCAGGCCCTGCACCGGCTTGCCCGACCCGTCGACCGGCACGGGGACCCCGGGGAGGTCCGCGGACTGGGCAAGCCCGCTGAGGGACACCTGCACCACGACCTGCGCCATCTGACCGACCAGGGAGGCGGGGCCGCTGACCGCCACCTCTGGGGGCTGCACGCTCAGGGACCCCTTCGCATACCCGGCGGCCGGCGACCCGTTGGTCTGGACCTGGACCGCCGCGTTGATGATCCGAAGATTCTCGACGTGCACCGTGACGTCGGGCGGGTTGGCCGCCAGGCGCAGGCCCTGCGGCCCCGTCAGGCTCACGTAATGGAGCTGCGATCCGGCGACGGCGCCCTGCAGCGCCACGAACGCGCTGAGGCTGCCCGGATCCAGCCCGTTCACCAGGGCAGCGGCCCCCGTCACGGTCACCTTCACCGAGGCGGGCACCACGTCGTCCACGACCAACCCCGAGGCGAGGCCCACGGGGCTCACCGGGATGGTCACGACGCGCGTCACGGTGCCGCCGCCCTGGCTCACGATGAAGACCACGATGGCGATCGCCAGCGCGAGCGCGCGCACGAAGAGCTCGCTGCGCAGCAGCTTATCCACGCCCGGCCGCCCCCTGCAGCAGTTCCTCGAGCATCTCGACCAGCGTGTCGAGGTCGATGCCGCGGATGAGCTTGCCGCCGTTGGCCAGCGACACCGAGCCGGTCTCCTCGGAGACCACGAGGGCGAGCGCGTCGCAGTGCTCGGTGATGCCGAGCGCCGCCCGATGACGGCCGCCGACGTCGGCGGCGAGCGGCTGGGCTTCCGCCATCGGCAGGAAGCACGCCGCGGAGAGGACGCGGTTGCCCCGCACGAGGACGGCGCCGTCGTGCAGGGGTGTGTTGGGGATGAAGATGTTGATCAACAGCTCGGACGACACCAGCCCGTCGATCCCGATCCCCGTCTCGGCGATGTCGGAGAGCCCCGTCTCGCGCTCGAGGACCACGAGGGCGCCGATGCGCTGCCGCGACAGGACGGCCGCGGCCTTCCGCAGCTCGGCCACGACGGCGGATGTCCCCTGGGGCCCGGCTTCCGGCAGGGCCTGGGCGAGGAACCGGCCCCGGCCCATCTGCTCCAGCGCGCGGCGCAACTCGGGCTGGAAGACGATCGGCAGGGCGACGACGATGCCGACGCCCGCCTTCTCGAGGAGCCACGACGTCGCCGACAGGTGGAGCCGGGAGGCGACGAAGCCGACGAGCAGCAGCAGGAGCAGGCCGTTGAGCAGCGCGACCGCCCGCGTCCCGCGGATGAAGAGCAGGACCCGATAGACCACGTAGGCCACGATGAGGATGTCCACGATGTCGCGCAGGAGACGCCAGACGGTGCCGAGGGTGATCGACGGAAGCGGCAGCCCGTGCAGCAGACCCGTCGCCCCCCGCGGTGCGGCCCAACGTCCGGTGATCCGCCCCCGCATCCGCGCCCAACCCGGCCGTCCGGGACCGCCGCCTCACGGCCCCGGGGGCGGCACGTCGGGGCGGGCGTAATACGCCAGCGCCTCCAGCTCCATGGCCAGATCGACGTTGTGGCAGCGGACCCCGGGAGGCAGGCTCAGGCGCACCGGCGCAAAGTTGAGCAGGACGTCGCAGCCCGCCCGGGCCAAGCGGTCGGCCACCTCCTGGGCCGCCGCGGCCGGAACGGCGATGATCGCCAGCCGGATGCCCTGCGCGGCCACGACGGCGCCCAGTTCGTCCATCGGCCGGATGACGCTGCCGCCGAGCGCCTCGCCGACCTTCGCCGGATCGGCGTCGAAGATCGCGCCGATCCGTGGCTCCTGCCTCCGGCCTTCATTGTAGCGCGCCAACGCGTTGCCGAGGTGGCCCGCGCCCACGAGCGCCACGGGGACGGGCCGCGCGAGCCCCAGCACGGAGCGGATCGAGGCCACGAGGACGTCCAGCCGGTACCCCACTCCGCGGGTACCGAAGCCGCCCAGCGCCGCGAGGTCCTTGCGGATCTGTTCCGAGGTCAGGCCCGTGCGCTCGGCGAGTTCGGCCGACGAGACGATCTCCCAGCCCGCCGCGCGGAGGTCGCCCAGCGCCCGCAGATACACCGGAAGGCGCTTGACGGCGACGTCGGGGAGCAGGCGCGCGCGCCCCGCCGCCGGGGCCCCGTCCGCCAGGAAAGCGGCCCGCACGACCTCGCCTTGGACCTCCGGCGTCCCGGGCCCCGGCGCGGGGGCCGCCGCGCCCCCCTGCGCCTTGTGCCTCCGGCCGGCCGGGCGGGGCGATCTGCCGAGCCGCACGCCCATCCTCCCCCGCGCCGCAGGAGCTTCCGGCGAACCCTCGCGGGAGGCTCGTCTCGCGGACCCTCGCATGGATCCGTCCCGGGCCTTCGGCGCCCGCCCGGAGGGATCAAGAGACCCGGCGCGCCAACTCCTCCGCCAAGGCGTGGAGCGCGTCGCGGAAGGGGGATGCGGGCAGCCCGGCGAGGGCGGTCTGCGCGCGGCGCGCCATGCCCTCGGCGACCACGGCGGTGTGCCGCAGCGCGCCGGCCCGCTCCAGCAGGTCGCGCACGGCCGCGACCGTCCCGTCCCCCACGGGCCGTTCCTGGAGCAGCCGCCGCAGTTCCGGCCCGTGGCCGTTGCGCATCGCCCAGACGACGGGCAGCGTATACACCCCCGAGCGCAGGTCCGAGCCCGTGGGCTTGCCCAGGATCTCCGGGGTGGCGGTCACGTCCAGGAGGTCGTCGACGACCTGGAAGCAGTCTCCGACCTCCCGCCCGTACGCGAGCAGCGCCTCCATCCAGTTGGCGGGCGCCCGGCCCACCACCGCCCCGAGGCGGCAGCACTCCTGAATGAACCGTCCCGTCTTCCCGTGCACCCGGCGATGGTAGGTCTCCACGCTCGTGGCATCCGGATCCCACTGGGACGCCACCTCGTCGATCTCGCCCGTGCAGGTCGCCGACACCACCTCGGACATGATGCGGACGACCTCGGGATCCCCCTCGGCGGCGAGCAGCGCGAACCCCCGCGCGAAGAGGTGGTCGCCGATCAGGACGGACATCGGGACGCCCCACTTGACGTTGACCGTGGGCCGTCCCCTGCGCCGGTCCGCCTCGTCCACCACGTCGTCGTGCACCAGCGTCGCCATGTGGGTGAGTTCGCACGCGGCGGCGACGGGGACGAGCCGGCCGGCGGGGCTGCCCACCGCTCCCCCCGCGAGAAGGACCAGGGCCGGACGGAGCCGCTTCCCGCCCCCCAGGAGGTGCGCGCCGAGGTCCCCCACCACGGCCACATCTGAGCCCACGTGCTCCCGCAGGACTCCTTCGACCGCCTGAAGGCCGGGACGGACGAGCGCGAACGGATCCGGCGGGAGGACGCGGGGAGAAGCCGGAACCGTCGCAAGGTTGCCTGCCACCGTGTCGCCATCCCTTCCCGTCCCGGGCCGCCGCGGGGGGAGTGGCGGCGAGGCCCCCGGAGGGCACGCGTCCCTATCCTGTCTCAGCGGCGGGCGCAATGCAACGCGCCGCCGGCCTGGGCGCCCGTGGAGGACGGCGCGCGGGCCGCGGGGCCGCCGGGGCGGCCCGCGCGCACCATGCGCCGCAGCGCGGCCATCCGGCGCTGCACCGCGGACTTCCCGAGGGGCGGATCGCAGAGCTCCCCGATCTCCCGCAGGCTGGCCTCGGGGTGCCCCAGGCGCGCGCGGGCGACGGCCTGGAGATCGGCCGGCAGGCGCTCGAGGGCACCCGAGGCGGCGAGCGCCTGCACGTCCTCCCGCTGGCGCAGGCCGGCGATGGCCGCCTTGCCGATGTTCGCGGTCTCCGCGTTGACCAGGCGGTTCACGCGCCCGCGGACGTCCCTGCGCACCCGCTGCTCCTCGTACCGGAGCATGGCCTGGGCCGCCCCCATGGCACCCAGCAGCGAGGCGATGGCCGCTCCGTCCTTGAGGTAGACGACGATCCGCCCGCGGCGGCCGCTGCGGCGGGCCGGGCACCCCAGGCCGGCCAGGGCGGCCCGGAGGTCGTCGGCGACGGCCGGGGCGTCCTCCGCCACCACGAACTCCAGGTGGTGGTCCCGCGCGGGGTCGTCCACCGAGCCGGCACCGAGGAAGAATCCCCGGAGCAGGGCGGGGGCCCGTCCCGGCCGCAGCAGCCCGGATGGGATCCGCGGCAGGGGACGCCCCTCCCGATCCAGGAGGCCCAGGGCGCCGAGGGCCGGGGCCGCGGGGGCCAGGCGGCAGACGAAGCGGCCGCCTGCCGGCCCGGGCCCCCGGCGCACCGCGAGGACGGGGCGCACGCCCGCCGCGGCGCGGAACAGGCGGTACGCCCGGCGGGCCACGACGGCGCGGTCGGCCCGGACCTCGCAGGTCAGGCCGGGCGCCGCGCGACTCTCCGCCGGCCGCGACCGTGCGGGGTCGGACGGCGGCCGCGAGACCACCAGCGTCCCGGCCCCCCGGATGAGCCCGTGCAGCTCCGCCTCGACGGCGGCCGCCGTTCCCGGCGCCGCGGAGCCGTGGCGCGGCTCCGGCAGCCGGACCCCGCAGAGCTCCTCCTTGACGGCGAGGGCAAAGGTGGCCACGGGCAGGCGCGCGTCGCGCCGCTGCTTCACCTGGCCTCCGCCTCCCGCCCGCGGGCGCGCAGGGCTTGGCGCACCCGGTCCTGCAGAAGGTAGTAGTCGATCAGGTGCCGCGCCTGGGGCGGGCCGAGGCGGCGGAGGGCGAGTTCGATGATCGCCGCGGCCAGGCGCTCCGGGTCATGGCGCACGAGCCCCTCGCGGGCCACCACGTCCCGCGTCAGGACCTGGACGCCCAGCGCCGCGCAGCGCTCCGGGTCGGCGCGGACCGGCACCGAGCCCTGCGCGGCGTAGGGGGCGAGCCGTTCCTCCGAGACCCGGCCGCCGTTGACCAGGACCACGTCGACGCCCGGCCGCCCGACCTCGGCCTGCAGGGCGGCCAAGTGGTCGGCGGCGGTCAGGCCGTCCGTCTCCCCGGGCTGGGTCATCACGTTCACGACGAAGATGCGCAGCGCCGCCGTGCGGCGGAGGGCCTCGCGGAGTTCGCGCAGGCAGAGGTTGGGCAGGATGCTCGTGTACAGGCTGCCGGGGCCGACGACCACGATCTCGGCCTCCAGCACCGCCTGCACCGCGTGGGGCAGGGCGCGGGCGCCCTCCGGCTCCATCCGGAGCCGCCGGATGCGCCCGCCGGCCGCCGTGATCGCCGTCTCGCCCCTCACCGTGCGCCCGTCCTCGAGGTCCGCGGCCAGCGTGACGTCGGCCACCGTGGAGGGCAGGACGCGGCCGCGCACCGCCAGGACGCGGCTCGCCGTCTCGATCGCCTCCACGAAGCTCCCCGTGACCTCGGACAGGCCGCCCAGCAGCAGGTTGCCGACCGCGTGCCCCTCCAGGCTGCCGCGGGCGAAGCGGTGCTGGAAGAGCTGCGCCATGAGGGGCTCGGTGTCGGCCAGGGCGAGCAGGCAATTCCTCACGTCGCCCGGCGGCAGGATGCCGAGCTCGCCGCGCAGCCGGCCCGAACTCCCGCCGTCGTCCCCCACGGTGACGATCGCCGTGAGGTTGCCCGTGTACTCCTTGAGCCCGCGGAGCAGGACCGGCAGCCCCGTGCCGCCGCCCAGCGCGGCGATCCGCGGGCCGCGGCCGGCCTGCCGGCGCGCGTAGAGGATCTGGCCGAGCCCGCCCGCGGCCCCCGGCGAGAGGACCTCCACCATGGACAGCACGACCCCGCGGAACGCGAGGGTCCCCAGGGCCAGTCCAAGGACCAGGAACCCGGCCGCCAGCGCCCAGCGCGGCAGCGACGCCCCGTCGGGGGCGCGCAGCGCGTGCGCGATCGCGGCGGCCAGCGCCGGCATCGTGCCGGGGCTCAGGCTGAACGCGAGACCGAAGCCGAGGCAGACGGCCGCCAGCGCAAACAGGGCGAGCCAGCGCTTCACCCGCAGCCCGGGATACAGCCAACGCAGGAAGCGCACGCGGGGCGCCCCTCCTTGCCCGGCGCCTGGGCGGCGCCGGCCCTCCGGCGGAGCCCGCGGGCGGCCGCGAGGCTCACGCCTCCGCGGCCGCCCGGTCGCAATCGCGGTGCACGAGGTCGACCATACGCCCGGGCGCGCGGAGGTGTTCCGCGATCGACGACGCGACGACGACCGAACGGTGGCGCCCGCCGGTGCACCCGACGGCGATGACCAACTCGGCGCGGCCCTCCCCCTCGTAGTGCGGGAGGAGGAAGTCCAGCCAGCCCTGCGTGAGCTCCAGGTAGCGCACGGTCAGCGGCCACCGCAGCACGTACTCGGCCACCTCCCGGTCGCGGCCCGAGTGCGGCCGCAGGTCGGGCACATACTGCGGGTTGGGCAGGAAGCGGACGTCGAGGACGAGGTCCGCGTCCGGCGGCAGACCGTGCTTGAACCCGAAGGAGAGCACGGTGACGCGCAGGCGCGCGGCGGCCTCGGCGTGGAGCCATTCCTGGAGCCGCGTGCGCAACTCTCCGGGACGCAGGCCGCCCGTGTCGATGACCCGGTTCGCCCGCCCACGCAAGGGGGCGAGCTGGGCCCGCTCCCGCGCGATGCCCTCCGCGATCCGGCCGTGCGGCGCCATCGGGTGCTGGCGGCGGGACTCCTTGTACCGCTGGATCAGCACGTCGTCCTCGGCCTCGAGGAAGAGCATCCGGAACGGTACGCCGGCCGCCTCCAGGTCGGCGAGGGCCTGCGCGGCGCTGGCGAAGAACTCCCGCCCGCGGATGTCGATCACGAGCGCGGCCCGGTCGATATCGGCGCTGCCCCGGCAGAGCTGGGCAAACGTCGGGATGAGGGCCGGCGGCAGGTTGTCGACGACGTAGAACCCGACGTCCTCCAGCGCCCGGCTGGCGGCCGTCTTGCCCGCGCCGGAGAGGCCCGTGATCACCACAAGGCGCAGGTCGTGCACGTTGGGCCTCCTCCCCCGGGAGCCGCCGGCGCGGATGCCAGACCCCGCCGCCTATTCGCGCCCGTGCCGCCGGCGGCCTGTCACGGGCACCGGCGCGCCGCGCCACGGCGCGGCGCCGGGCCCCGCCGCGGCCCGGGGCGCGGGCTTGAGCGTCCACGCCTGCAGGCGCGCCTGCAGCCAGAGGCCCGTGGGGGCGAACCCCGCGGCGAAGACCGGCCAGTCCCAGTGCAGCCGGTCCGGCGCCTTGACGTACCGCTCGCCCGCCACCACCGCCGGCAGGACCGCGACGCGTTCCGCCTCCGGATCGAGCACGGCGCGCGCGGCGGCCGCGAGGAAGTCGGCGGGCGCCACCGCGCCGCGGCCGAGCGGGATGGCGGCCGGCACATGGCCGTGCTCCTCGAGGAAGCGGTCGCACCAGCGGGCGGCGGTCCGCAGGTCGGCCCGGTCCACGGGACGGCAGGCGGCCTCCGGACACGGGGCGGGAGGCCCGTCGCACGGGCGGACCGCGACCCGGTCCGCCCGGCCGTCCCCCAGGGCCGAGCAGAGGACGGCAAACACCTCCGCCGCCGACAGGGCCAGGTTCCCCGAAACGGCCCAACTCGCCTCCGCGCGGGCGCAGGCCGCGATGCCCCGGACGTCGGCTCCACCGAGCCGCGTCCCCGGCGCCCGGTCCGGATGCCGCGCCGCGAAGTCGCGGGCCGTCACGAAGCGGACCCCCATCGCCCGGAGCTCCCCGACATACCGCCCGAACGCGTCCGCGGCCGCCGCCGCCTCGGCGGCCGGACGGAGCGGGGCCGGCCGCCACTCCGCCGGGGCCGGCCGCCGCCCGCCCCCGAAGTTCACCGCGTCCCAGAAGGCGCTGGTGCAGAGCTCCGTGGGATGAGCCACGACGCAGACGGGCGGTCCGTCCGCCGGCATCGCCTCCAGGGCGCCGCGAACCTGGGCCAGCGCGGCGCCCCCGGCGGCGGGCAGGGCGCTGAGAAAGGGCTTGGGCGCGCAGACGGGCGGCGACCAGTGCAGCAGGCCGCCGTAACGGCACGGCAGGCCCCCGAAGTCGAGGTACGAGTTCCAGCCCTCGCTGAACTCCATCGGCACGCCCCATCCCCGCAGGACGGGCAGCGCGGCCGCGGTCCAGTTGCCCCCGGGCTGGGTCCAACAGGCCGGCACGCCGCATGCGGCGCTCACCTCCGCGAACCCCGAGGCCTCGCGGGCCGCGAAGGCGGCCCGGGCCTCGGCCCACGGGAGCGCCGCAAGTTCCTCGGCGATGGTGGGATGGACGCTGTGCGTGTTGGAATGGTAGCCGACGGCGTGGCCCGCGAGCCGCGCGACGAGGTGGCGCCGGCCCCGGCGTTCCCAGGAGCGCAGCTTCTCTGCGACCAGCGGAAAGGTCGCGGCGGCGCCGTGGCGCCCGAGGGCGTCCAACACGGCCTCCAGGGCGGCGTCGCTTTCGGGCGTGAGAAAGTCCTCGGTGTCCATGCGGATGGCCACTTCCGCGCTCAACGGCCCCGCCTCCCCGGGTGCGGGGCCGGGCCGCCGGCCAGGACCTCCGCATACAGGCGGAGGTGGGCCGCCACCTCCGCCTGTATGGCGAATCGGGCGCGCACGGCCTCTGCGGCCGCCCGGCCCAGGCGGCGCCGCAGCTCCCGGTCGGCCGCGAGCATGGCGGCGGCCTCGGGGAGGACGGACGGCGCGGCGAGCCAGCCGTCCGTGCCGTGGCGGATCGCCGCGCGGTTGCCCGCGATGTCCGTGGCCAGCACGGGCCGGCCCAGGGCCATCGCCTCCAGGACCGCGTTGGAGAGCCCTTCCGCGCGGGACGTGTTCAGCACCACGGCGGCGCGCGCATACCACCCGGGCATCTCGGCCCGGGGCACCTCCCCGATGTACCGGGCGAACGGCGCCGCCCGGAGCCGCTCGAGAAAGGCCGCGCAGAAGGCGTCGTCGCGGGACGGGCCGGCCACGGCGAGCGCGGCGTCCGACCCGGCGCGGCGGACCGCCTCCACGGCGGCCACCGCAAGGTCGGGATCCTTGACCTCCCGGATGCCGGCGGGCAGCAGGAACAGCATGGGCTCCGCCTCTGCCGCCCGCGGTGCGGCGCTCTCCGGGCCCCGGCGGCCCCCTGCGAACCCGGACAGGTCCACCCCGGGCGCGATGACCCGCACCGAGGCGGGGGCGACGCCGAGCTCCCGGCGCAGCTCTTCGGCCTGCTGCGCATGGAAGGCCACGAAGGCCGCGACCCGGCGGGCGGCGGAGGCCACCGCCGCCCGCTCGCCCGGCCCGAGGTCGGTGCCGGTGAACGTCCAGATCACGGGGCTGCCGCGCGCCCAATGGACGGCGGGGACGCCCGCCAGCCGCGCGTGGAGCGCGTGGACAACCTCGCCGGGGCCCGGCCGGGGCGCCCCGGGCAGCGCGTCGGCGGACAGGATGCGCGCATCCACCCCCTCTGCGCGCAAACCCTCGGCCAGGCGGCGCGCCGTGACGGTGTTGCCGGCGGTGGGAGGCAGTCCGGGCCGCACCACGAGATGGACCCGGCGGCACGCGCCGGGGGGCGGGGGCCCGTCGGCTCAGGCGGCTTGGGCGTGCCCCGGCTGCGGCATCCTGGCTCGTGCCTCCATTCGAACTCCGGTCGGGCCGCGGCGGCACCCACAGGATACCAGGCGCGGGACGGCCCCAGGGACCCGGATGGCACGGCTACGCTCCACCGGCGTCCACGCGCGCCCGCACGAACTCCACGAACACCTGCGCCACGCCGGTCAGGCGGCGCGGATCGTAGAGCACGTGGATCGTCCGCCGCATGGCCACGTCCTTGATCCGCACGGCGGCGACCGCCCCCGGACCGGCCCGCTCCCACAGCAGCAGGGAGACGAAACCCACCCCCTGCCCGGCCGCGATGGCCGCGAGCTGCGCTTGGGCGCCGGTCACCTCGGCCGCGACGTGCCAGGCGGGCAGGGTCCGGCCCTCCCCGGCCAGCGCGGCGAGGACGGCCTCCCACGTCGCGGAGCCGGCCTCGCGGACCACGATCGCCTCGCCGGCAAGGTCGCCGATGTCCACCTCCCGCCGTGCGGACAGGGTGTGCGTGCGAGGCACCGCGAGGACCACCTCGTCGGTTGCGACCGCGACCTGCTGCAGCAGGGAGCCGCGGGACCGGCGCCCGAGGAAGCCCACGTCGCAATGGTGGCGCCGCACGCATTCCTCGACGGTGTCGGAGTTCATGACGTGCAGGTGCGTCTGCACCCCGGGATGCCGCCGGCAGAACTCCGCCACGAGCGGCGGCACCACGGCCTCGGCGGGCGCGCTGCTGGCCGCGATGTGGAGCAGCCCCGCCAGCCCGGCGGCCACGGGCAGCGAGGGGCGAAGCCGGTCCCACTCGGCGAGCGTGCGTTCCGCGAAGGGCAGGAGCGCGAGCCCGGTCCTGGTCGGCGTGGCCACGGGCCGACGCCGCTCCAGCAGACGCTGGCCGAGCTCCGCCTCGAGCCGGCCGATGCGGCGGCTCAACGCCGGCTGGCTGAGGTGGAGGGCCGCCGCCGCGTGGCTGAAGCTGCCGCGGCGCACGGTCTCCACGAAGGCCCGCAGGTGTTCGAGGTCCAAGCCGTGTCCTCCGGCCGGCTCGCGCGTGGCTGCGCCCTTGCCGGCCCGCCATGCGTCTCGCGCATGCACTCTATCAGCCGCGCGCCCGGCTTTGGTACGGTCGCGGCGGGTCGGGAAGGGGTGGCGCGGATGCAGGCGGAGGCGCAACCGCGGCGGCCGGGCACCGGAGCCCCGGGGCCCGCGGCCGCGATCGGAACGGCGATCTTCTTGCTGTTGGCGGTGGCCGGCCTGTTCTATGTCAAGTGGGACCCCTATTTCCACAAGGCCTTCGCCGCCGCGGCCCATCACAGCCTCGGCGCGTCGATCGTCACCGGAAAGACCGCGGCCGCTCCGGCGACGGGCTGGACGGCCGCATGGGACTTCACGGTGGCCTACGGCAAGGACATCTGGGAGGCCCTGGTCGTCGGCCTGGTGCTGGGGTCCGGCGTCCAGGCCCTGCTGCCGCGTTCGTGGCTCCTGCGGGTCCTCGGCGGCACGCACTACCGGGGCGTGGCCCTCGGGGGCGCGGCCGCGGTCCCGTCCATGATGTGAACATGCTGCTCCGCCCCACTGGCAGTGGGGCTCACCCGCGGCGGGGCTTCCACCGGCTCCGTGCTCGCCTACTGGCTCGGGAACCCGATCCTGAATCCGGCGACGATGGTCTTCATGGGCTTCGTGCTCGGGTGGCGGTGGGTGGCGTTGCGCATCGCCGTCGGCGCGGTCCTGGTGTTCGGGGTCGCGCCCCTCGCGGCGCGCGTCGCGGGCCCGGCGGCCGTTCCGCGGGCTGCCCTGGATGCACACGCCGCGGCGACGGCCGCCGACGGCGATGACCGGCCCCTGCCCACGCGGTGGCTGTCCGCACTGGGCCGCATGGCGGTCGGCCTGCTGCCGGAGTACCTGGTCGTCGTCGTGGTCCTCGGCGCCGTCCGGGCCTGGCTCTTCCCCGCGATGAGCCCGGCGATCGGCCACAGCCTCTGGCTGGTGCTCGCCCTGGCCCTGACGGGAACGCTGTTCGTCATTCCGACCGCGGGCGAGGTACCCATCGTCCAGACTCTGATGCGGTTCGGCCTGGGGGCGGCCGGGGCCGGAGCGCTGCTCACGACGCTACCCCCCGTCAGCCTGCCGTCGCTCCTGATGGTCGGGCGTGCCCTGCCCGCCCGCGTCCTGCTCTTCGTGGCGGGCTGCGTCGTGGTCCTCGGCCTGCTCAGCGCGGCGGCCGCGGCGACGCTGCACCTGTGACCGGGGCCGGTCGCCGCACGCGAGGGCCGATGCATGGCCTGGGGCCGCAGGAGGGCACGCCCACGGGACGACGCGCGCCGGATCGAGACCTGCCGCCGCGAGATCGAGCACCGCCGCAACAAGCTGGGTGACCGCGGGAACCGGAACGCCTTGAACCAGAGGAGCGGCCGGCGGGCGCTGCGGGCGGTGGCACTCCAAAAATGGAGGCTCGGATCCCGAGGCGACGGGAACACGGGCAGGCCCAGACGGCCCCCACGCGTGTGGGCTCCAAGCTCGGCAACCGCCCGCGGGACCGGCGGATCCGCCCGGAGGCCGCGACCATCAAGACGTGCTGCCGGAACCTCCAGACGACGAGGGCGGGAGCGCGCCCCCGGGGCCCGCCGTCCCGGGGCGCCGGCACGCGGATGATCGGCCGGGGTTCCGCGCCGCGCCGACGGCG
>JAJYVV010000219.1 GCA_021791815.1 Bacillota bacterium | reverse complement strand
GGCTCCCGCCGCTGCCCGGCGAGTCGCCAGTCTATGCCCCCGCTACCCCCGTGTCAACCCTGTTCCGCCAGCGCGGGCGATCCGACCTTTTCCCGCCTCGCGCGCGCCCTGCGTCACGGCGCGTCGGCCGCCTCCGGCGGGTCCGGGCGCAGGTGCGGGAATACGATGACGTCGCGGATCGATTCGGCGCCGCCGAGCAGCATGGCGAGGCGGTCGACCCCGAGGCCCAGCCCACCGGTGGGAGGCATGCCGTGCTCGAGCGCGCGGAGGAAGTCGGCGTCGAGCGCCTGGGCCTCGTCGTTGCCGCGCGCCCGCTCGGCCGCCTGCTGCGCGAAACGGCGGCGCTGCTCGTCCGGATCGTTGAGCTCGCTGAAGGCGTTGGCCATCTCCGTGCCCGCCACGATCCATTCGAAGCGCTCCGCCAGGTGCGGCGCGTCCCGGCGCGCCCGGGCGAGGGGCGACACGGCCACGGGATGGTCGATCAGGAAGGTGGGGCCCACCAGGTCGGGCATCAGCAGTCGGTCGACCGCGGCCTCGACGGCCTGGCCGAGGGTTGCGCCCTCCGGCACGTCCAGGCCCGCCGCCCGGGCGCGCGCCGCCGCCTCGGCGTCGCCGGCCGCGCCGAGCAGGTCGAGACCGCGCGCGGCGAGCCCGTCGGCGATGGAGACGCGGGGCCAGGGTGCGGCCAGCTCGATGTCCCTGCCGCGCCAGCGCACCGCCGTCGTGCCCAAAAGCTCCCTCGCCGCGCCCGTCACCAGGTCTTCCGTGAGGCGCATCATGTCCGTGTAGTCGGCGTACGCCTGATAGCACTCGAGCATGGTGAACTCGGGGTTGTGGCGCGTGGAGACGCCCTCGTTGCGGAAGACGCGCCCGATTTCGTACACGCGCTCCAGGCCGCCCACGATCAGCCGTTTGAGGTGCAGCTCGAGGGCGATCCGCAGGTGCAGGTCGGTGCCAAGCGCGTTGTGGTGCGTCACGAAAGGGCGCGCCTCGGCCCCCGAGGCCACCGTGTGGAGCACGGGGGTCTCGACCTCGATGAAGCCGCGCTCGTCGAGGAAGCGGCGGATGAAGGACACCAGGCGACTGCGCAGGAGCAGCAGGTCCTTGGCCGGCGGGTTGGCGATGAGGTCGAGATAGCGGCGCCGGTGCCGGACCTCCGGGTCCCGCAGGCCGTGCCACTTGTCGGGCAGCGGGCGTAGCGCCTTGGCCAGCAGCTCGACGCGGTCGGCCTCGACGCTCGGCTCCCCAGCCCTCGTCCGCATCACCGTGCCGGCGGCGGCCACGAGGTCGCCGACCTCGCAGCGGCCGAAGCGCGCGAAGCCTTCCTCGCCCATGCGGTCGCGGCGCGCGAAGATCTGCAGCCGCCCGTCCCGGTCCTGGACGTCGGCGAAGGCGGCGCGGCCCTGGCGGCGCACCGCCATCAGCCGTCCCGCCAGAACGACCGCCGCGCCCTCCAGCGCGTCGAACCCGTCGCGGATCTCCCGCGTGTGGTGCGTTGGGCGAAGGCTGCCCCCGAAGGGATCCACGCCCTCCGCACGCCAGCGCTCCAAGGCCTGCCGGCGCTCGGACAGCGACGCGCTCCCGTCGGGGGGGCCCGAAGATTCCAGCCGCGGCGGTCCCTCGCCGGCCAAAGCCGCCAACCTCCCGCGGCCGACACGCCGCGCGCGCCAAGGCGCCGCGCGGACCTGGGGCGACCCCGGGCCCGCCCGGGCGGCGGATCGGCCACGCCCCCTCCCTACCGAGCGAGGGCGACGATCTCATACCGGGCGGGTCCGCCCGGGGTTCGCACCTCGACCGTGCTCCCGGTCACCTGGCCGAACACGGCCCGCCCGACGGGGCACTCGTACGAAATGCGGTTGTGGAGCGGATCCGCCTCGCTGCTGCCGACGATCGTGTACTCCATCATCTCGCCGCTGTCCAGGTCCCGCAGGGTCACCGTCGTCCCGAGGTTGACCCGGTGCGGGTCCACCTCGCTGTCCTGGACGATGCGCGCGCTGCGCAGGAGGTTCTCCAGGGTCAGGATGCGGCCCTCGACGAACGCCTGCTCGTTCTTGGCCGCCTCGTATTCCGAGTTCTCGGACAGGTCACCGAACTCCCGCGCCACCTTGATGCGTTCGGCGACCTGCCGCCGGCGTTCGGTCTTGAGCTCCTCCAACTCCTGCTCCAGCTTGCGCACGCCGTCCGCCGTCAGGAGCACCTCGCGCTCACGTTCCGCCATGCTCGGCGCTGCACCCTCCCTGCCCTTCGCCGAGGGGCGCGGCCGGCTGCCCGCCTTCGCCCTCTTGGCAAAGCCGCCGCCCATGGCGGCCTTGCGGCCGATGGGCGGCGACGATGGACTGACCTTGAGTTTGGTTCCCCTGCCGCGCCGGATTCGGCTGCGCCGCGGCGCCCCATTATAGGTGGGCCCCTCGTCGGGTGTCAACAACAAGCCTCCCGTCCAGGCCGAGCATCGCCCGGATGACAGGCCGTCGGCCGCCTGCCTCGGAGGCAATCTACGCGGGGGCGGCGGCCGCAAGACGCCCGGCTGCGGGGCCGAGTGCCGGACAGGAGGGGTGGGCGGGCGGGCGCGCGGTGGGCTTCGGGTCGCGGCGCGGGCGGGCGGCCTCAGGCCCCGCCCGCCGGGGCCCCTCCCTCGTCCCCCTCCGCCCCCGAGCCGGCGCCCGGGCGGGGCAGGACCGCGGCCTCGGCGACGACCTCCTCCGTGGCGAAGATGGCGCTGTCCGTGCGCAGCGCGAGGGCCACCGCGTCGCTCGTGCGGCAGTCGATCTCCAGGAGGCCGTGGTCGGTGGACAGCTCCAGCTGGCAGAAGAACGTCTCGTCGCGCAGGTCGTGGATGAGGACGCGCTGCAGGGTGGCGCGGAGGCGCCGCACCACGGTGGCCAGGAGGTCGTGCGTCGAGGGCCGCGCGCCGGCCGCCTGGACGCGGGCGGCGGCGATCGCATGCGCCTCGTAAGGGCCGATCGTGATGGGCAGCAGACGCTCGCCGCCGCGCTCCCGGAGCACCAGCAGGCACTCGTCGCCGCCCTGCAGGCGGCTGACCTGCAGCACGTCCAGCCGAATCACCGCGGCACCTCCTCGGAAGGCGCGGGCTGGGTCTCGCTCCGCGGGGCGGCCCGGTGCGCATCCGTTCGTCCGGCGGTGGCGGCCTCCTCCTGGGACCGGCTGGGCCCGCCGGGCGCCGCCGCGCCGCCGCAGGCCTCGAAGATCAGCCGCAGGCCCTGCACGGTGAGGAGCGGGTCGCAGCGGTCGATGGTCCGGCTCGCGGGTACGATGGCCGACGCCCAGCCGCCGGTCGCGACCACGAGTTCGGCCCCGCCCATCTCCGCGCGGATGCGGTCGACGAGCGCGTCGATCTGCCCCGCACACCCGAAGATCAGCCCGGAGCGCATCTGGTCCGCCGTGTTCGCGCCGAGGGCCCGGGCGGGCATGCCCACCTCCACGGCCTGCAGGAGCGCGGCGGAGGCCACGAGCGCCTCGTAGGATACGCCGATGCCCGGGGCGATGGCGCCGCCCAGGTAGCGGCCGTCGGCGCTGATGGCGTCCACGGTGGTGGCGGTGCCGCAGTCCACCACGATCACCGGGGCGCCGTGGAGCCGCCACGCGGCGAGCCCGTCGGCGATCCGGTCGGCCCCGACCTCGCCGGGTCGGTCCACGGCGAGCCGCAGACCCGTGCGCAGGCCGGCCTCGACCACCAGCACCTCGCAGCCCACCCGGCGGCGGCCCAGCTCGCCCCAGGCCGCGCGCAGGGATGGCACCACCGAACCGACGACGAGGCCGGCCACGCCGGCCAGGGACAGCCCGCGCTGCCCGAGCAGCACGCCAGCGGTCATGCCCAGCTCGTCGGACGTGGCGCCGCGCTGGGTGCGCACGCGCCACTGGTCGACGAGCCGGGCCCCCTCGAACGCCGCGAGGACGGTGTGCGAGTTCCCCACGTCCACCGCCAAGAGCACGCCGCAACCCCCCCGCCTGGTCACACCTCGGTCGCGCCGGAGCCCGGGGCGCCGAGCCGGTCCGATCCGGGCGCGGCCGCCGCCGACGGCGCCTCCCGGCTCGCCGCCTCCGCGGGTTGCACCTCGCCCCGCAGGTGCGTCACGTCGCCCGCATAGACGGCCGTGACCCCGTCGGCATTCTCCACCAGCAGGGCCCCCTCCAGCGTCACGTCGAGCGCCCGGCCCACGAGGGCGCCGCCCCCCGCGAGTTCCACCCGGACGGGAGCGCCCAGCGTCGCGCAGCGACGTCGCCAGGCCGCGAGTTGCCCCGCCCACCGCCCCGCCTCGAAGTCGGCGTAGGCGGCGTCCAACCGGTCCAGGACGGCCCGCGCGACCTCCGCCCGCCCGACGCGCGCGCCGGCGCCCCACAGGCTGGCGGCCCCGACCCCGGACGGGGCGGAGCGGACGTTGATGCCCGCCCCGAGGACCACGAAGTCGACGCGGTCCTCGCGGGCGACCAACTCCAGGAGGATGCCGGCCACCTTGCCCTGTGGAAGGAGGAGGTCGTTGGGCCACTTGATGGAAGGCCGCAGACCCGAGGCGCTCTCGATGGCCTCGGCGACGGCGAGGGCCCCCAGCAGCGTGAGGCGGCCCGCCTGGCTCGGGGGCACGGCGGGGCGCAGCACCACGGACAGGTAGATGCCCCCGGGAGGCGAGAGGAACGACCGCCCCGCGCGCCCGCGGCCGCCGGTCTGGCGCTCGGCGACGACGACCGTCCCGGAGGGCGTGCCGGCCGCGCCCATGGCGGCCGCCAGGCGGTTCGTCGAGTCCACGGTCGCGAGCAGGTGCAGCACCCGGCCGACCGCCCGGCGGCCGGCGACGAGGTCCGCCCCGGACAGCGGGTCCGGGTCCCCTCCGGAGGGGAGCCGGTAGCCGCGGCCGGTCGTGCCTTCCACGGCTTGGCCCTCGGCCCGCAGACGCTGCACCTGCTTCCAGACCGCCGAGCGGGACACGCCGAGCTCCGCCGCCAGGGCAGCCCCGGAGACGGCGGCGGGCGCCGCGGCGCGGAGCCGCTGCAGCAGGGTCTGCCGGGTGGTGCGCGGGGCGGCCCGCGGCCAGCCGGGCAGCTGCCCCCAGAGGCGGACCTCCTGGCCATCCTCGGCGGCCGCCCGCCACGCCAGCTCCGCCACGGGGCCCGCGCCAGGCACCACCAGATCCGGGGCCAGCTCCGCCAGGGGCACGAGGACGAACGCGCGTTCCCGCAGCCGCGGATGGGGGAGCGTGAGATCCTCATCGCGCAGG
>JAJYVV010000218.1 GCA_021791815.1 Bacillota bacterium | reverse complement strand
ATCCCCGCCCGCCGGCGCGGGCCCGCGCCGCCGGCGCCGGCGGCCGCCCGCCCCTCGCGCCGCGGGCACCTCACCCGCCGCGCCCGTCTCCTCCGCCACCCATCCTCCACCTGGTTAGAAAAATGTGTACAAGCCGCCCCTGCGGCCCTCCACACCGTCCGCCCGACCAGGTGTTTGCCCCTTTCGGCCTTGGATTTGCCCCTCGCGGAGCGTAGGCAACAGGCGAACTCGGGCGTGCGCGCGCTCGGGCGCCGCGCACGCCGGGACTTCGACGCGGACCGCAGGGCCCTCGAACGGCGGGCGGCCTGGGCCCGGATCGGCCCGGTCCCGCGCCACGGCCCCGTCCCGGGTACCCGGCGGCATGTGCGGCCCCCCTACGGGTTTTTCTGCCGACCCCGCGCACGGCGCCCTTCCCCATCGTTTCCCCTGCGGCGCGAGCCCGGCCGCCGAGCGGCCATCCCGCTGGGCCCCGCCGCCGCCGCCATCGACGGAAGTCCCTGGCACGCAAGACATCCAGGTCCTGCGCCCCCATGGCTGTGCGCCGCAGCGCCCGGCGTCGTCCCGCTCCGCGGGCAGGCGGTTGCGCCGGCCCGGAGCCGTCCTTCCACCGGAGCCCCTGGTTCGGTCGCCGCGCGCACCGCCGCCGGGCCCGCGCCCCGGCCGACCGCTCAGGGCCAGCGCCGCACGAGCAGCGACACGTTGTGGCCGCCGAAGCCGAACGAGTTGGAGAGCGCCACCCGCACGTCCGCCGCCCGGGCCTCGTTCGGCACCACGTCCAGGTCGCAGGCCGGGTCCGGCTCCTCCTGATTGATGGTCGGCGGCAGCAGCCCCTCCTGGAGCGCCAGGACGCTGACGATCAGTTCGACCGCCCCGGCCGCGCCCAGCAGGTGCCCGGTCATCGACTTGGTCGAGCTCACCGCGAGGCGCCGGGCGTGGTCGCCGAACACGGCCTTGATCGCCTCGACCTCCTCCCGGTCGCCGATCGGGGTGGATGTGGCGTGCGCGTTGACGTAATCCACCTCGTCGGGCCGCAGGCCGGCCTCCTCCACCGCCCGCTGCATCGCGCGGATCTGACCCCGGCCGCCCGGTGCCGGCCGCACGACGTCGTACGCGTCCGACGTCGCGCCGTATCCCAGGAGCTCCGCCCGGATGCGCGCGCCACGGCGCCGCGCGCACTCGAGTTCCTCGAGGATCAGCGCCCCGCCACCCTCGCCGAGGACGAACCCGTCGCGCCCGGAGTCGAAGGGCCGGCTCGCCCGCTCGGGGTCGTCGTTGCGCGTCGACATGGCGCGCATCGCGCAGAAGCCCGCGACGGCCAGGGGCAGCACGGCGGCCTCGGCGCCGCCGGTCACCGCCACGTCGATGTCCCCGCGCTGGATGGCGCGGTAGGCCTCGCCGATGGCGTTGGCCGCCGAGGAGCAGGCGGTCACCGTCGTGATGTTCGGCCCGCGCGCGCCGGTGCGGATCGAGACCTGGGCGGAGGCCATGTTCGCGATCATCATCGGGATGAAGAACGGGCTGACCCGGTCCGGTCCGCGCTGCTGCAGGACGACCAGTTGGTCGATCAGCGTCTCCATGCCGCCGATGCCCGTGCCCATGATCGATCCCGTCCGCTCGGGATCCAGGTCGGCCCACGCCAGGCCGGCGTCCGCGCCGGCCATCTCGGCGCAGGCCACCGCGAACTGCGCGAAGCGGTCCATGCGCCGGGCCTCCTTGCGCGGCAGCCAGCGCTCCGGGTCGAAGTCCTGCACCTCCGCGGCGATGCGGCACGGATATCCCGAGGCGTCGAACCGCGAGATCGCGCGGATCCCGCAGCGCCCCGCGCGGATGCCGCCCCAGAGCGCATCGGCGCCCGTGCCGAACGGGCTGACGGCGCCGATCCCGGTGATCACAACCCTGCGAGGCCCCACTCCCGTATCCCGGCAGGTGCCCGCGCCGCGGCCCCCCCGGCCGCGCCGCGCGGCGTCCGCCCGCCGGGCCTTCGCCCCTTTCGGTCGTAGATTTGCGCCGCGAGGGGCAGAGGAGCGCCCGCCGCCCCGCTACTGCGCGTGCTCCTGGATGTACTTGACGGCGTCGCCCACCGAGCTGATCTTCTCCGCGTCCTCGTCGGGGATCTCGACCCCGAACTCCTCCTCGAGCGCCATGATCAGTTCGACGATGTCCAGAGAATCGGCGCCGAGGTCCTCGATGAAGGAAGCCTCGAGCGTCACCTCGCCGTCCTCGACGCTCAGCTGGTCGACGATGATCTTCTTGACCTTCTCGAATACGTCCTGGGCCAACTCCGGATCGCCTCCTCGGCCTTTCTCGGCGGACGTCGCGGCCTGCCTGACCAGGGCTGGCGGCGCGCCCGGGGGCCGCGCCGCGGGACGGGGTCGGGGCGGGCGCCCGGGCCTCCCACGGGCGGGGGGCCGGCCGGGACCCGCCCTTCACGCTCCCATGGTCAGCCCCCCATCCACGACCAGCACGGTCCCGGTGACATACGCAGCCGCGGGCGACGCCAGGTAGCAGACGGCCTCGGCCACGTCCTCCGGGCGGCCGAAGCGGGCCAGCGGCACCCGCGCCGCGGCCGCCTGGCGCACCGCGGGAGACAGCGCGGACGTCATGTCCGTCTCGATGAACCCCGGGGCCACGGCGTTCACGGTGATCTGCCGCGGGGCCAGCTCCGCCGCCGCCGCCCGCGTCAGGCCGATCAGCCCGGCCTTGGCCGCGCTGTAGTTGGCCTGTCCCGCGTTGCCGACCGTGCCCGCGACCGAGGCGATGTTGACGATGCGCCCCGAGCGCTGGCGGAGCATGATCCGGGCCGCGGCCCGCAGGCAGTAGAAGGCGCCGTCGAGGTCCGCCGCCAGGACCTCGCGCCAGGCGTCGTCGCCCATGCGCAGCAGGAGCCCGTCGCGCGTCCGGCCGGCGTTGTTGACCAGGACGTCCAGCCGGCCGAAGCGCTCCTGCGCGGCGGCCACCAGGGCGTCGGCCTCCTCCCGGCGCGCCACGTCCCCGCCGAGGGCGCACGCGGTGCCGCCGGCCTGCGCGATCTCCGCCACCACGGCCCCTGCGGCTTCGGCCCGGCTGTGGTAGCCCACGACCACCCGCGCCCCGCGCGCGGCGAGCGCCAGCGCGACGGCGCGCCCGATCCCCCGGGAAGCCCCCGTCACCAGCGCCACCCGATCCTCCACGCCCTGCCCCCCTCGCCTCGGCCGCCGGACCGGTAGCGCTCCCGTCACGCCGCATCGAGTTCGCGGAGACAGCGCTGCAGCGAGTCCGGGTCGCCGACGGCGAAGCCGCGCGCCCCGGGAAGCACCCGGCCGAGGAACCCGGTCAGGGCCTGCCCGGGCCCGACCTCGACGAAGGTGTCGCAGCCGAGGGCGGCGAGGCGGCGCACCGAGGCCTCCCAGAGCACCGGCCGGCGGACCTGGCGCAGGAGCGCCGCCCGCACCGCGGCGGGCTCCCGCACCACCTCGGCGTCGACGTTGCAGACCACGGGCACGTCGGCCGGGCGCAGCGGCAGCGCCGCGACCTCGGGCGCGAGCCGATCCGCGGCCGGGGCCATCAGCTCGCAGTGGAACGGCGCGCTCACCGGAAGCAGCACCACCCGGCGCGCCCCGAACCCGCGCCCCAGGGCGACCGCCTGGCGCAGCGCCGGGAGGTGGCCCGCCAGCACGACCTGCCCCGGACAGTTCCAGTTCGCGGGCGCCAGCACCCACCCGCCGGCGGGCGCGGGCTCCCCGCCCTCGGCCAGCGCGCCCTTCGCCGCCGCGCAGAGGGCCTCGACCGCCGCCGCGTCGCACCCGAGGACCGCGGCCATCCCCCCCGTGCCGAGCGGCACGGCCTCCTGCATGTAGCGGCCGCGCCGGCGGACCAGCGGGGCCAGGTCGGCCAGGTCGGCCGCGCCGGCCGCGAGCAGCGCCCCATACTCCCCGAGCGACAGGCCGGCCGCGGCCGCCGGGCGCACGCCCCGCTCGCGGAGGACCGCCAGCACCGCGGCCGACACCGCGAGGATGGCCGGCTGCGTGATCTCGGTCTCGGCCAGGACGGACTCGGGACCATCGGCGCACAGGCGGGCGAGGTCCAGGCCGCAGGCCTCCGAGGCGAGATCGAACGCCGCGCGCGCGGCCGGTTCGGCGGCCCGCAGGGCCTGCCCCATGCCGACGGCCTGCGCACCCTGGCCCGGAAACATGAAGGCCACCTGCAAAGGACCACCGCCTCCCGCCCGCGCCGTGCCGTCCGTTCCGCCCTAGAGCCAGCGCACGGCGGCCGCGCCCCAGGTCAGCCCCGAGCCGAACGCGACCGCCAGCACCACGTCGCCCCGCCGCAGCCTTCCGGCCTCGACCGCCTCCGCGAGGCCGATCGGGATCGACGCGGAGGACGTGTTGCCGAAGCGGTCGATGTTCACCCACACCCGGTCCATGGGGAAGCCGAAGCGCTGCGCGGCGGCCTGGATGATGCGGTAGTTGGCCTGGTGCGGCACCAGCAGCGCCACGTCGGCCGGCTCCAGCCCGGCGCGGGAGAGGGCCTCCTCCGCGGCGTCCCCCATGATCTGGATCGCGAAGCGATACACCTCGCGGCCGTTCTGCTGGAACGTGTGCAGCCGCCCGGCCACCGTCTCGGCCGACGCCGGCATCCGGCTGCCGCCGGCCGGCATGCGGACCAGCGGGCCGCCGGCGCCGTCGGACCCGAGGTACGTGGAGAGGACCCCGAACCCGCTCTCGACCGGACCGAGGACCACCGCCCCGGCGCCGTCGCCCAGGAGGATGGCGGTGCTGCGGTCCTCCCGGTCGAGGATGCGGGAGAGGACCTCGGCGCCGACCACCAGGGCATACCGCGCGGTGCCCGCGCGGATGAGCGCTTCGGCCGTGGCGAGCGCATACAGGAAGCCGGTGCAGGCCGCGGACACGTCGAACGCCGCGGCACCCGTCGCGCCGAGCCGCTCCTGCAGCAGGCACGCCGTCGACGGGAAGACGTGGTCGGGCGTGACCGTGGCCACGACGATCAGGTCGAGGTCGGCCGGCGCCACCCCCGCCCGCTCCAGCGCCGCGCGCGCCGCCGGCAGCGCCAGGTCGCTCGTCGCCTGGCCGTCCGCCGCCACGTGGCGCTCCCGGATCCCCGTGCGCGTGCGGATCCACTCGTCGGTGGTCTCCAGCCGCCGCTCCAGGTCGGCGTTGGTGACGACGGCCTCGGGCACGTAGTAGCCCGCGCCGAGGATGCCGGCCTGCGCCACGGCCGCCGGGGGCCCCGCGCGCCGCAGGCCGGCGCCGGCCCGCGGGCGGG
>JAJYVV010000217.1 GCA_021791815.1 Bacillota bacterium | reverse complement strand
CGCACCGGCCGCCAGGAAGGCGCGGCCGGTGTCGCCGGCGCCCGCCGGCCGGGCCTCCGGCGGTCCGGCGGCCACCGGCGCGCCAGCGCCGTCCGCCGACGGACCCGCGTCCATCCGCTCCCCGGCCCCGCCCTCGCCCGTGCCGCCGGCCTCCGCGCCGTCGGCGCCTCCGCTGGAGGCGTCCATGGCTCCTCACCCCCGCCGTCTCTGGTCGTAGATTAGCACGGGATTGTCAAGGGACTAACGGGCCGCCGCCTCGGAGCGCCGGGGGCCGCGGACCGGCCGCCCGCGGGTGGGCGGCGCCTGCGCTATACTGGGTCCCGAGCTCCAAGGGGGCGGATGGTCGGGGCGCGCATGGCGCACCGGAGGAACGTTGCAAAAGGCCGTCGAACGCTGTCGCCCCAGTACCCGTTCGGGGAAGGGGGCGCGGGCTTTGGCGGTGTCGGCGGCCATCGATGCCGGACGTGGCGTGCTGTGCATTCCGGAGGCCCGGTGGCTGCGCTGGGATGGCGCGATCCTGCAGGTGGGCGATGCCGGGGGCCCGGCGACGGCGGTGGCGATGCCCGCGCCGCGGCTGATGCTCGTGGGGCAGACGTTTCGGGCGCTGCGGGGCCGGCCGGGGGACGGACGCAGGCTCGCCGTGGCGGCGCGCTTTGCCGACGGCGCGACGGTCCTGGTGGAGCGGCGCGGCGACGACACCGCCGTCGCGGCCTCCCCGCTGCCGAGGCCGCGGGCCGCGGACTAGCGGTCCGGCGGCCGGCGCATCGGGCGCGGCCCGGGCGGGGGGAGGGTTCCGGGCCATGGCGGCGCGGCGCGGCTCGGCGCTGGAGCAGTGGGGCGCCCAGCAGTTGGACGCCCTGTCCCAGGACGGCGGTGCGGAGGCTTCCGCGACCGCGGCCCCGGACCACGAGGGGCGGGCGGCGGTCGCGGCGCGCGAGAGGGCCGTGTTCGTCCTCTTCGACCGCGGCACGCCGGACGACGCGCGCTGCGGGCGGGCCTTGGCGGCCGTGGCGGCGGGCCACGCGGACCGCGTCCGCGCGGTGCGGGTCGCGGAGCCCGAGGTGCGGGCGCGCCTCGACGCGTGGCGCGCCTCGCGACGGGCCTACGATACGTATGACTTCGACCGCTGGCCGGCGGTGGGCGTGTTCCGCGGGGGGCACCTCGTGACCACCTTCCATCCGCGCCGCGTGTTCTTCCCTGAGCCCCTCCAGGAGCGCGAGGAGCGCGAGCAGCTCGAGATCTTTCTGGCGAAGATGGTCTACTTCGACCCGGCGCAGGTGAAGGAACAGAAGAGCCTGCAGTTGGAAGCCGGGGGGTAGGCCGTGGGGTCGCTGGGCGGAGCGCGGACGGTCGGCCGGCCCGCGGGCGCGTGGCGCGGGATCGTCGAGGAGTTCCGGCGCGACCTCTCGCTGCCGGCGGACGCCCCGGCCATCACGCTCCGCGAGGGCAACACGCCGCTCGTCCCCGCCCTGCGGGCGGGCCGCGGGGCGGATCTCTTCTTCAAGGTCGAGGGCTGCAACCCCACGGGCTCCTTCAAGGACCGCGGCATGGCGGTCGCGGTGTCGGGTGCCGTGGCGGAGGGCGCCCGCGCCCTCGTCTGCGCGTCGACCGGCAATACCTCGGCGTCGGCCGCGGCCTACGCGGCGCGGGCGGGACTGCCCGCGCTCCTCGCCGTTCCGGCGGGCGACGGCGCCGTGGCCAAGGGCAAGCTGGCGCAGGCCCTCGCGGCGGGCGCCCGGCTCGTCCTGGTCCGCGGCAACTTCGACCAGGCCCTGGCCGCGGTGCGGACGCTGGCCGCGGCGCGGCCGCACGTCGCGCTCGTCAACTCCGTGAACCCGCTGCGCCTGGAGGGCCAGAAGACCGGGGCCTTCGAGGTGGTCGCGCAACTGGGCGACGCGCCGGACTGGCTCTGCATCCCGGTGGGCAACGCGGGCAACATCAGTGCCTACTGGCGCGGGTTCTGCGAGTACCGCGCGGCGGGTCGCGCCCGCTCCGTGCCGCGGCTGCTCGGCGCGCAGGCCGAGGGGGCGGCGCCCCTGGTGTCGGGACGGCCCGTGGACGCACCCGTGACGGTGGCCTCCGCGATCCGCATCGGCCGGCCCGCGAGCGCCCACCTGGCGCGCGCGGCCGTGGCCGAGGCGGACGGCCGCTTCCTCGCCGTCACCGACGCCCAGATCATCGAGGCCTACCGGTTCCTCGCGCGCCAGGAGGGCATCTTCTGCGAGCCCGCCTCGGCCGCGTCCCTCGCGGGGTTCTGGGCGGCCCGCGCATCGGGCCTCATCCCCGAGGGCGCACGCGCGGTCTGCGTGCTCACGGGCCACGGCCTGAAGGACCCGGACCGGGCCGTGGCCGAGGGCGACGCGCCGCTGGAGGTGGAGGCGACGGCGGAGGCCCTGGCCGGGGTCCTGCCGCCCGGGGTCGACTGAGGGGCGCCCGCGGTCCGCACGGACGGAAGCGAAGGGGGACGGGGCCCGGGGCGCGCCGGGCCGATGGGATGGTCGACCTGGGACGCGCCGTCCTCGTTCGGGCGCCCGCGACGACGGCCAACCTCGGCCCGGGGTTTGACGCCCTGGGCATGGCCCTGGACTGGTACGAGGAAGCCGAATGTGCCCTGTCCACGGACGGATGGGTCGTCCGCGTCTCGGGCCCGGGGGCCGGTGCGGTCCCCCGCGGACCGGACAACCTCGCGGCGCGCGGCGCCCGCGCGGTCCTGGCGGCCGCCGGCCGGCCGCACGCCGCCCTGCGCATCGCCCTGCGCCTGTCGGTGCCCGTGGGGCGCGGCCTGGGCAGCAGCGCGGCCGCCGTCGCGGCCGGCGTCGTGGCCGCCGACGCCCTGCTCGGCGCGGGTCTGCCACCCGAGGAACTCGTCCGCTTGGCGACCGAGGTCGAGGGGCATCCGGACAACGTCGCCCCGGCCATCCTCGGGGGCCTCTGCGCCTCGTGCGTCGCGGCCGGCGGGGCCCGCGTGCTGTCCGTCCGCCTGCCGCCGCCCCCCGGCCTGGAAGCGCTCGCCGCGATCCCGGACGCGGTCCTGCGCACGGCGGTGGCGCGCTCGGTGCTGCCGGCCGCGGTGCCGTTCGCGGACGCGGTCGCCAACGTGCAGCGGGCGTGCCTGCTCGTGGCGGGGCTGGCGGCCGGCCGGACGGACGTCCTGGCGGAGGCGACGTGCGACCGGCTGCACCAGCCATACCGGGCACCGCTGGTGCCGGGGCTCCTCGGCTGCCTGGACGCCGTGCGGGCGGCCGGCGCCCCGGGTGTGTTCCTGAGCGGCGCGGGCCCCTCGATCCTGGCCCTGGTGCCCGCGGGGCCCTCCCCCGTGAGGGCGGCCGTCGAAGGCATCCTGCACGACCACCTCCGCGCCCACGGCGGCGGCGCGGTCCGGCGGCTCGGCCTCGCCGCCCGGGGCGCGCACGTCGTGGAGCGCCGCGCCCCGGCGTGAACGGGGCGCACCGCTTCGCCGCCGTGCCTAACGCCCACCCCGCGTCCCTCCGATACAAGGCCATGTCGGGTTCCGCGGCGGGTGGCCCGGCCGCCCGACCCGGCGGCAGGCTCGAACCGGAGGTGGGCGCGTGGACCTCGGGGTGGTCGGCGGCTTGGCCTTGGCCGTGGCCGCCCTGCTCGGCGCCGACGTGATCGACGGCGGCCACCTGGCGGCGTTGTTCAACCCATCGGCGGCCCTGCTCATCTTCGGGGGCACCATCGGGGCCACCGCGATCTCCAGCAACCTGGCCGACCTGCTCACGTTGCCGAAGCTGATCCTCCAGGCCATACGCCCGGCGCAGGTGGACCTGGCGGGCGCCATCGAGCGCATGGTGGCCCTGGCCCTGCGGGCCCGCCGCAACGGCCTGCTCTCGCTCGAGGAGGACATCGGCCAGATCGACGATCCCGTCATCACCCGGGGGCTGCAGATGGTGATCGACGGGGCGGACGCCGAGACCGTGCGCGGGGTGATGCGCACGGACATGATCCTGCGGCAGCAGGCCGCCGAACGCCAGAGCCACCTCTTCGAGACGGCCGGAGGCTTCGCGCCCACCATGGGCATCATCGGGACCGTGATGGGCCTGATCCACGTGCTCTCGAACCTGAGCAGCCCCGGCAGCCTCGGGCCCTCCATCGCGACGGCGTTCCTGGCCACCTTCTACGGCATCAGCAGCGCCAACATCTTCTGGCTCCCCATCGGCAACAAGCTCAAGGAGAACGGTCGCCTGGCCGAGGTGGCGGCCGAGGTCGCCCTCGAGGGCGTCCTGTCGATCCAGGCGGGCGACAACCCCAGCGCCGTCCGCGAGAAGCTGACCGTGTTCCTGTATGGCGCGCCGACCAAGACGCCGCCCTCCGACGCGCCTGCCCCCGAGGGCGCGGCCGAGCAGGAGCCGGCCGGCGGGGCCGACCGCGTGGCGTGATCGGGCGCGGGTGCCCGCCCGGCCCTGCGCTATACTGGCGGCGGGGGGCATCCGGCATGACGCGCTCGGATGGCTCGCGCCGCGCGCGGCGGCGGGCCGCGGCGGTGATGGTTCCGGCCCTGCTGCTGATCGCCGGGTGCGGGGCCGGGCATCCGGCGGCCGCGGCCGCGGCGGGAGCGAAGGGTGCTGCCACGGCCGCGCCGGCCGCGGCAGCGGCCGGTGGGACCACGGCCAAGGCTGGCTCCGGGACGTCGGGCAAGGCCACCTGGGCCTGAGGCCGCCGCGGAGCCCGGCCGCGGTCGGAATGCGGCGCGGCGCGCCGGATGGGAGCCATGCCTTGCCGCGGGGCGCGGACCGGGGGCTCGGCCTGCCGCTGTTGGTGGGATTCGGCGTGGCCTGCGCCGGCGGGCCGGCCGCGCTCGCCGCCCTCTACCTCCCGCAGCTACCCTCCGGCGGCCGCCCGCTCGCGGAGACCGCCGCCGGCGCCGCGTTGTTCCTGGCGCCCGTGCTCGTGTGGGCGGGGTATGCGCGCAGCATGGCCTCCGCCGGCGGACTCTACGCGTTCGTGGACGCCGCGGCCGGACGCCGCTGGGCGCTTCTGCAGGCCGCCCTCTGGGCCTTCGCCTACTTCCTCTATCTGCCCTACACCGTCGACTCCATGGTCTACACCCTGGCGCCGGCCCTCTGGAAGGGCGCGCCCGCGGTCGGGCTGCGCGTCGCCGAGGTGGCGCTTCCGGCGGCCCTGGTCCTGCTGGCGCTCGCCGCGGAGCGGGCGGCGATCGTCGGCCTCGCGGTCTCCGGGGCGGTGCAGTGGGTCGCGGTCGTGGCGCAGGGCGCGCGGCTGCTGGGCGCCCCGGGTCCGGCCGCC
>JAJYVV010000216.1 GCA_021791815.1 Bacillota bacterium | reverse complement strand
GAGGTCCTTCCTCCCCGACGTCTCCGCGCCAATCCCCGCGCAGTCAAGCGCAAGATGTCGAAGTTTCCCGTCAAGCGCCCCGCCCAACGGTGTCCCCAGCCCGACCTCCCTCCCGAGAAGGCCGTCCGCATTGTGGCTTAACCGAACAGTATTGAGGCCGAGCTCATCGTGCCGTGGTCGCTGCTCGGCGTGTCTTCGCCCGCGGCGGGCCAGCAGTACAAGTTCGACGTCGCGGCCGACTTCGGGGACAACGGCACGGGCAAGCAGACGGCCCAGACCATGTGGGTCGGAGGGCTGAACAACTACCAGGACACGAGCCAGTGGGGCAGCATCACCCTGGGGGCCTGAGGGCGGCGGCTCCATCGTTCCCGGCGGCCGCCCGGCGCCGCGGCGGCGCGGGTGCCCCCTGCTCGTACCGGCCGAGGACCGTGCCGAAGAGGGCCACGTAGGTGAGCTGCAGCCCGGCGGAGAGGTAGAAGGGCAGGTCGAGCGATCCGGCCGACATGAGCCATCCGCCGACGGCCGGCCCGATCGCCGACGGGAGCCGCATGGACAGCCCGTTGAGGCTGGTGGCGAGGCCGCGGCGGCTGTCCCGCACCAGCCCGGCGCCGAAGGCCTGCCGCGCCCCGGCCGACCCGCGGTTCATCATCGAGCGGACGACGTAGGCGCCGGCGGCCAGGGCGTAGGTGGGCATCAGCGGCATCGCGCAGAGGAGCGCGGCGCCGAGCACGCGCACCCAGACGACCGCGCGCACCAGGCCCACCCGGGTCGTGAGTTGTCCCGTGGCGAGGGACGAAAAGCCCGTCAGCAGGAACGTGAGCCCGTAGACGGAGCCGATCCCGGCCGCTCCCGCGCCGTAACGTGCGGAGAACCAGTAGGGGAGGAGCGGGCTGAAGAGGCCGATGCCGAGCGAGTTGACGGCGTTGACCGCGGCCAGCAGCGCCATCGCCACGTTCTCGCGGCGCCGCACCGCGGCCTCCCCCCGGGGCGCCCGGCCCGGATCCGACCCCGCCGCCCTGGGGGGCGCCCCTTCCAGGGTCGAGCCGCGCGAGCCCGGGGCGCTCGCGGCGGCCCCTTCCGCCCCCCTTGCCGGCTTCTCCTCCGCCTGCGTGGCGATCTGCCACCAGTTGATCGCCGCTACGACCGCCGACAGGATGAAGAGCGGCTCGTATGCGGCCAGGCCTGGCCAAACCCGCGCGAAGAGGGGCACCGCGGCCCCGACCAGCGACCCGAGCCCCATCCCCCAGAAGCCCACGGCCCCGTTCAGGCTGAAGACCTGGCCGCGCTGCCCGGGCGGTACCCGCTGGGCCAGCCACGCCTGCTCCACGGGCCCGAACGGGCCGGCCGCCCCGTTGGCGCCGCGGCCGTAGCTCAGGAGGACCGCGCCGCCGACCAGGACCCACGAGCGCGGATGCAGCGCGAGGACGGCGCCACCGGCGGTCATCACGATCTGGAACGCGACCAGGAACGGGCGCCTCCCGAGCCGGTCGCTCAGGACGCCGCCCGCCATCATCAGGGCGGCGGCGACGAGGCTGGCCGCCCCGAGCAGGGCGCCGATGCGCGCCGCATCCCATCCCAGGGCCTTGAGATACAGGACGAAGTCGACCGCCAGCGCGCCCTGGGCGATGCTGCGCACGAGGCGCGCCGCCATCAGCCTCCGCGCCACCGGGTCCAGCGAGCGCCACCCGGCGGGGGTGTAGGGGGGCGGCGCGGGGACGGCGGCCTCCCTGGTGGTCTCCACCCGCCGAGCATACGCCGCGGCCTGCCGCGGCGACAGGGCTGGCCGGCGGCTCAGGGCCGGCCGCGGCGCGGCGTCCGCCCCGGACACCATACCAGTTCGACGTAATGGAGGCCCGGCGCGGCATAGTCCGGCAGGGTGGCCGCCGGGTAGAAGCCGGCCTCGACATACAGGTGCAGGGCGGGCCGGTTGGTGTGGAAGGTGCAGGCATGCAGCTGCCGCCAGCCCAGGGCGCCCGCGCGCTCCTGTGCGAGCCGCAGCAACCGGAGGCCGAGCCCCTGGCGGCGCGCGGCCGGCGCGACGGCGATCCATTCCACGGACCCGACGGCGAACCGGGGTTGGCTCGACGGCTCGAGCGCCAGGAAGCCCACGATGCCGCCGTCGCCCGTGGCCACCCAGGCCTCGTGCCCCGCCGGCCCCGGCGCGGTGGCCGCGCCGGCGGCCCGGGAGGCTTCCGCGGCATCGCCGGCACACAGTTCGCGCAGGAGGGACGCCACGGCGGCGGCGTCGTCGGGCGCCGCGGGGCGCAGGTCCCCGGATCCCGGAGGGCAGGCCGGCGGCATGGGGGCCCGTTCGGCGCGGGGCGGGCCGGCCCTGCCGCGCTCAGCCGCCGCCCGTCGCGGACCGGATGACGGCGAGCTCCGCCGGCGTGGCCGTGCTGGGCCGGTAGAAGGAGATCCCCGCCGCCCCCGCGTCGGACGCGGCCCGCGCCGCGGCCTGGATCTCGAGGGCGCTGGGGCTCCACAGCCCCTGCCCCGTCACCGGCGAGTACCAGTCGAAGGTTTCGGCGATGACGTCCACCGGCACGTCCGGCCGTCCCGCCGCGCTGCGCACCTCCGCGACCGAGGCGCGCACCCACGCGTACACCTGCGCGTACGCGTAGCTGGTCTGGAGCGTGTGCCAGTAGTCCATGGGGGCGAAGGCGCTGACGTAGGGCGCGAGCGAGGCGTACGGGTAGTCCGGCTTCTGCTGCGGCGCCCACGTCACGCCGACCACCAGGCCGCGCGGGCCGAGCAGGGCGCGGGCGGCGGCGGCGTAGTGCGCCACGGCCGCCGGCTGCAACTGGTCTTCGATGTCCAGCGCGACCCCGTCGGCGCGGTCGCCGCCCGGCGTCTCGTACGTCGCCGCGGCGCGCAGGATCGACAGGTCCGCGGCCGGGTCGGAGAGCGCGGGGTAGATCCAGGAGAGGACGGCGAGGCCGGCGGCGTGGGCCGCGGGCAGCAGGGCGTCGAGGCCGCGGCCGCCGTAGAAGCCGTCGCTGGAGGTGGCGACCTCGAAGTAGATGTGCGTGGCGTGGTCGCGGAGCGCCTCGGCGACGACGCCGGCGCTGCCCTCGGCCTTCCAGTCCGGGAAGGTGACCCAGATGCCCGGTCCCGCGACCGCGCCGGCCGCCGCCGACTCGGTGCGCAGGACCAGGCGGGCGGCGGGGAGGCCCGGGTGGTCCGGGCTGGTCGCGGTCAGCACGCTCGTCCCCGCCCCGGGGCCGGCGCGGAACGTGCCCACCGTCGCGGGCCCCCGGAGCGAGAGGGCGCCCTGCCCGGCCGAGGGGGTCCACGTTCCGGCCGTGCCGGCGGTCGGCGCGTGCACGTTCAGCTCGAAGGGGGCGGCGACGGGGTTGCCGTGCGCGTCGGCCACCCAGGCGCGGACGCGGACCGCCTCACCCGGGAGGAGGATCGTGGAGGGCGTCGCGTCCAGGACGAGGGCCGCCGGCGGACCCGGCCGCACGTCGAGGCTGCCGACGGCGGTCGGCACGGCGCCGGCGCCGGTCCAGACCAACCGCCAGACCCCCGACTGGTCCGGCGTGAACCGGGCGCTGGCGAGCCCGCCGGCCACCGTGGCCGGCACCGACGGCAGGGGATGGCCGGCCGGATCGACGGGTTCGAGCGCCACGTCCCGCACGGCGCCCCGGACGGAGGCGGAAACCGTGACGGGCTGCCCGGCGGCCGGCGGGTTTGGTGCCACGCCCCCCGCCGGGCCGAACGAGCCGGCGGCCCGGACGGTGACGCGAACCGAGGCGGGCCGCAGGGCGCCGCCGGGGACCGCGATGCGGACGGTGCCGGCCCCCGGGGCCGTCCCGAGCACCGACGCCACCGCGGCCCACGGGGCGCCGCCCCGGAGGTCGGCTCCGCCCGATCGCACGCGCAGCGGTCCGGCGCTTGTCACCTCGACCGGCCAGTCGGTCCGCGAGGCACTCGCCGAGGCCTCCAGCCCCACGGCGCCGCCCCACGCGACGGCGTCGCCGGACGCCGCAAGGCGCAGCGCGCCCACGGGCCGGCCGACCGCCGTATACTCCAGGCGCAGGGCGGGCAACCCCGGCCAGATGACGGTGATGGCGTAGGTCCCCTGGGGAAGGGCCGGGAAGGGCACCACCGCGGCACCGTCCGCGAAGGCGGCGGAGGCGGTGCGCACCGGCCCTCCCCCGCCGGCCGGTTGCGCCCGGATCACCGCGTCCCCGCCGGCGGGGGCTGGATCCGGCGCGCCCGAGGCCTGAACGGCCTCGACCCGCACCGGGAACCGCGCGCCGCGCAACCCCGCGGGCGGCATGCCGCTGACGGCGAGCCGGGCCGCGCGGTAGCCCTGGAGCCGGACCGCGGCGCCGGCCGGCCGAGATCCCGCCGTGGCGGTGACGGTGATCGTACCCGGACCGGTCGCCACGATCGCGGCCATGGCGGCGCCGTAGCCGTCCCCGCCGCCCGGCGCCAGCCGGGCGGGTCCCGACACGGACCAGACGATGGGCGCGGGCACGCGCCAGCCCTGCGCGTCATGGACCACGGCCGTGACGGTGTCCCGGGACCCGACCTCCGTGGCGGTGCGCGCCGCCGCGACGTCGACTTCCGCCGCCACCGCCGCCGCCTGCGCCGCCACCGCGGCCGGGCCGATCGAGCGCAGCCGCCACAGGAGCGCCGCGGCCTCCGCCCGTGTCAGGGCCGCTCCCGGCAGGACGGCGCCCTCGCCGTCACCCTCCACCAGTCCCAGCCCCGCCGCCACGGCGAGACTTCCCCGGCCCCAAGCGGGGATCGAGCCGCAGTCCGTCCACGGGCAGGGCAGGGCCGCGCTATCCGCCGCCACCTGTCCAAGGCCCAGGGCCGACACCACGGCGACGGCCGCCTCGGCGCGCGTCACCTGGGCGTCGGGGCGGAAGTCGCCGTCGCCGGCGCCCTCCATCCACCCCTCGCCCGCGACCGCCTCCACGGCCGGGGCATACCACGCGCCTGGCGGGACGTCGGCGAAGGAAGGCCCGGGTACCGCGGCCGGCAGGCCGCGCACGGCGGCCAGCACCGCCGCGAACTCCGCCCGGCTCATCGGCGCGTCGGGGGCGAAGACGCCGGGCGCCGTGCCTTCCATCAGGCCGGCCCGGGCCAGCCCCTCGATGGCCGGCGCGGCCCAGAAGCCCGAGGGCACATCGGCGAAGGCGGGGGTCGGGGACGCCGGAGTCCCGGCCCCGGTGGTGGAGGGGGCCGGGATCGTGGAGAGTGTGGGCGCGGCCGGGCTGCCCGCGGCGACCACCGCCGCGACGCCGCCGGCCGCCGCGGTCGCCCGCGCCGCGGGCCGCAGGGACACGTGGCCCG
>JAJYVV010000033.1 GCA_021791815.1 Bacillota bacterium | reverse complement strand
CGTGCGGCTGCCATGTGGCGGGCCTCCCCACCCAGAGGCACCCGGGTAGGGCGACCCTACCATGGACCGCACCCCCTGTCCAGCGATTTCTTTGCCCGCTCCGCCAGGGGGGTCCTGAGCAGTTACCAGGTTTACAGCCAGGACCCGCAACCCGGTTCACGATACTTCCATGCCAAGTGGTACACGAGGGGCGTCTTCCCGACGCCGCCCTTGTTGTTGAACACCGCGATGATCACCGGACTCACGGGCATGGCCTCAGCACGGCGAGGATGCGGGTATCTTCGACCTCCATCTGGCCGGTGGATTCCCGTTCTCCCGGAGCGCGTTCTGCGCGAGGGGAAGGCCGACAGCGAAGCGCCGCACATGGCCCAGCACCTTCATCGCCTCGGCGAGGTGCGGGTTCCGATAGTCGGTGATGTCGCCTCGACCGAAGTTGTCACGACTCACCTGTCCGCACGGGCCACCGGCGCTGAGGATCTCGACGCGATCCGAGAACCACGAGATGCGCACCGGGGCGTTCGTCCCCTCGTGGCGCCGGTGGAAAATGGCGTTCCGCGCCAACTGTGGCAAGGCCACGAGAGGGTGGTCGGGGCGGCGACGATCGACGGACCCACCCTCCACGTCGAGGCGGGCCGAGAGACGTCCGGGAGCCGTCCCGCCAACTCGCGCTGGTCCTGGATCGCCCCCGTCAGGGTGGAGCGCTCGAGGCGGAGAAGCGTAGGCGCATGGGATGGAATGGGTCGGCTCCCGGCCCACCATCAACGGGCCGAGGGTGGTCGGCGCGCCCTCGGCATCCAGGAAGCGGAGGGACGCCCACTGCTGGGCCGGGGATCGGCCGTTGTCCGGCAGGACTTCGGGCGCGACCGCGGCAGGCAGGTCGGTCCGGTGGAACAGCAGCAGGTCCAGGTCCTCGATGCCCGCCCCCGCCGTGGGCCGGATGTCGCAGGGAACGTCCCGGGAGCGCCGCCGCTCGGTGAGGCGGGGTTCTTCTTCGGCGGTGGCGATGGCGCGCCGTGGACCCACGCGTACCGATGTGCGGCCGTGGTACCGCGGCGGCGGGAAGTGCGCCGGCTGAGTGACCCCGATCGCCACCGCCTGTCCGTTCACGATCTTCCTCGCCACCGCCATGACAGCGAACGGCGTCATGTTGCCATCGGAACGCACGGCGGCGAGGTTCCGGCGCAGTTCGTCGTCGCTGCGCGCGCCCGAGGGCTGCCGTCGTCGTCTGGGCCGATGATGAGCACCCCTGGCAGCCCCCGCGCGGGCAAATCGTTCGCAGAGGCGCAGAGGGCTTGCCGGATCCTGTCGGAAGCGGCGAGAGAAGCCTTCCGCTGCACCCGGTCCGATTCCAAATCGGTAAGGAGGGCCGCCTCGTCCAACGGGATCACCCCGATGTGCACCGCCCGCATGCAGGCAGCCGGACCCGGGTCGTCGCACCTGGGTCGGAGTCGATCCGTCGGGAAGCCGCTGCGCGGCGCAGGGTGTCCACGCGCCAGGCGCCGGGGCCCATGGCGTGGGGCCGGCCAGGCGTGGCCATCGCGGGAGGGGTGTCCGGCAGGTCCGACCGCGCGGCGGCTGAAAGGGTGCCATCACGCCGGACTCGGCGTTCCCCGACCACCATCCCGCCCGCCGTCGCACCCGGGACGGACGTGCTGGACTTCGGGTGCGGGGGCGGCGACCGGGCCGGCGCCCTGGTGGAGATACGATGCCCCCCGTCGCGACGGACGCCGTGAGTGGCGCCTCCTTCCGCGGCGCGGCGGGCCCCTCCCCGGCCCTCGCCAGCGGGACGGGCCCCGGCCGCGGACCCGTCCGGTGGGCACCCCTTGGCTCCCGTCGGAAGGAGGGCCGAAGTGGACGAGGACGCGATGCCGGCGCCGGTGCTGGAAGGCTCCGACCCCGCGTGGGGTGCGGCCTTCGCCTGGGCGCGGCGCCAGGCGGAGGCCTACCGCTTCGACGATGCGCCCGCCGGTCCGTGCTATGAGGCGGCGCTCCCCGGGAGGCGGGCCTTCTGCGTCCGCGACGTCTGCCACCAGAGCACGGGCGCGCACGTGCTCGGCATGCGGGCGCACACCAAGAACATGCTGCGGCGGTTCGCCTCCAGCATCTCGGAGGGCAAGGACTGGTGCCCCTACTGGGAGATCACGCGGGACGGCGGGCCCGCCCCCGTGGACTACCGGAGCGACGACCGCTTCTGGTACAACCTGCCGGGCAGCTTCGATCTGGTGGACGCCTGCCACCGCCAATACCTGTGGACGGGGGACGGCGACTACCTCGAGGACCCCGTCTTCCGCGAGTTCTACCACCGGACCCTGGGCGACTTCATCGAGCGCTGGGACCGCGACGGCGACGGCATCCCCGACCACCGCCCGGCTGACGGCCATCGCGGGATCGCCACCTACAACGAACAGGTGCCGCACCCGCTGGCCGGCGGCGACCTGTGGGGTGCGATGTACGCGGCGCTCCGCGCCGACGCGGCCATGCGGGCCCGCCGCGGCGACGCGGCCGGATCCCGGGCCGCGCTGCGCCGGGCCGTCGCGCTGCGCCGCCGCTACAACGCGGAGTGGTGGGACGCGTCCGCCGGCGCGTTCCGCGGGCACCGGCGGCAGGACGGCAGCTTCGCCCCCGAGTACGGGTACGAGGGCAACTTCCTGCCCCTGTACTTCGGCCTGCCGAGCGGTCCCCACCGGGTGCGGGCCGCCCTGGCGGCCATGTCCGCCCACGGCGCACCGAACGTCGAGGGCCTCACGTACATCGTCGACGTCCTTCTGCGCCACGGCCGGGTGTCCGACGGCTGGGCGCTCCTGCGGACCATCGCCTCTCCCGGCCACCCGCGCTCGGAGTACCCGGAGGTCTCCTTCTGCGCCGCGGGCGCCCTCGTGGAGGGCCTGGCCGGCATCCGCCCCGGCGGGGACGTGCTGGAAACGCTGTCCCGCCTGCCCGCGGCGGGCGACTGGCTGCGCGTGGGACCGGTGCCCGTGTTCGGGACGAGGGTGAGCGTGACCCACGCGGGTCCCACCGCCACCTGCCTGGTGAACGAAGGCCCGGAGCCGCTCGTCTGGCGGGCCGTCTTCCGGGGAGAGCGGCCGGCCTGGCGGGTGAACGGCAGGACGCAGGCCCCCGTGCGCGTGCGCCGCGACGGCCACCGGTGCTCGGCGGTGACCTCCGTCGTGCGCCCGGGCGAGGCCTGCATGGCGGCGCCCGGCTGAGTCGGCATCTCGCGGGTGGCCGCGGCCAGCGGGGGCGCCGCGGCGGCAGGGGAAGCCGGGCCGCGCGGGCAACCGCCGCCCGGACCCCCGATCCGCTCCCGGCGGCCCGGAGGATGTCCACCACCCTGGAGGGTCGAGTCTGTGCGGAAGGGCGTCTGCTACGTCTGCGTGCCGGGGGATACCGTGGATGCACGGTTGCGGGCGGCCCGCGAGGCGGGCTACCACGGGATCGAACTGACCTTCGCGCAGCCCGGCGGCGGACCCCTGGCCTACGACGCCGGCCCCGACGACGTGAGGGGGCTGCGGGCGCGCATCGAGGCGGCGGCGCTGGAGGCCCCCAGCGTGATGTGCGGAGCCGCGCTGGCGGGCGCCTCCCTGCTGGACCCCGACCCCGGCGTCCGGGCGCGCGGCGTGGCGCACCTCGCAACGGGACTGCGGCGGGCGGCGTGGCTCGGCGCCGATACCGTCCTGATCCACCCCGGCCAGCTCGGCGCCGACACGGGCTACGACGAGGCCTTCGATGGGCTCGTGTCCGCCCTGCGCGCCCTCGTGCCCGCCTGCGAGGCCGCATCCGTCGGCGTCGCCGTGGAGAACGTCTGGAACCGCTTCCTCGTGAGCCCGCGCGATATGGGCCAGCTCGTGGACGCCGTCGGCCACCCCCTGGTCGGCGCCTACTTCGACGTCGGCAACTGCGTGCTCTGGTCGCACGCCGCGCAGTGGGTGCGGGCGCTGGGTCCGCGCATCCGGCGGGTGCATGTCAAGGACTTCCAGCGCAGGATCGGCACGGGCGCGGGGTTCTGCCAGCTGCTCGACGGGGACGCCGACTACCCGGCCGTGATGGCCGCGCTGCGCGCCGCGGGCTACGACGGCTACCTGACCTCCGAGGTGTCGGGCGACATCGCGGAGACCTCGCGGCGCCTCAACCGGATCCTCGCCATGGCCTGACCGAAGGAAGGGGCGCCGGGGGCCCCCCGCCGACCACCGGCCTCGGCGCCCACTCCACCGGATGGGGGAGTGCACCCGCCGCCGTCCGGGCGCATCCTGGGGCGGGAGGGCGGGGCGATGGGCCGCGATGCCCGGATTCCCGTCTGGCGCGAAGCCGCGGCGGGCGCGTGCGCGGCGGTCCTGGTCATCGTCGCGGCGGCGGGCGGCCGCGCCGTCCTCGGCGCCGCCGTGGCGCCGGCGCGGGCTGCGGGGGGCGTCCGGCCCAGCGGCGGGAGGGCAGGTCCGAGCGGGGGCGAGCCCTCGCTCCCGCCCCCCTTCGCCCTGCCCCCCGCCCCGTCCGCCCTCCCCGTCCGGCTGACCGACGCCGTCGCCGGCCGGATCGCGCCGACGCTCGACGGCATCGCGGCGCTGGGCGGCGGCGTTGTCATCGCGGTCGGCAACGCCGCCTTCAGCGGCCTCGCCGCCTGTCCCAACCAGGGCGGCATCTATTGCCCCGATCAGGGGATCGCGCTGGTCAGCCGCGACGGGGGCAGGACGTGGGCCGAGCGCCCCGTCGCCTCCGGCGAGCTGGAGGGGCTGGACGCCGTCGGGGCGGACGCGGCCGTGGCCTGGGGTCCCCAGACCATCGCCATCACCACGGACGGCGGGGCGTCCTGGGACACGCCGGCCCTGCCCGGCCCCGGCGACCTGATCTGGGTTTCGTTCGCCTCCCCGACCGACGGCTGGGCGGCCATGCAGGGCGCGTGCCCGCACGGCCTGCAGTGCACGCAGGCCCTGTTCTCGACCGGCGACGGCGGCGCGTCGTGGCGGGAGATCGCGGTCGCCGGCCCGTATCCGGTCCAGGCTTCCTCGGCCGCCCGTTTCGGCATCACGGGCGGCGGACGGTACCTGGGGGATGGCCAGGGTTGGATCGATGCGGGCGGGCCGGGCGAGCGGCGCACCGCCGACGGCGGCCGGACCTGGCTTCCCGTGCCCGCCGCGGAGGCGGTGCCGGCCCTCCTCTCCGCCACGCCCGGGTCCGCCGCCTGGGGCCTGGCCGACGGCCCCCTGCATGCGGAGGCCACGGTCTCGCCCACCCTGGTGCTCCGGACGGCGGACGGATGGCGCACCTGGACGGTCGCGGGCAACACGCCGGTGGTGGCCACGCAGCTGCGGGCCTCGCCCGGCACCCCCGGGATGCTCTGGGCCATCGGCGCGCCGCGGCCCAACCTCGCCGGGGACGCCGACGTCCTGACGAGCGCCGACGGCGGGCGGACCTGGACCACCCGCGCGGCGCCGGGCCTGTCGTTCTTCGCCGTGGCTCCGACCGGCCCGTCCGCGGCGCTCGCCGTGGCGGCGACTCGGGGCGGCACGTTCGAGATCGTCGCCACCCGGGACGGGGGGCGGACCTGGAGCCCGTCCTACCATCCGCGCGCCGCCCCCACACCCGGCCCCACACTCACGGTGCACTTCTGGAACGGCAGCGACGGGTGGGGCTCGGGCACGCCGGCGGACCTGGGGGCCATCCTCGTCACGGACGACGGGGGGGTCTCCTGGAAGCGCGAGGGCACCCTGCCCGGGTTCCTCGCGCAGGCGGCGTTCGCCGATCCCCTGCACGGGCTGGCCCCCGACGTGCCCGGGGCCGGCGGGAGCGGGTGGCTGGCCACCGCGGACGGCGGCCGCTCGTGGCACGCGCTGGCCGGGGCGCCGCCGGGCGGGCTGCTGCCCTTCACGCTCTCCGCCGCGGCGCCCGGTGCGTACGCCGCCGGGCTGCAGGCGCCGGGCGGCGCCGAGATCGCGGTGACGGCCGACGGCGGCCGGGCCTGGCGCATCCAGCCGGCACCGTCCGGGCTGAGCCGCGTCGTGTTCACCGGCGGCGGGGCGGGCTGGGCGGTGACGGTCCCGGGCGGTGGCGGGACGGCCGTCCTCTGGCGCGGCGGCGGGTACGGAGGGTCCTGGCGTCCCGTGGCCCGCCTGGGCGCGGGCCCGGAGTGGCAGGGCCCGCTCCTCGCCGCCTCGGGCCCGCGCGACGTCTGGCTGGTGAGCGGCGGGATGTCCGCCGCGGGGGCCGCGCCGGCCTGGACCCTCTGGCACAGCGCGGACGGGGGCCGGACCTGGACGGCGCACGCGTTGCCCGCGCCCATGGCCGACGCCTACTTCGGCGGCGACGCGCTCACGGCCGTCAGCCCGAGCGACGCTTGGCTGCTGACCCGGACCGGGCTGTGGCGGACCCGGGACGGCGGCGCGGCCTGGACCCTGGTGGCGGCGCCGTAGGAGGAGCCCACGTCCCTCCGCTGGGCGGAAGGGGACCGGGGGACATCCTCGGAACCCTTGGCGCGGACCCGGCCGGGCGGGGCAAAGGGGTGTGGGCGCGTGGCAGCGGCGCTTCCGACGGCGGTGCTGGGACGGACGGGCTTCCCGGTCACCAGGCTCAGCTTCGGGGCGATGGAGATCCGCGGCCCGCGCATCTGGGGCGGCCGGCCCGTGGACGACGCCGAGGCCGACGGCATCCTCAACGCGGTGCTGGACGCCGGCATCAACCTCATCGACACCTCGTACGACTACGGGCGGAGCGAGGAGTATATCGGGCGGTTCCTCAGCGCCCGGCGCGGCGAGTACTTCCTGGCCACGAAGTGCGGCTGCACGCTGGTCGACCGCGGGGATCACGACGAGACGCCGCACGTCTGGACCCGGGAGAACCTCCTGCGCAACATCGATACGAGCCTCCAGCGCATGCGGACCGACTGCGTCGACCTGCTGCAGCTGCACAACCCGCCCGTCGAACAGGCCGAGCAGGGGCAGCTGGTCGACGCCCTGAGGGAGATCCAGGGCGCCGGCAAGGCCCGCTTCCTCGGCATCTCCACGACCCTGCCCCACATCCACCGCTACATCGAGTGGGGCGTCTTCGACACCTTCCAGATCCCGTACTCCGGCCTCGAGCGGGCGCACGAGGACGTGATCGCGGCGGCGCACGCGGGGAACGCGGGCACGATCATCCGCGGGGGCGTGGGCCGGGGCGAGCCGGGGGCCGGCCTCGGCAACCGCGACCGCTGGGCCGTGTGGGAGGCGGCGCGGCTCGACGACCTGCGGGACGAGGGGGAGAGCCGGACCGCCTTCCTGCTGCGGTTCACGCTCAGCCATCCCAGCGTGGACACCACCATCGTGGGCACCAAGAACCCCGAGCACCTCGCCGAGAACCTGCGGGCGGCCGAACGGGGTCCGCTGCCCGCCGGCACGTATGCCGAGGCGCAGCGGCGCCTGGCGGCGGTCGGGCAGCGGCCGGCGCAGTAGGGGGCGGGAGCGGCCCCGCCTCAGACCCGGTGCCGGTCGGCGCGCCAGTGCGTCACCGCCTGCTTGATGGCGTCCTTGCTCAGGCGTTCCCGCACGGCCCGCGCGCAGAGGGCCGCGAACTCGTCGTCGCCGGCGAAGCGCAGCGCGATGATCTGGTCCATGGTCAGGGCCGCGTCCAGCGGCCGGCCGGTCAGCGTGAAGTGCCGGAAGTTCTCCTCGATGCGCACCACCCGGTCCTGCAGCCTGGTGGCGTAGAGGCGGACCCGGGTGAGGGCCAGGATCAGCGCCAGGGACGACGCGAGCAGGAGGAACGAGAGCGCGGTGTGCCGCCCGACCACGTAGACGAGGGACCCGACCACGTTGAGGAAGGCAAGCGGCATCGCGACCATGTGGAACGCGGGGTCGAGCCTCGTGTGCCGCCGGTAGCTCTGCTCCTGCACGTCCATCGCCCCCTGCATCGCCGCGCGCCCGCGCTTTCGCCCTCCGCCCCCCGGCCCCTCCGGGGCGGCATCGCTTCCCATCACCCTTCGGTCGGCACGGCGCAGCGGCCTCGGCACCGGGAAGGCCCCGACCGCGGATCCGCAGGACCGGACGCCCCCGGCACGCCGCCCGGCCGCAGGCTCCCCCGAATGGACGGCGCCGCCCGGTCTCGGTCGGTGAGGAGCTGCGGGCGCGCGTTGCCGCACGCGAGGACCGCGTCGGACGGCCCCGCCCGCGCGCCGCCGAGCTTGCGGAGGTCGGCCCACGCGCCCGGCGCCGGCCTCCCGTTCGGCCCGCTGCACCGCGCACCCGGTGAAGTCCGCGATCGCAGATGCGGCGGCGGGACCGCCCGAGCGATGGCCTGGGTACCGGCGCCGCCGGGGGGGCCAGGACCGCCCGGGGTCCCTCCCGCGGCCGCAGATCCTCGCGCCGCATCCCCTGGATCGCGGGCGGCTGCACCCGCCCCATCCGGCCGAGACGCGGCCCACCCGCCCGTCACCCCCGGACGGCCCCGGCGCGGGGATGCGGGCGTCCGCCCCGTGGGAGGCGGGCCCGGGCGGACCCCGAATCCCGGACCTCGGGCGGGTGCGCCCGCCCGCACTGCGAGGGAGGCGCCCCGATGGGACAGAGCGACCCGGCGCAGGGCGCCGACGCGGCGGAGCCGGGGATCCCGCTCGGGCGCCGGGTCGCGCGGCTCTTCCAGGAGATGGCCGACCTGGTCGAACTGGAGGGATCCGATCCCCGGCGCGCGGTGGCCTACCGCCGGGCCGCCCTCGTCCTCCGCGACGCGGCCGAACCCGTCGAGCGCCTCGTCGCGGAGGGCCGCCTCACCGCCCTGCCGGGCATCGGCCCCGTGCTGGCGGCCAAGATCGAGGAGTGCGCGCGCTCCGGGACGATGGCGGCGCTCGAAGGGCTGCGGGCCCAGGTGCCGCCGGGGGTGGCGGCCCTCCTCGACGTGCGCGGCGTGGGGCCGAAGCTCGCGGCGGCCGCGTGGCGGCAGTTGGGCGTCGAATCCCCGGCGGCCCTGCGGGACGCGGCGGCGGACGGACGCCTCGCGTCGCTGCCGGGCGTGGGTGCGGCACGCGCGCGTCGCGTGCTGGAGGCGGCGGACGCGGCCCTGTCGCCCCTCCGGCTGCTCGGCGCCGCGCTGCCCGTGGGCGAGGCCCTCGCGGCGGCGCTCGCGGCGGACCCGGCCGTGGGGCGCGCGGCCGTGGCCGGTGCCGTGCGCCGGGGCTGCCCCCTGGTCCTGGGGCTCGACCTGGTGGCGCAGGGCTCCCCGGACGCGGTGGTGCGGGTCCTGGCGGGCGTCGCGGACTGGGCGGAAGTGCCGGCCCGCGACGGCCCGGGCGCCGCGGACGGCGCGCCCGCCGAGGCCGGGACCACGGATGGGTCGGAAGCCGGCCCGGCAGGGGAAGGGCAAGCGGGGCGCCGGGACGCGGGCGAGCCCCCCGTCCCGGCCCTCGGGCCGCGCGTCCGGGGAACCCTCGCCTCCGGTCTGCCCGTGCGGGTGGTGGTGGTCCCGCCGGATGCCTTCGGCACGGCGCTGCTCTGGATGACCGGTTCCGCCGAGCACCTGCGCGATCTGGCCCAACGCCGCGAGGCTCCGCAGGCCCCGGCCTTGCCGCTTGCCGCCGAAGAGGCCGCGGTCTACGCCGCCCTGGGCCTCGGGTGGATCCCGCCCGAGCTGCGGGAAGGGCGGGGCGAGGTGGCGGCCGCCGCCGCGGGCGCGCTTCCCGAGCGGCTCGTGGAGGTGGGCGACCTCCGGGGAGACCTGCACTGCCACACCACGTACAGCGACGGCACGGCCACGCCGGAGGCGATGGCCGCGGCCGCCGCCGCGCGGGGCTACGCCTACCTGGCCCTGGCGGACCACTCCCGGTCCCTCGTGGTGGCGCACGGCATGAGCGTGGACAGCCTCCGCGAGCGGGGGCGCCGCATCGCCGACTACAACGCCGCGCACCCCGGCGGGCCGCCCCTCCTGCATGCGGCGGAGGTCGAGGTGCTGCGCGACGGTGCCCTGGACTTCCCGGACGACGTCCTGGCCGAACTGGACTTCGTCGTCGCCGCGATGCACAACGGGTACGGGCAGTCGGGGGCCGAACTGACCGCCCGGAGCATACGGGCGCTGGAACACCCCGCGGTGGACCTGCTCGCGCATCCCACGGGCCGCCGCCTCGGGAGGCGGGAGGCCTTTCCCGTGGACGTGGCCGCGCTGGTGGCGGCCGCGGCCCGCCACGGCAAGGCCGTGGAGGTCAACGGCTCGCCGGAACGGCTCGACCTCGACGCGTCCTATGCCCGCACCCTGCCCGAGGCCGGCGTGCCCGCATCCCTCGACAGCGACGCGCACTCGGTCGACGGGCTCGCCGCGGCCCGCTACGCGGTCATCACGGCGCGGCGCGCGGGGCTGCGCCCGTCGGACGCGATCAACACGCGCCCGCTCCAGGCGCTGCTCGCGCGGCGCGGCGGACGGCGCCCGTAGCCGCCGGCCGGGGGACGGCGGGCGGCGGTCCGCGCGCCCACCTCCGCTCCCCGGCCCGGCGGGAGAGGCCGCGCGGCACGGGCCCCGACGGCAGGGGGCCGTGGACCGCCGCCGCGGCTGCCGCTAGACTGGCGTCCACCATGCCGCAAGCCATGCCCGAGGACCTCGCCCGCTCGTTCGTCCGGAGCCGCTACGGAACCCGCGCCACGGCGCCGCGCCCGCTGGCGGCGGGCGAGTGGTCGCGGGCGTTCGCCTTCCGCCTCGACGGCCGGGAGGCCGTCATCCGCTTCGGCACGCACGGGGAGGACTTCGCCAAGGACGCCGCGATGGGCCGCCGCGGTGGGCCCGATCTCCCCATCCCGCCCGTATGGGAGCTGGGGGACGCGCCCGGAGGGTGCTTCGCGGTCTCGGAGCGGCGCTACGGCGACGCGCTGGACGGCCTCGACGCAGCCGGCATGCGCCTCGTCCTCCCCGCGCTGCTGCGCACCTGCGACGCCATCGCCCGCGTCGACGTTTCGGCAAGCCGCGGCTACGGGGGATGGGGCCCCGACGGGACGGCGCCGTGCGCCTCCTGGGCAGAGGCGCTTCTGGCGGTCGACGCGCCCCGCCCCCGCCTGCCCGGCTGGCGGGAGCGGCTCGACGAGGTTCCCGAGGCCGCCGGCGCGTTCGCCGCCGCCCTGGCCGCGCTCCGCGGCGCGTTGGCGGACCTGCCCGACCCGGGGCGGGGCCTGATCCACAACGACCTCCTCCACCACAACGTGCTCGTGGACGGGGACCGGATCACCGCCGTGCTCGATTGGGGCAACGCCATGTATGGCGACCCGCTGTATGACGCGGCGTGGCTGCTGTATTGGTGGCCATGGTATCCGGCGTGGGCCGGGATCCCCATCCGGGATGTGCTCGACAGCCACTGGGAGGCCGGGGGCGGGCGCCCGGCCCGCCAGGAGGGGCGCCTCCGCTGCTGCCTCCTGCACATCGGCCTCGACCACCTCGCCTACACCGCGTTCGCCGGGCGGCGCGCGGACCTCCTGCGCACGGCCGCCCAGGTCCGAGGCTACCTCTGAACCGCCCTCCGGCCGGAGTGCCCGGCGAGCCCTCATGGTGCCGCCATGGATGACGGCCTCCGTCGGGGCCCACCGCACCGTCCGTACCTGGGTCCAGGGACCTCGGGCGTGGCCGATTCCCCTCGTGCGGGCCGCGGTGACCACGACGGCCCCAGCCCCTTCGTGCCCGCTGGCACGGCGCCGTCTGGAACCCGACCCTGCCATGGGACCGGATCGACGGCGGCCACGGTGCCAGGCTCGGAGCGGCCTGTGGCGCCGCCGTCGAACCACGGCCCGGGGGCGTACCTCCGTCCCCGCCGCAGGCCTCGGGCCGTGCGGCCATCGGGATCTCCCCAGGGAAGGACCGACCGCCGGGCCCACATGTGGTCCTGGGCGAGGCGCAGGCGGGCGACAGCGTCCGGCGATCGCCGCGGCGGTCGCGGCAACCTCCCCCGGGGGGCGCTCGGGCGGGATGGACCTCGCGCGCACCGGCGCCCCGGCCCCCCTCAGCCGGCGACCCGGGCGGCGCACCCCGCGGCGGCTGCCCGCCCTGTGAGCGCTGCCCGGTGCGGTGGCACCACTTGGCTTGATGCGGCACAGGATCGGGTGCGCGCAGCCGGCGGGGGGGCCAGGGGGTCCCTCCGGTCGGCTTGCTGCTCCCGATGGACGCGGCGGCTGGGCCGGTCGTCCGGCCGGAAGGTGGGCCATGATGGCTTCGTGGAACGGCCAGTTCCTGCCCCGGGGCCAGTGGTTGTTCGTGCACGACGCGGCCCGTTGCGCGGACGGCACCCCCGGGGGGGCCGTCGCTCTCGCCCGCCGGGCGGGGGCGGTCGGGTTGCTGGTGAAGGTCCTTGACGGTGCGGCGCCCTACCCGGGCGGAGGAGCCTCGGCGCTCCTCGCCGCGTGCCAGGCGGCCGGCATGGACTGCAGCGGGTGGGGCTACACCTACCCCGGGGACGGGCCCGCCACGGCCGCGCTGATCCAGGGGTGGCTTTCCCAGAGCGGGGACACCGCGTTCCTGTTGGACGCGGAGGTCGAGTTCGAGGTCGCCGCGGGCGCGGCGGACGCCGGCGCGCTCCTGGCGGCGGTGCGGGCCGTGTGCGCCCGGCCCTGGTACACCGGCCTGCCCTGGCCCGATCAGCAGGCCGCCTTCCCGTGGGCGACCTTCCAGGCCGGGTGTTCCGCCTTCGCCCCCCAGGTGTACTTCGCGGGACTCGCCGGGACCGCCGGGCCGCAGCCGGATGCGTGGGCCGATCTCTGCTGGAACCGCGCCGCGGTGGGTCCGGCGGCCGGGGGGCCCGCCGCCACCTCCGGAGGGCCGGCGGGGTGGCAGGGGCTCTCCCCGACGCTCCCCGTGGTCCCGGTCTTCGACCTGAGCAACATCCAGCGCGCCGCCTACCTGGCGCACAACGCCGGGGTGCCGTCGGTCTGCTGGTGGCTGCTCGACGGCCTCACCGAGCAGCAGGCGGCGGCCCTCGCGGCGACCCCCTACGCGCAGTCGGCACCCGCCCCAGTCGTGCGGCCATCGGTTCCGGACGTGGCCGCAGCCCTGGCGGCTCTCGCGCAGGCGGAGGCGGGCGTCACGGCCGCCAAGCAGGCCCTCGGCGGGTAGGGGGGCGGCAGCGGACCCGCCCGCCCGGGCCATCGAGGAGAGGCGGGCGCGGTGGGGTCGCGTCCGGCGGCGCCGCGGCCGGGAAGGGGCCGTGCCGGCCGATCGTCGAAGGGCACGGCCGGAGGCGATGGCCGTGTCCACCTGGAGTTCGATGGCGGGCATCGGGACGGGAGGGACCGGGCGGGCGCCCCAGGCGATCCGCCTGGGTTCGGCCGCGCTGCGCGGGGGCGGGGTCGCCTTCGAATGGTGGCTCGGGCCCGGCGCGGACGCCCGGGAGCTGCGTGACGTCGTCCTGCGGGCGGGCGCGGCGGCGATCCCGGCGGATGTCGTCCGGGACGCCGCGCCGCCCGGGCGGGGGGAGGACGCCCACGGCTGGTTCGTCTGCCCGTTGCCGGCCGCCGGCCTGCCCTGGGTGCTCTCCGGGATGGGGCCGGGTGGCACCTGGCGGGAGGTCGTGCATCGCGATCCGTCGGTCCTGGACGACTACCGCGGGGCCGTGGCCGTGGGTGCCTTCGACGCGCACGACGGCGTCCGCGTGGAGGTGGAGCACGTCGCGGCGCGCCCGGACCGCTTGGCCGTGTTCTTCGCGGTCACGGCCGGCGGCGCGGAGGTCCGGCCGTCCGGGATCCACCGCGCGGTGTTCGTCGCTGGCGCGCGACAGCGGGCGTATGGCCCTCCGGCGGCGTCGTGGCCGCCCGCGCCGGCGTTCGAGGCGACGGCGGTCTATGTCGGGCCGCAGGCCGCGGGCGCCGACGCGGTGCTTCAGGTGTCCCGTGTGGAAGCCGAGCACGCCCTGGACCTGTCCGTGCGGCTGTCCGTACCGCCCGTGCTGCCGGCGGTGACGGAAGCGGGCGCCGCCCCGGCCGGCGGCGCACGCTTCGCGGAAGCCTGCTTCTCCCGCCGCGGGCTCGTGGCCCGTTTCGAGGCGGATCCCGCGGGCGCCGGCGGAGCCGTGCTCCTTTCCCCTCCTTCGGTCGCAACGGCGGACGGCCGGCCGGTCGAAGGCCGCGGAGGCTGGAGCGGCGAGCGGGAGGCGGTGCTCGTCACCGGACCGCTGCCGGAAGGCGCGACGGAACTCGTGCTGCACTGGACCCACGCGCGGCGTGTGCACGCGGGCGAGTGGCGCGTCCCGTTCGTCGTGCCCGCGCCCCGCGCGTAGCCTGCCGGCCTTCCGCGGGTCCGGGCCCGGCGGATCACCGGAAGAACGGCCTCAGCGCCGCGGCGCTGGCGGCCGCGTAGTCGTCGGGGGAGGCCGCGCGCGGACGCCAGATGCAGGTGGCGCGGGCCAGGGCGGCCACCCGGCCGTTGAACCCCTCGACGACCGCCCGGCCCGCATAGCCCCCGGTATCCAGGGCGCCGACCACCTCGGACCACGGGATGTGCCCCGTGCCGACGGGCCCCCGGTGGTTCTCGCTGAGGTGGACGTGACCGACCTGGGACAGGTGCGCCCGCAGCGCGGCCACCGGGTCCGCCTCCTCGATCTGTTGGTGGTAGGTGTCCGCCAGCAGGGCGATCCGCCCGCCCAGGCCGCGGCAGAGGTCGGCCCCGTCGGCCAGGGAGTTGAGGACGTCGGTCTCATAGCGGTTCAGGGGCTCCACGCAGAGGAGCACGCCCTGCCGCGCGGCGGCCTCCGCCGCGCGCCCCAGGCCGTCGGCCGCCTCCGCCCAGGGGCGCGCGGGGCCGTCCGGCAGTTCGCCGACGGGCGACAGCAGCGGGCCGCAGAGGACGGGGGAGCGGAAGGCCGCGGCGGCCTCGGCCGCGCGGGCGAGCCAGTCCACGGCCGCGCCGGCCCGGGCGCGGTCCACCAGGCATGCGGCGGGGGGCAGCGCGGTGGAGACCGTGACCCAGAGACCCGCGGCGGCGGCCGCCCGGGCGGCCGCCTGGACCGCCGCGGAGGGCACCGGCGTGAGCCAGGGCACCTCCACGCCGGCGAACCCGAGGCCGCGGCAGGCCTCCAGGACGCGGGGCAGGTCGAAGCCCGGCTCCGCCCAGCCGGCGCCCCAGACGAACAGGTGGATGCCGAGATGGTCACGCCGCACGGCGGACGCCTCCCGGCGCGCCGCGCCGGGCCGCCCGGCCGGCAGGCAGCTCGCCCCTCGTCCTCATGGCCCGGCCTCCGCATCCCGCAGGGCGCGCAGGCTCTCGAACGTCGCCCGGGTCGCCTGCTCCCCTGTCGCGCCCGGTGGCGACCAGTGCGTCTCCACGCAGAGCAGCCCGGGGTAGCCGTCGGCGCGGAGCGCCGCGAGTTGCCCCGCCCAATCGACGGCGCCCCGCCCGACGCATTCCCATACCGTGGCGCCGCCGGGCTCGGCCGGGTCGGCGAGGCGCGCGTCCTTGGCGTGCACGTGGTCGATGTACGGGCGGGCGGCCGCGTAGCCGTCGGGGTACGCGGAATCCTCGCCCGAGACGAAGGCGTTCGCGGGATCCCACACCACGCGGAGGAGCGGAGACCCGACCGCCGCGCACACCGCGGCCAGGTTGCGCCCGCAATTGGCGTAGGAGGCGCGCACGTTCTCCAGGCCGAGCTTCAGCCCGTACCTGGCGGCGAGGTCGCAGGCCGCGCGCAGCCCGGCCACGATCGTCGGCAGGACCTCCGCCGGGATATCCCCTCCGCCCCGGCGGCGGGTGGGGGCCCCCGGGGGCTGGGGGGGCCAGGCGAAGGCATGCACCCGGGCGCAGGCGGCCCCGAGGGCCTGCCCGATCTCCAACGAGCGCTCGAGGACGCGGAGGTCGGCGGCGAAGGCCTCGCTCCCGAGCAGCGCCCGCGGGGTCAGGCCGGCCACGGGGAGGAACTTGAAGGGTAGGCCGGCGACCATGTGGGGGCGGAGGCCGTGTCCGCGCAGGACGGCCGCCAGGGTCTGCACCTCGGCCCGGTCCAGGGCGGTCACGGGCTTGCCCCATACGGAGTTGAGGTCGACCGCCTCCATGCCGAGTTCGCGGGCCACGCGGCAGGCCACCTCGGGATCCGCGTCGATCTCGTCGGATACGACGCCGAACCGGGACAGCGGCCCCCCGCCCACGGCGAGCCCTCCTCCGCGGGACCCGTGCCGCTATCGCTCCCGAACCCACCGTTCCGTCCAGCGGGTGGGCGGCAGGCCGGCGGCCCGGTAGATGGCCTCCACGAGCCGCTGGGCCTCGAACGCCGCCTCGGGCCCGGGAAGGTCCGGCGGCACGTCCTGGCCGCGCACGAGGGCGGCGAAGGCGGCGAGTTCGGCGCTCAGGTCCGGCTCGCCGCCCACCTCGAACCGGCCGCCGCCCCGGTCGTCCAGGGACACGCCGGCCGCCCGCGCCGCCTCCTCCAGCCGCGCCGCCTCGCCGGAGTAGCGGACATGGCCCGGCAGATCGCCGAGGAGGGTGAAGTCCCGCCCGTAGAGTTCGAACCGCTCCACGGCGCCGTGCCCGTCGGTCACCATCTGGAAGCTCCCCGCGCCGCCGCCCACGAACGACACGCAGGCGCTGACGAAGGCCTCGGCCTCGACGCCGGGATCCTTGAAGGCGGCCACCGCGCGCACGGTCTCCGGGATGGAAGCGGCCAGGCAGAGCATCAGGTCGACCGCGTGGACCGAGTTCTCGGCCAGCATGCGCGAGTAGGTCATCGGGCGGCTCTTCGAGGTGTGGACGAAGGCGGGAGGCGCGCCGCCCCGGAGCGCCCGGGCCAGCCGCGCGGCCGGGGTGAAGCGCCGGTTGAAGCCGAACATCGAGGGGACGCGCGCCGCGCGGGCGGCGCGCAGCATCCGGTCGGCCCCGCGCAGGTCCATCTCCATGGGCTTCTCGCAGAACGTCGGCAGGCCGGCTGCGACCACGGCCTCAAAGGCGTCCGCGTGCAGCCAGGGCGGCGTCACCACGAAGGCGCAGTCGAGCCGGCCCGGCGCGGTCCGAGCCAACAGTTCCTCGAGGTTGGCGGCGGCGAGGGGCACCCCGAAGGCGGCGGCCGCCGCGGCTCGGCGGTCGGCCAGCGGTTCGACCAACGCCGCCACGGAGAAGACCGCTTCCGCGGCGATGCGCGTCATGAGGCCGTGGGCGCGGCTTCCGGCGCCGATCACGGCGGCCCGCAGCATGGCTCGACCCTCCCGGCTCTGCCCGGCCGGCCGCCGGCTTGGGGCGAACCCCCCGGGCGGCGCCGGCACTTCCAGACGCGGAGGGCCGATCCTCCAGGTTCCGCTCTGCGACGGAGGGTCGAGCGCGGATTCCCGATCCATTCTCCCCGTCACTGATCTGGACGACCGTGCGCACCCGGGGATGGAAGAGACCTGCATCCTCCGCGACGGGCCGCACCCAGGGCGAAGAAGCTGTCCTGTCGTAGGATGCACCCCCCGCCACCTTGGTGGGACGCACCCCCTGTCGCAAGGGAACGGGAGCGGACGCACGGGGCATTGCGTGTCGCGTCCGTCCTGACCATAATGGTCATGAAAGGGGCGGGGCGATATGCTGCTCGTACCAGTGTCCGAGTTGAAAGCGAAGCTCAGCGAGTATTTGCGGGCCGTGGGTGCGGGCAAGGAGGTCCTTGTGGAGTCCAGGGGGCGTCCGATCGCCATTTTGGGCCCTGTCCATGTTGCAGTGGGCGACGAGGTGACCTTGGCCCTGGTACACGAAGGGTTGGCGCGGCCGCCACGGAGACCGTTGCAAGAGGATTTCTGGGCCCGCCGTAGGCCGGAGGATCAAGGCGGGACTGTGCGCGCAGCGCTGATTGCGGAACGGGATGAACGTTGAGGTTCTGGGATGCTTCCGCCTTGGTCCCGTTGTGCGTAGAGGAGCCCAGAAGCGTTGAGGCGCGCGGGCTGCTCCGGGATGATCGCACGATGGTGGTGTGGTGGAGTTCTCCGGTCGAGTGTTGGTCTGCGCTGTGCCGCCGCCGCCGGGAGGGCGGATTGAGCGTGGCTGACGAACAGGATGCCCGGGCCGTACTGGAGGACCTCCAGGCGACTTGGGTGGAGATGGAGCCTACCGACGCCCTTCGGACGGAGGCCGATCGAATGCTTCGTCAGCATGCCCTGCGGGCGGCGGACGCCCTCCAACTGGCGGCGGCCCGGTTGTGGGCGCGGTACCTCCGAGGGCCAGGGCCGTTTGTGTGCTACGACGTGCGCCTACGTGAGGCGGCGGCCGCCGAGGGGTTTCTGCCGTGCCCGGTGAGGATATAGGCGAGGTCACCCAGAGCTGGCCCACGGGAGGAAAGACGCGTCAGCAGGGCCCTCCGGCGGCGCGAGCTGGAGGTTCCGCCGCGCAACCTCCCCGGCCACCTGGAGCGCCAGCCGGCCGGGCCGGAGGGGTGGCGGCCGACCGCTTCGTCGTGCACGGTCCTTGGGGTCGCGGAGCACCTCTGCGGGTCGCCCGCCTGGTCCATGGACGTGGGGGACGAAGGCCCGGCCTCCCCGGGTGCGGCGTTGGACGCCGGGACGCGCGTGCGTCGGATGCTGCGAAGGTACGGACGAGGACGCCTTCGCGCCCCGCGCCCCGGCTGTTCGGCGGCCCGGTGACCGCGGAGCAGGTCGTGCTGAGCCTGGTCACCCACCTGTACCACCACCGCGGGCGGCTGCACCTCTACCTCCATGCGGTTGGGGCAGGCGGTGGACACGGAAACCGTCGGTGCCTCGTGACCCCCGCGCCGACGGCCCCGCATGGGAGGAGTCCCGGGGTTGCGGGAAGACGACGGCCCCACGACCAGGGCCTACGGGCCCGGCGACGCGGCGGCGTGCGCCGCCCTGTACAACCGCGTGCGGAGCGCCGGCCCGACCTTCGTTCCCGTCGATGCCCCGTCGCTGGACCACGCCATCGCGCACCCGGACTCGTACCACGACGAGGTGGAGGCCGGCGCGGCGCTGATCGTGGAGCGGGCGGGCGACGCCCCGGCCGGCTGGGCGGCCGTCTGCCGACGGCGCGCGGGGGCCGAGGAGCCATGGGACGCCGTGTTGCGGGCCCTCTGCGCCGACCCGGAGGCCGAGAGCGTCGCCGTCCTGCTGCGGGCGGTCCGGCGGTGGGCGGCGGGCGACCGCTTGGTGGTCGGGGGGAGCGGCGGCCTCCGGTTCCAGAACGGGGGCGATGGCGCGCTCCCGGAGTCGGGAGGGCTGGCGCCCGCCCTGCTGCGCGCCGGCCTGCGCCTCGCAAACCGGGAATTGATCCTCGAGGGCCCCGTCGACGCCGGCTTGGCGGCGGCAGGGCCCGCGCGGATCGAGCCCGCCGACGACGGGGCGTCCTCTCGAGCCCTGGTGGGCGGCCGGACGGTGGGGGAGTGCTGGGTGGACGCCGCCGCCCAGTACTCGAGCCACCCCGGGGCCGCCGGCCACGCGTTCGTGCAGTGGATCGGCACGGAGGCCGGGTGGCGGGGCCGGGGCGTGGCACGCCAGATGTGGGCCTTCACGTGCGCGCGGCTCCACCGGCAAGGGGTCCGGCGGCTGTCCCTGTCCACCCCCTGCGACAACTTCCCCGCCCAGGCCTTCTACCTGCGCGTCGGCCTGCGGGTGGCAGACCAGGGCCTCGGGTTCGAGGCGCCCGCGACGGCGGAGCCGGGGGCGGGCGCATGAAGAGCCGGCCCGCGGGCGTCGGCGAGGCAGACGTCGCGGCGGCGCTGCGCGAGCACTGGGCGGTGGATGCCGTCCTGCTCCGCCACGCCCCGCTCGGGTTCGGGAGCCACCACTGGACCGCGCTCGGCCGGGATGGCGGGCGGTACTTCCTCACGCTGGACGAGCTGGACCGCCCGCCCTGGCTCGGCGGGCATCCCGAGCAGGCCTTCGAACGCCTGCGGAACGCGTTCGCCACCGCGCTGCACCTGCGCGAGCGCGCCGGGCTGGAGTTCGTGGTGGCGCCCCTGCCGACCCGGAACGGTGAGCCGCTGTGCCGCTTCGGGCCGCGGTGCAGCCTGGCCGCCTTCCCGTTCCTCGAGGGGGAGTGCGCGGGAGCCGACGGCCGGATCGGGCCCGAAGACCGGGCCGGCCTCCTGCCGTTGCTCGCGAGGCTCCACGGCGCGGATCGGGCGGCCGTGCCGGCGGTCGCCCGCCGTGGCCTGCACCTCGAGCGCGCCCCACAGCCAGACCGCGCCCGCCCGTCCGCGCGAAAGCACGACGATCCCCAGCATCACCGCCGCGTGGAGCGCGCCACGGATCAGCTCCCCGCCGAGCATCGGCCCGAGGGCCGGGTGGGAGAACACCCCGGCGGTGCCCCGCTCCAGAAGGTGCACGACCGGCGTGTCCAGCGTTTCGAAGAGGAAATACACGGGCACCCAGAGGACCGCCGCCAGCGCGACGAACCCGGCGCTCGGCGCCGCGCGCAGCCGCACGGCCGGGAGCCCCTCCCCGCCCGCGGGCTCGCCCGGCGTCGGCCTCGCCACGCGGGCCAGCACGGCCGCCAGGATCACGGTCTGCACGACGCCCCCGGCGAACACGGCGGCCAGGGCGGCCGGCGGCACCTGCAGGTAGGGCGCGACCTCCATCCCGTTGCTGAGGGTGCTGAGGGTGAAGATGATCAGCGCGAGGATCCAGAAGCGCCGCCACGCCGATCCGGGTACGGCCCGCGCCAGAGGGGTGAGGAAGGAGCCGGCGAGGAATCCGGAGAGGGCCACGAGGCCGACCCGCCCCGCGAAGCCGGGCGCGTGCGCGATGCCCTGGGCGACCGCGAGCAGGCTCAGCAGCACGGTGCGGACGACGAGCGTCCAGATCCCGTTGCGGACCGAAAACGCCTTGAGTGCGGCCCCTCCCCGATGGGTCCACGGCTTTGGGCTTGCCCCGGCCCCGGATTCTCACCACCCTTCTGCGCGCCAGCGCGGCGACTCCTGCCCCGCCGCCCGAGATCGCCCAGGGGCGGCCCGGCGGCCGCCGCGGAGCGGCATCCCTCCGAGGACGCGCTCCCGGGCCCGGATGCCAGGCGGCTCGGCACGGGCCGGCGAAACCCCGGCGGATGGAACGCATCGCGCCTCTGCTCGTGGCCCTGACGGGCGGCACCTGTTCGGGCAAGACGACGCTGGCGGAGCGCCTCCGTGCGCGCCTGTCGGATCTGTCGCCCCTGGTCGTCCACCAGGACGAGTACTTCCGGGACTGGGGACCCGCGGACGCGGAGAGCAGGACGCGCAACGCGCCCGACGCGGTGCGCTGGGATCTCCTGCGCTCCGATCTCCAGCGCCTCGCCGCGGGACAGACCGTCGGTCCACCGCCGGCGCGGGCGGGGCGTCCCCAGCCGCCGGACCTGCCGCGGTCACCCGGCCGGCTGGTGCTGGCCGAAGGGCATCTGCTGCTGGTGGACGAGGCCCTGCGCGGACTCTTCGACCTGAAGGTTTACCTCGATGCGCCCGACGAGGAGCGGGTGCTGCGGCGGATGCTCCGCAGCGCGGCCCCGGGCGGGCTGGAGGGCGCGGCGGCCTGGTACCGGCGCGACGTCCTGCCCAACCACGCCCGGCACACGGCGCCCACCCGGTGGCTGGCGGACCTGGTGCTGCCGACCGCGCCCTTGACGGACGCCGGGTTCGAGGCCCTGGTGGCGGCGATTCGCGCGGCCGCGCTCCCACCGCCCGGATCGCCGCCCCTCGGCTGACCCGCCCCCCGCCGTGTCGCCGCCCACCAAGCTGGGTGCGCTACCGGTCGGTGCAGGGCCCGGCAGGATCGGGCCGGGTAGGGACGGTTCGCGAGGCCCTGGGCCTCTCCGCCCGCGACCGCGTCGCCGTCTCCGGCGAAGGCGGCGCCGCGACCCTGCCGCCATTGCGCACCCGGACGGCCGGCGCGCCGTGCGGCGCGCTGAGCCGCCGGGCAAAGCCGTTCGACCCGACGCGGGGCCCTGCAGCCTCGCCGGGGCGATGCAGAAGGCGCGCGCGTCCACCCGGCACGCCGGGATGGCCGCATCGATCCCTGCCCGGGGGACAGACGCCGGCGAGGCCGCGTCGAGAGCCAAGACCGCGGCGGTCCGGCGGCCTGCTGCGCGCGCGCAACCACGGGGCGCCAGGGCCTTGCGCCCCACCGCGTGCCGGTGCGGGGCGCACCGGACAGCCTCTCGCCTTCGGCCGCCCGCGAAGAGGGACGGCCGCCGCGGCGCCGAAACGTCGGCCGCCTGACCGCGGCGGACGCGGCCGTGGCGGTGAGGAGGCGGGCACCGTGGCCGGCCGCCCGACGCCCCGCGGGGCCCCGCTGCGGGCGGAACGGGTGGCCGCCGGGACCTGGCGCCTGCCGCTCCGGGGCGTCAACGCCTATGCCCTCGAGGCTGCGGAAGGCCCCATCCTCGTGGACGCCGGCAACCCGGGCGACGCACCGAGGATCGTGGGCATGCTGGCCGGGGCGGGGCTCGCGGCGCCCCGGGCCGTGCTGCTCACGCACGGCGACGTCGACCACGCGGGCGGCGTGCGGGCGCTCCTGCGCGCGGGCGACCTGGACGTCTGGGCCCCGGCCGTCGAGGCGGAAGTCCTGGCGGGGCGGGGCAGGCCGCGCGCCATGCGGCGCCTGGGCCGCCTCTTCACGGGCCGCATCCGCTGCGACCGGGCCCTCACCGCCGGGCAGGTGGTGGCCGGCCTGCGCGTCGTGGCCAGCCCCGGCCACACCCCGGGGCACTGCAGTTTCCTGCGCGAGGCAGACGGGGTGCTGTTCACCGGGGACGCGCTCAGCACGCGCGCGGGCGAAGTCTTCATCCCGCGCCAGCCGTTCACCGAGGACTGGGCGAACGCGCACGCGTCGCTGCTCCGCCTCGCCGACCTGCATCCCCGGCTTCTGCTGCCGGGCCACGGCGAGCCCCTGCGGGATCCCGGCGAGGCCCTGGCCCGCGCCTGCGAGAGGGAGCAGACGCCCAGCCGCGGGTCGAGGTGACGGCCCGCGGGGCGGTGGGCGCCCGGCCAGGGTGTGGTATCGCATCCCTGTTCGAGCGGAGACGGGCGGTCCGGCGCGGGCGGGCGGCCGGCCGGGGACACGACCGCATCGAAGCGCGGTCGATCTGGCTCCGCCGGGCGGTGGAGGCCGAGCTTCGGGCGGACCGCACCGCCGTGGTCGGCCGCGCCCGCGCCAACCTGGCGCGGATGCGCGACGCGCACGGCCCAGGCGCCGCCGCGGACATGGACCGATGGGCGGATCTCCTCGACGGACCGCTGGACGGCTTCGCCTCCGTCCTGGCGTCGGCGGCTCGCTCCGCGCGCGACCTGCGGCAGTGCACGCCGTTCGCGGGCGTGCGGTCCCCGGCGGAGCGGTGGGCCGCATACCGCGCGTTCGCGGACGCCCGCGGGGACGGGTTGTCTTGACCCGCGCGCGGCCCCAACACATCACCGGTGCCGCGGGCGCGATCCTTGGCGCCCGCGCCGTCATCGCCATCGGCTCCCAGGCCATCCTCGGCCGGTATCCCGAGGGCCTGCCCGCCGAGGCCCGGGAGTCGGTGGAGCAGGACATCCTGCCGCTCGATGACGCCGGCGGGCGCAAGGCGGACCAGATCGACGGATCCATCGGGGGACGGATCGCCGTTGCATGAGGCGTTTTCGGTTTACGGCCAAGGCGTGGGCCTCGCCACGGCGCGGCTGCCCGCCGGCTGGCGCGACCGCCTCATCGAGGTCCGCGGCGAGAACACCTGCGGCGTGTCCGGCCTTTGCCTCGAGCCCCACGACCTGCTGATCGCCAAGTACCGCGCCGGTCGGGGCAAGGACGCGGTCTGCTGCAAGGCCGTGGTCGCGGCCGGACCGGTGTCGGCAGGGGCCCTCCTCGACCGCCTGGCCGCGACACCGGCCGGCCCCGAGGATGCCGCCCGGGTTCGGCGCGACTTCCGCGGGCGGCGCCCGGCCGGTCGCACCCGGACCTGATCGGCGCGGCGGCCGCCGCTTGCCGCCCCGCCGTCTACACCCGCATGGCGATCAGCGGGACCAGCATCTCCTCCGGGCTCCAGCCGCCGTGCTGCCCGGCCCACGGCGCGCTGGCGTCCGCTCCCGCGAAGCCCCGCCAGGCGAGGCTGCGGCCGTCCCGCGGTACCGCGAGCAGGTCGCCGGTCCGGGCCCGGAAGGACGGAAGGGCGGGCGGGCCGCCGAACCAGCCCTCCCGCCACAGTTCCGCGGTGGGCCGCACCTCGGCGTGGGGCGCCAGCGCCCGCGCGAGGCCGGGCCGGTGCCGCAGGTAGGCGGCGCCGCGTTCGCCGGCGGGGGCCGCGCAGCCGAGGTCGTCCAGCCACACCGTGGAGCCGGGCTCGACCCCGCGCTGCCCGTGGTCGCCGGTCACGAGGAGCAGGGTCCGCCCGCCGCGGGGCAGGGCGCCCACGAGCCGATCGAGCATGGCGTCGAACGCCGCGGCGTCGTCGTCGGCCTGCGGACTCCCCGGGCCGTGCACGTGGCACACCGTGTCGTGGTCCGGCCAGTAGGCGTGGAGGTAGGCCGGGCCAGGGGCCTGCGCCGCCTCGCCCACGAGACTCGGCACGGTGTGGACGCTGTGCCAGGGCCGGTATTCGGCCCCGGCGAAGAGCCACGCCGTCAGGTCCGAGTCGGCGAACGCGGCGGCGTTGACGACGCGGCAGCGCACCCCCGCCGCGGACAGGCGGCGGAACACGGACGGGGGGCCGCCGGGCACCGGCCGGGGCCGCCCCGTCACCCGGTCGCGCGCCGCCAGCATGTCCGTGGGGTGTTCGTCGCCGTCCAGCCAGAGCGTGTAGCCGAGGTAGCCGTGTTCCGCGGGCGTCCGCCCGGTGTGCAGGCTGCTCAGGGCCGTGGCGGTGGTCTACGGGAAGACGGACGTGAGCACCGACCGCCGCGCCTCGCCCGCGTCGATCCGGTGCGCGAGCCGGGGCATGGTCCCCGAGGCGAGATGCCGCGCGAACTGCCGCTCCCCAAGCGCGTCGCACACCAGAAGGACGACCCGATCCACGCCGCCGTCCGCCGGCAGGGGCTCCCGCAGTGCGCCGTGGCCCGTGGGGACGCCGAAGACAGCGGCGATGCTGGCCGTCAGGTTGACCAGACTCCCGCCGTCATAGGCCGGGGCCACCGCGCCGGGCAGCAGGTCCACCCCCCTTGGGCCCGATGACAACTCCGCCGCCGCCGCCAGGGCAGGCCGCCGCCGTCCATTGTATGGGCGTGGTGGGTGGGGCCGCGAGGACCCCGCCGCAGGCCGCGTGCACCGGGGATCCCGCTGCGCGCGGCGGAATGCCGCACGGAGCCCAACTGCGCGGCCCGCGACGTGCCCCGGAGCCGTCGCGGGCACTCCTGCCCCGGGTATGGCAGGCGGGGGCTCGCTCGAGCCCGCTTCGGCTTCGCGCACCGGGGCCGCGTGCCTTCGACGGGGACGCCACGTTCCGCGACCGGTCCGCGGGCGCCCGGGCGGCGCCGCGGACGAGCGCCCGCCGGTGGACCGGGGCCTGGCCGACGGGGGCCGACGGTCTGGGGCACGTCCGGCGCCTCGGCGAGACGGCGCGTGGCGGTCCCGACGGAGCACTTCCGGAGCGCGGCACGCACCCGGCCGGAAGGCCCCCCCGCGCACTCCGGTCGCGATGATCGGGACGCCCGCGCCAGGCGTCGCGGCGGGCGTGGGGCTCCGGTCCCTGCCCAGCTTGGCCCAGGGGGCGTGCGCGCCCTGGGCCTCGGCCTGCGGTCCAACGGGTGGGGAGCACGCACGACGCATACGGCCGCGATCGGCCTCCCCGTACACGGGCCGACGTCCCCGGCCGGGGGGCCGGCCCCAGGCCCTCCCCGCGGTTCCCGCCGCGGGGCCGTCGCCGTCGAAGGGGACGGCCCTCCGGCCCCTGCGCGGTCCCGGCGACTCGACCGCCCGCGCGGCCGCGGACTTCCCCGTGGCGCGGCAGAGCGCTGGGCCGGCGCCTTGCCGTGCCGCCCCCGGGCGGGCCCTTCCGCGCCTGCACGCACCGGCATCCATACCCGGACGGCGCGCCGGTCTTCGGGACGGGATCGTGCCGGACGGCCGGCCCGGCGCGACGGGGCGCCTGAGGCGGCCCGGGTGGGGGCACGGGTCGGGCGGCCACGGCTGTTGGGGCCCCGGCGGGTGTCGCGGCGCCCCATCCCGAACCCCCTCTTTCGGGCAGGGGCGCCAGCCGCCGCAGGCCCGGGACGGCCCGGGCGCGACGGGCGGGTCCCGCGGGGGGGTGTCCACCCTGGCCGTCGCCGTCCCCGAGATCCCCGAGGCTCGCGTGCTGCCCGTCGTGCGCCGCTTGCTTTGCCGCCCGGACGCGCGCCTGGGGCGGTGGACGGCCGCGCCACTACCAGGGGGGCTGTTTGCCACCCCGCTCCGCTGCCGCGGGGAGGCGCTCGCGGGCTCCGGCGAGCGGCTTTCGTGGTCGTGCGTGCTGAAGCGCGGCACGGCGTTGGAGGCCGACCTCTACGGGTCGGGCCTGCTCGCGGCCCTCCCCGCGCCCCTCCGCGCGCCGGCGTGCCATGGCGCCGAGGAGGTGGACGGGGCGTGGTGGATTTGGCTGGAGGACGTGGCCGACGCCCGGCCCGGGCCCTGGCCTGCGGAGCTTCGCGCCGAGGCCGCCCGGCACCTCGGAGCGACGCAGGCGGCCCTGCTGGCGACCGGCCCGGCCTGCCCCCCCGCGGTTCCCCCGTTGGATCCGGACGGCCTGCGCCACCCCCTCGCCGAGGCCGCGGAACTGGACGCCCTCTGGGAGCTGGAACCGTTCGCGGCGCTGGCCGGACGGGGCGGCCGCGACCGGTTGCGCGCGGTGCCCGCCGGATGGGCCGTGGTCCACGCGGCCCTGGCGCGGGCGCCCCGCGTCCTGTGCCACGGGGACTTCCACCGCCCCAACCTCTGCGCGGCCCACGGCGGCGGGGGGACGGTCGCCCTGGACTGGCAGATGGCCGCGCGGGGCTGGCTTGGCCACGACGTCGCGGGCCTGGCCTTCGGCACCATCCCCGAGGCCCCCGCGCTCCTGGCCCCCGGCTTCGCCGGGTTGGAGCGGATCCTCCTTCGGGCC
>JAJYVV010000032.1 GCA_021791815.1 Bacillota bacterium | reverse complement strand
GGCGAGTGCGCTGGCCACGGCCGTGGCCAGCATCCGGACGACGGCAGGGTGGAAAGCGGCCCCGGCCGGCGGACGGCCGGTGGCACAGCGGCGGCGCTGCATGCGTCCCGGTTCCCCTTCCGTGCACGGGCGGCGCCGCGGTGGCCCGTCCGCGCCGGCTCCTACCTATGACCGCCGGTCGCGCCCGATGCCCCCGCCGCCCCGGACGGGGCCCCACCTTGGACCGGCCGTCCCCGCCCGCTAACGGGGGCCGCGCGGGCCCGACCAGGCCGGGGCCCGGCGCTCCCACGCCTCCAGGGCCGCGCGCTCGGCGTCCCCGGGCAGCCTGCCCCCGCGCACCGCGGGGTTGTCGATGACGCCGGCCCTGTGCAGGAGCCACTTCGCCCCGCCCGGGTGGCACGGGGCCAGGACCGCATCCAGGAACACGATTTCCCGATGCAGCGCGTCGGCCTCGTCCGGGCGGCCGGCCTCCCATGCGCGGAGCAACGCGGCGAGGAGGTCGGGGCGCGCCGCCGACGTGATCGTCATCGTGCCGCGGGCGCCGAGGTCGAACGCGGCGAGGAGGAGGGGGTTGTTGGCCTGGAACACGCACGCCGCGGGCGCTGCGGCGACCTTGGCCGAGATGCCCGCCCTCGTGCAGGTCGTGTCCTTGATCCCGGCCACCCCGCATTCGGCGTGCAGCCGCCCATACACCGCGGCCGGGATCTCCGACGGCCGGCTCCCCGGCCACTCGTAGAGCAGCACAGGCACCGAGCTGCGGCGGGCCAGGGCGGCCAGGTAGCCGAAGAGGGCCTCGGGGTCGCCGTCGTGGCGCCGCGGTGGCACCAGCACGACGCCGTCGACGCCCGTGGCCGCCATGCGCGCCACCTCGTCGCCCTGGGCGCGCGGGTCCCCCTCCAGGTTCGCGGCCGCCACGACCGGGACCGCCCCGCCGACCTGGCGGACGGCCGCAGCCGCCACCGCGCGGCGCTCTTCCGAGGTCAGTTCGGCCATCTCGCTGGTGCCGCAGACGGCGAAGATGCCGTCGGTCCCCGCGGCCAGGTGGTGGTCGAGGAGCCGGGCCAGGGATCCGGTGTCCAGGCGGCCCGCGGCGTCGAACGGCGTGACGAGCAGGGTGAAGGTTCCGGCCAAGCGCGGCATCGGGGTGCGCCTCCTCGGGCGGGGGGTTCGCCGCCGCCCGTGCCCGACCATGCTGCGCCGGAGGTCCGCGTCTTGACAGCCCGGCCCTCCCGGTCTACCGTTTGCATATCCGAACCGTGAGGATATGCGAATGGATAGCCTCGACGTCGCGACGACCATCGAGCGGCTGGCGGCCCTGGAGCAATTCAGCCTCAACACCTTCGTCGAGCGGCGCCGGCGGCGGCCGGAGGGTGCGCCGACCCGCCTGCAGGAGCACGTGCTGGTGGTGGCCCGGCGGTGCGGGCACCTGGCCGTGTCCGAGGTGTCGGCCCTCCTCGAGGTGTCGCCGCCGACGGCCAGCCAACTCCTCGGCACCATGGAGGCCAGAGGCTGGATTTCGCGGACGCTGTCGCCGGACGACCGGCGGCGCCACGACATCGCGCTCACGCCCGCCGGGCAGGCGGTCGTGGCGCAGGCGGAGGCCAGGCGCAGGGCCCGCTTCGAGCGGGTCGTCGCGGCGCTCGACGGAACCGAGCGCGCCCAGTTGGTGGCGTTGGCGGAGCGGCTGGTGCAGATCCTGGCCGGCCAGGCGGCCGACGGCGAAGGGGGCCTCTGAGGGTGGCGGAGAACCGCGGTTTGGACGGAGTGGGTGACCGCGAGGGTTCCGACGCGGCGCAGGGGACCCGGCTCATCGAGATGCGCGGCATCGCCAAGCGCTACGGCAGCGGTCCGGCCGCGGTGATGGCCCTGGCGGGCGTCGACCTCGACGTCGGCCACGCCGAGATGGTGGCCCTCCTCGGTCCGTCGGGCAGCGGCAAATCGACCCTCATGCACATCCTGGGCCTGCTCGATCGGCCGAGCGACGGCCGCTACCGCCTCGGCGGCGTCGACGTGACGCGCCTGCGGGGCGGAAGAGCGTCGCGCCTGCGCGGGAGCAGGGTGGCCTTCGTGTTCCAGGCGATCCACCTCCTTCCCGGCCTGACCGCGCTGGCCAACGTCGAGCTGCCGCTGGCCTACGCGCGGATGCCGAGGGCCGCGCGCCGCGAGCGCGCGCGCCGCGCGCTGGAGCAGGTCGGGCTCGGCCACCTCGCCGCCCGGTATCCGAACCAGCTTTCGGGGGGCCAGGCCCAGCGCGTGGCCATCGCCCGCGCCATCGCGCCGGGGCCCCAACTTCTGCTGGCCGACGAGCCCACCGGCGCCCTCGACCGGCGGTCGGGCGAGACCGTGTTGGGCCTATTCCAGGACCTGCACCGGCGCCTCGGCCTGACCATCATCACGGTGACGCACGACCCCGTGGTGGCGCAGCACGCCGAACGGGCGATCCGCCTGGAGGACGGGCGGATCGTGGCGGATGAGGCGGTCGTGGGCCGGCTGCGCGCCCCTTCGCCCCTCGGCGCAGACGACCCCGGCGCTGCGCCGACGGAATCCGCCCGCGAGGAGAAGGCGCCCGCATGAACGCCTGGGGTATCGCGCTTCAATCCATCTGGCACCACAAGCTCCGGAGCGGCCTCACCGCCCTCGGGGTCGTGATCGGCGTCTTCGCCGTGGTCACGCTGGCGGCCCTCGGCGGCGGCGTGAAGAGTTACGTGACCGGGCAGTTCGACGGCAGCGGCGCCACGCTCATCGCCGTCACCCCGGCCGCCCCCGGGACGCAGCAGCGGGTGGCCGCGGCCTCGTCCGGCACGCGCCCCGCCCGGGGGAGCGGCCTCGGAGCCGGCGGCGGGTTCGGGGCGACCCCGAGCACGCTGACGATCGCGGACGCCCAGGCCATCGCCGGCCTTTCCGCCGCGGGCATCACCGGGGCCGCGCCCGTCGCGGAGGCCGCCGCCCCGGTGGCGGCGCCGGGGGGCAGTCCGCAGGCGGCCGTCGTCGTCGGCACGACCGCCCCATACTTCTCGATCCAGGGGCTCCACTTCGCCGCGGGCTCGGCCGGGGGCATCACGGGCGGCGTGGTGCTGGGGAGCAAGGCGGAGGCCGACCTGTTCGGCGCGGGGACGCCGCCCGGGTCGGCCGTCGGCCAGGACGTGCAGGTGGGCGGGAAGAGCCTGCCGGTGGTCGGGGTGCTGCGCTCCGCCGGCGCCCAGATCGGCGCGGAACCGGATACCAGCGTGTTCGTGCCGGTGGCCACGGCCCTGGCGATGTCGAACAGCCAGCACGTCTCCGAGATCGTCGCGGACGCCGCAGGCACGGCGCAGGTCGCGGCGGCGGCGTCCGCGGTCCAGCGGCTGATGGACCAACGCCACCCCCTGCAGGACTTCGCGGTGGTCACGGCCACGCAGATGCTGGCGATCGTCACCCGCACCCTGTCGGTCATCACCTCCGTGCTGAGCGGCATCGCGGCCATCTCCCTGATCGTGGGCGGGATCGGGATCATGAACATCATGCTCGTGACCGTCGCGGAGCGCGTGCGGGAGATCGGCACCCGCAAGGCCCTGGGCGCCCGCGATGGCGACATCCTGGTCCAGTTCCTCGTCGAGTCGATCCTGCTGGCGGTCCTGGGCGGGGCCCTCGGGACCGCGGCGTCCGCCCTGGCGGACCGCGTGGTGGGACACCTCATCCACGTACCGCTCGGCCTGACGGGCCACTCCGTCGTGCTGGCCCTGTCCTTCTCCATCGGCGTGGGGGCGCTGTTCGGCGTGCTCCCGGCCATGAACGCCAGCCGCCTGATGCCGGCGGAGGCTCTGCGCAGCGAATGAGGCGCCGCGCGCCGGCCGGGGGCGATGCTCCATAATGGGCGAAAGCATGTCGAGGAGGGGACCGGGCGCTTTGGACGAGGCGGCGCTGGCGGAGTGGAAGCGGAGGGCGGAGGCGGTCTCCGGACACGCCCTCCCCGTGGTCGTGGTCGACGGGCCGGGCCACGAGGTGTTGCGGCAGAAGGCCAAGACGGTCAAACACGCCAACCGCAAGGTGCGCGACCTGATCCGGGACATGTGGGCCACGATGTATGAGCACAACGGCGTCGGGCTCGCCGCCCCCCAGGTCGGCGTGAGCCAGCGCATCATGGTCGTGGACGCCGGCCTGCGCGCCGTGGCGCTGCTCAATCCGGAGATCGTGGCCGCCTCGGGGAGCCAGACCGAACCGCTCGAGGGCTGCCTCTCCATCCCGGAACTCTCGGGCGAGGTCGAGCGGGCCCAGGAGGTGCGCGTCCGCGGCCTCGACCCCGACGGCCGCGAGGTCTGGCTCGACGCCTCCGGCTTTTTCGCGCGGGTCCTGCAGCACGAGGTGGACCACCTCGACGGTGTCCTCTTCACGGACCGCGCCCGGCGTCTCGTGCGCCCGCACCCGGAGACGAAGCTCAAGGTCGTCTTCCTCGGCACGTCGGCGTTCGGGGCGGAGGTCCTCGCGGGCTGCCTCGAGGCGGATGTGCGCCCGGTCCTCGTGGTCACCAGGCCCGACCGTCCGGCCGGCCGGGGGTTGGAGATGCGGGCGAGCCCCGTGCGCACGGCTGCCCAGGACGCGGGCCTGGACGTCGCCACGCCCGAGAGCGCACGCGAAGCCGCCCTGCGGGAGCGGATCGCCGGGCTCGAACCCGACGTCCTGGTGACGGCCGCCTACGGGCAGATCGTGCCCGAAGCGTTGCTCCGCGTGCCCCGTCTGGGCTCCGTGAACGTGCATCCGTCGCTGCTGCCCCTCTACCGCGGGCCCGACCCGATCCGCCGGGCCCTGTGGAACGGCGAGGTCGAGACGGCCGTGACGATCCAGCGCATGGTCCGGGAGGTCGACGCCGGCGACATCCTGCTGCAGGAGCGCGTGGCGATCGGTGCCGACGAAGACGGCGGGGCCCTCGCCGCCCGGCTCGCCGCCCTGGGCGGGCGGCTGCTGGTGCGGGCGCTGCGGCAGCTGGCCACCGACAAGGCGGAGCCCCGTCCCCAGGACCACGCACGGGCGACGATGGCTCCCAAGATCACGCCGGACGAGGAGATCGTCGACTTCGGCCTGCCGGCGGACGCGATCGCCTGCCGCGTGCGGGCCCTCGCCCCCCGCCCCGGGCTCCGCACCCGGGGCGGGCTCAAGCTGCTCCGCGCCGCGGCCGTGCCCGCGGACGCCGAAGCCGGCCCGGCGCGGGACGCCGACCCCGGGATGGTGACGGACCTGCGCCCGGGCGAAGGTCTGGTCGTGGCCACCGGCGCCGGCCGGCTGCTGGTCCGGGAGGTCCAGCCGGCCGGCGGCCGCGCGATGGACGCGCTGGCGTACGCGCGGGGCCGACGCCTCGAGCCGGGGGGCTCCCTTGAGTAGCGGGCCGGGCGGCGGTCCGGAGGCGGACCAGGACCGCGGGCCCGCAACGGAGGGCACCCCGGTCGATGCCGGCGCCCGGGACGCCGCCCTGTCCGCCCTGGTGCGGGTCGACGCCGGGGCGCCCGCCGGGGTCGCCCTCCACGAGGCCCTGCGGCGGCTCCGGGACCCGAGGGAGCGGGCGCTGGCGACGGAACTCGTGTACGGTGTCAGCCGGGTGCGCGGCGCGCTCGATGCGCTGCTGGGCCCGGTGTGCCGCCGGCCGCTGCACCGTCTGGAACCCGCCGTGCGGGCGGCCCTCCGGCTCGGCGCGTACCAGTTGCGGCACCTGGACCGCGTCCCGGCGCACGCGGCGGTCGGCACGAGCGTGGACCTCGTGCGGCGGCACGGATCCCCGGGGGCCGCCGGGCTGGTGAACGCCGTGCTGAGGCGCCTGGCCGCGGAGGCGCCGTCTGGTCCCGTCCCGGCGGTTCCGGGCGGCGAGGCGTCCCAGGACGCGCCGCCCACGGCGCTCGAACTCGCGGCCCGGTACGCCCATCCGGCGTGGCTCGTCCAGCGCTGGATGGCGCGGCTGGGCCCCGAGGCGGCGGCGCGGCTGCTCGCCGCCAACAACGCCCGGCCGCCGCTCTGCCTCCGCGCGAACGTGCTGCGCACGGACGGGGCCGCGCTGCGGGCCGAGCTGGCCGCCGCCGGCCTGGAGGTCGAACCCGGCCGCTTCCTGCCGGAGGCGGTCCGCCTCCGGCGGGCCGGCGACCCGGGCCGCCTGCCGGCCGTCGCGGAAGGCCGCTGCACGGTCCAGGGCGAGGCGTCGATGCTGGTCGCCCACGTGGCGGATCCGTCGCCGGGCGACCTCTGCCTCGACGTGGCCGCCGCGCCCGGCGGGAAGTCCACCCACCTGGCGGAGTGGATGGGCGACCGCGGAACGGTCGTGGCCAACGACGTGCGACCGGAGCGCGCCGCCCTGTGCGCGCAGGCGGCCCTGCGGCTGGGCCTGAGCAGCGTGGAGACGCGCTCCGGGGACGCTCGCCGGCTCCCGGAGGAATTCGGCAGGCGCTGCGCCGTGGTCGTGGCCGACCTGCCCTGCACCGGGCTCGGCACGCTCGCCACCCGCCCCGACCTGCGCTGGCGGCGCGGCCCGGACGACATCGGGGCGCTGGCGGAGCTCCAGGGCGAGGTCCTCGATGCCGCCGGCCGCTGCGTGAGGCCGGGCGGCGTCCTGGTGTACAGTACCTGCACCACGGAGCCCGAGGAGAACGAGGCCGTCGTGGCGGGCTTCCTCGCGGCGCATCCCGAGTTCGCGCCGCTCGACCTCGGTGGGCGGCTCCCGCCCGCCCTGGCGGACGATCCGGCGGCGCGGGCGGGGATGCTGAGGCTCTGGCCCCACATCCACGGCACCGACGGCTTCTTCATCGCCGGCCTGCGCCGGCGGGACCGGGGGTGACAGGGCTGGCGGAGAAAGGGCCGCGACGGGCCGGCCGGGCCCCCTCGCAGCCGCGCCCGGGGCTCGGGACGCGCGCGCCCGCGGCGCCGGATCGATCGAGCCGGGCCGATCCGTCCCGCCGCCCTGCGGCCGGCGTCGGGCCGCGCCGGCTTCCGCCGCTTGCCCCCCCGCCGGCCTGGGCGGGTCCGCCGGGGCCGGACGGGCGGCCACTGATCGACGCCCGCGGCCTGCTCCCCGCCGAGTTGGGCGCGCTGTTCGCATCCTGGGGCTTCCCGGCCTACCGGGGGCGACAGGTCTTCGAATGGCTGCACGCCCGCGGGGCGGAGGACTTTGCGGACATCACGGTGCTGCCGGCGCCGCTGCGGGCCGAGGCGGCCGCGCGCCTCAGCCCGACGACCTTCCGCGCCTTGGCGCGCCAAACCGATCCCGGCGACGGCACCGTGAAGTACCTGTTCGAGTTGGCGGACGGCTTCACGGTGGAGACCGTCCTCATGCGCTACCGGTATGGGTACACGGCCTGCGTCTCCAGCCAGGTGGGGTGCCGCATGGGCTGCCGCTTCTGCGCCTCGACGCTCGGCGGCCTGAAGCGGAACCTCCTGGCCGGCGAGATGGCCGAACAGGTCGACTACCTGAACCGGGACCTCGCCGCCCACGGCGGGGACCCCGCGGCGTTCCCGGCCCCGGTGCGCCCGCGCGACGCCGAGGACGCGGGGGCGGCCGGGGCCGCCTCCCTCTTCGCGCGGGTCAGCCGCATCGTCGTGATGGGCATGGGCGAGCCCCTGGAGAACCTGGATGCCGTGACCTCGTTCCTGCGGGTCGCGCACGAGCCCGCCGGCGCGGGCATCGGGATGCGCCACATGACCGTCTCCACCTCCGGCATGGTGCCCGGCATCGACAGGCTGGCGGAGCTGGACTGGCCGGTGACCCTGGCCGTCTCGCTCCACGCGCCCAACGACGCGCTGCGCGACGCCCTGGTCCCGCTCAACCGCCGCTATCCGCTGGCGGAGTTGATCCCCGCCTGCCGCCGCTACGCCCTCCGCACCGGGCGGCGGCTCACCTTCGAGTACGTGCTGATCGGAGGCTGCAACGACCTGCCCGAGCACGCCCGGGAACTGGGCAGGCTCCTCCGCGGGCTGCCCTGCCACGTCAACCTCATTCCGTTGAACCCGGTGCCCGAGTGGAACCTGCGGCCGAGTACCGGCGAAGCCACGGCGCGCTTCCGCGGCCTGGTCCGCGGAGCGGGCCTCCCGGTCACGCTGCGGCGGCAGCTCGGGACCGCCATCGACGCGGCCTGCGGGCAGTTGCGCCGGCGGGCGCTGGGGATCGGGCCGGAGGGCGCGCCCTCCGGCCCGTGACCTGGGGCCCGGCGTCCCGCCGCGCCGCGTTCAGCCGCCGGCCCGGGTGGCGTCCGCGGGCCCGCCCAGGCGGTGAACGATGCGGTCCAGCACCGCGGTCGGCAGGTTCGTCGTGACGATGATCCCGCACCCCCGCGCGCCGAAGACGACCTCCTCCGAGGCGGGGTCGTACGACGGCGCGGCGGCCGCTTCCCGGGCCTCCATCACGAAGACCCAGCGGCTGGTCAGGCTCCCGTAGACGTAGTGGATGACCCTGGTGCCGCTGAGCTGGGTGACGATGACCTCGGACAGCCGCAGCCCGGCCGCCAGCCGGACGGTCAGGGTCGGTTCCACGACCGGGAATCCCAGGGAGCGCTCCGCGGCGCGGACCTGGGCGGGCTCGTACACCGCGACCTGCTGGCCGGTGCGGTACTGGAGGAGGGGGGTCCCGCCCGTGCCCGGACGGGGCGCGCGGGCCGCCCGCCCGCACCCGGCGGCCGCGCACAGGACGACCGCCAAGATGGCGGCGGCGCGGGCCGCCGCCGTGGTCGGCCGGGGACCGGGGGGCCGGTGCCTGCGCATCCTGCAGCACCCCCCGGGTGCATTCGGCGGGCGGTCGCGGCGCGCCTGCGGCCGACCGGACCCGGGTCGGCCCCGGGCGGCGCGGCGTCCCGGCAGGAGGGGCCTGCTGCGCGGTGAATTGCGACAGCCTCCGCAGTCGCCGCCGGGCGGTCGGCCGGCCTCTCGGGCACGCGGCGGCCGGAGCGGCGCCGAGCGACGGTCCGCCGCGCAGGGCCTCGCCCTGCGCCCGCCGCGGCGTCGGGGGACGCGGACAGCCCGCGCCACACCCCGCCTTTCGGCCCAGGCGGCGGACACGCGGATGCGGCGGAGCGCGGCGCGATTGCTTCCGGACGCTGGGGGAGGCGGGCGGTGCAGTTCGCCGGCGTCACCGACATCGGCCGGGCGCGCGAGACGAACGAGGACAGCTACTGCCTGGAGGAGCTCGGGTCCGGAGGGGCCGCCTGGCTCCTGGCGGTCGCCGACGGCCTCGGGGCCTACCAGGCCGGTGAGGTGGCGAGCCGCATCGCCATTCAGACCGTCCGCGACTGCATGGAGCGCGACGTCCTGGACCCGGAGGCGGCCGCGCCGGGCGGCGCCGGGTGGTCCGATCGCCTCCGGCGCGCCATCACGGCCGCCCACGGCCGCATCCTGGGCGAGGCCTCGGGGGAGCCCGGCCTGGGCGGGATGGGAACCACGCTCACCGCGGTCGTCGTCGAGGGGACGCGCCTCCATTGGGGGCATGTGGGCGACAGCCGGGCCTACGTTCTCCGCGCGGGGCATCTCACGCTCCTGACGCGCGACCATTCGGTGACGGGCCGGCTGGTGGCCGACGGGGTCCTCGGTGAGGAGGCGGCGCGGCAGCACCCGCACCGCAACCTGCTCACCCAGGCCCTGGGCATGGACGGACCCATCGAGGTCGAAACCGGTGTGACGGAGCTGCAAGGGGGCGACTGGCTGATCCTCACCACGGACGGGCTGACCGCCGTCGTGGGCGGAGAGGAGATCGTGCGCTCGGCGCGCCGGGCGGACATGCCCCTGGCGCTCTGTGAACGCCTGGTGGCCTTGGCCAACGCGCGCGGGGGGCCCGACAACATCACCGTGATCGCGGCCCGCGCATAGGCGGCGCCGCGCCGGGGCGGCCCTCCGCATCCGGGCTGACCGCGGGGAGGATGGGGCACCGCTTGATCGGTCGGACCTTGGGCGGGCGGTATATCGTCGAGGGTCGCGTGGGCGGCGGCGGCATGGCGACCGTCTACCGCGGGGTGGACGCATTCCTCCGCCGCCAGGTCGCCCTCAAGATCCTCCGGGCGCAGTTCGCCGGCGACGCGCAGTTCGTGGTGCGGTTCCGGCGGGAGGCGCGCGCCGCCGCGATGCTGTCCCATCCCAACATCGTCGCCGTCTACGACGTCGGCCAGGAGGGCGACGACTGTTACTACATCGTCCAGGAATTCATCGACGGCCGCACCCTGAAGGACCGCATCCAGGAGGAGGGGCCGCTGCCCGTCGGCGAGGCCCTCGACATCACCGTGCAGGTGCTGCGGGCCCTGGGCCAGGCCCATGCCGCGGGGGTGATCCACCGCGACGTCAAACCGCAGAACGTGCTCCTGACGCGCGACGGCCGCGTCAAGGTGACCGACTTCGGCATCGCGCGGGCCGACGCGGCCGTGACCATGGCGCACAGCGGGGCCATCGTGGGCACGGCGCACTACGCGGCCCCCGAGCAGGTCCAGGGGCATGCGACCGACCTGCGCTGCGACATCTACTCGACCGGCGTCATGCTGTTCGAGGCCCTGACGGGCCGGGTGCCGTACGACGGCGACGGGGCCCTCGCCGTCGCCCTGCAGCACGTGCAGGCGCCGGTGCCCGACCCGGCCGGCCTCCGCCAGGACCTGCCCGGCGGGTTGGCGGCGGTGGTCGCCCGCGCCATGGCCAAGTCGCCCGACGACCGCTACCCCTCGACCGTGGAGTTCGAGGCCGACCTGCTGGATGTGCGCGCCGGCCGGGTGCCGCGGTATGCCGGGCCCGACCCCGTCCTCGTGGCTGCGGCGGCGGAGGAAGGCGCGGACGGCGGCGGCGCCGAGGAGGGCGCGCGCACGAGCCGGTCCGGGCGGGCCGGCCGCGCGCACGGGGCGCTGCGCGCGGCCGGCGTCGCGGTCGGCATCGTCGTCGGCCTCGGCGTCGTCCTCGGCGGGGGGGCGGTCCTGGCCCTCCACCTGCTCAGCGTGGGCGTCGTCGACGTCCCGCAGCTGGGCGGCGACACGCTGGTCGCCGCCCAGCAGGCGCTGCGGCAGGACGGCCTGCAATACATCGTCGATCAGCAGTACGACGCGACCGTGCCGCAGAACCTGGTCATCCGCACCGTCCCGGGCGGCGGCAGCGCCGTGCGTAAGAACTACCCCGTCCAGGTCTACCAATCGCTGGGGCCGCCCCAGGTGGCGGTGCCGGCCCTCAGCGGCCTGACGCCCCAGGCGGCCGAGACGGAACTGTCCGGAATGGGCCTGAAGTACCAGGTCGCCGGCGCCGCCGAGTTCAGCTCGTCCGTCCTCGCCGGGTCGGTGGCCGCCAGCGCCCCGGCCGAGGGCGCCGAGGTTCCGGCCGGAACGACGGTCACCCTCACCCTGAGCGCCGGACCGAACACCGGCGGGCTGCCCGACTACGTCGGCCAGCCCGCCAACACGGTGCGCTCCGACATCGCCCAGGGCGGCTGGACCGTGGGCCAGACGACGGAGCAGAAGAGCGGCTGGCCGGCCGGCGTCGTCACCGCCACCGATCCCGCCGCCGGCGCGGCGGTCCTGCCCGGCCAGGCGGTCAACCTGAGCATCAGTTCCGGATGTGTGTACCAGCAGGCGCTCCATCTTACGGCGGGCGTGGTGGCCGGGAGCGCGACCGGCGGCCAGGCGGCGCCGACCCCGTCGGTCCCCTCCGGCAGCGGGGGCATCGCCCCTGGAACGCCGGGCTTCTCCGAGACGCTTCCCGGTGGATCGAGCACCGCCGCTCCCGGCGGATCCTCCAGCGGATCCTCGTCGAGCGGGAGTTCTTCCTCGGCGTCGGGCCCCTCGGCGTCGGGATCGGGCTCCGGGACGGGCGCGGCGGTGGGCATGCTGGAGACGGTCATGGTCAGCGATCTGCCCGAGTCGGGCCCTGCGCGGCAGGAGTTCCAGCAGACTGTGGCGCAGGGCCAGCCGTTCACCGTCCAGCTGTGCTGGGCCTCACCCAGCGGGGCCACCTACACCTGGCTGGAGAACGGGGTGACGCGCGGCGTGGGCTCGGTCGGCGGCACGGCCGGGGGATCGGGGACCGCGGCCGGTTCCGCCACGGGAGCCTCGGGCGCGCAGGCTGGCCCCGCGGGCTCCGGCACGGCCGCGGCCGGCAGCGGGGCCGCGGGCGCGGCGGCGACGGGTACCACGGCTTCCGGGACGGCGGCCCCGGCGGCGAGCGGGTGACGGCGCCGACGTCCGGCGAGTCGGCGCCCGTGGAGGGCATCATCCTGCAGGCCGCGGGCGGCCTGTTCCGCGTGGGGCTCCCCGGCGGGGGCGAGCTCGTCTGCCGCGCGCGGGGCCGGCTGCGCGGCCGCCGCGGCGCCTGGCGGGACGCGCGGGATGCCGAGCGGCAGGAGGCGGCCCTCGACCCCGGCGACGAGGACGAACTGGACGCGGAGCCGGGGGCCGCGGAGCCGGAGGGGGCGGCGGCCTCCCCCGCCGGCCCGGCTCCCGCGCCCCGGAGGGCGGGCCCCACCGCGGCCGAGGTCGCGCGAGCGACCGTCCTGCCGCAGCCGGGGCCCGGATCGACCGCGCCTTCGGGTCCGGGGGCGGTGGCGCCGCTGCCGGGGGACAGGGTCCTGTGCAAGGACCTTGGGGCCGGCGAGGGGGTCATCGACCTCGTGCTGCCCCGCCAGCGCACCCTGGTGCGGCCGCCCATCGCCAACGCGGACGTGGTGGTCGTGGTCACGGCCTGGGAGGCGCCGCCGTTCTCGGCCGCCTTCGTCGACCGCGTGCTGCTGGAGGCCGCGGTCCAGGGGTGCGGGGCCATCGTCTGCGTCAACAAGTGCGACGTGTTGGACGCCCACGGGCGCGCCGCAGCCCGTGCGGCCCTGGAGCCGTTCGCGGCGGCCGGCTACGCCGTCCTCCTCGCCTCCGCGGCCCAGGGCGACGGCGTGGCCGAGCTGCGCGCGCTGCTGCACGCGCGGCTGGCCGTGCTCTCCGGCCCGAGCGGCAGCGGGAAGTCCCGCCTGCTGGGCGCCCTGGTGCCCGGCCGCCCGCGGCGTTCGGGGGAGCTGTCGCGCCGCGCCGGCCGCGGCCGCCACACGACCCGCTCGGTGGAGCTTCTCCCGCTCCCCGGGGAGGGAGGCGGCTACATCGCGGACACGCCCGGCTTTTCCCGGCTCGGGCTGGAGGACGTGGCCGCGGAGGACCTGCCCCTGCTCTATCCGGAGTATCTCGCCCGCGCGCCGGAATGCCGCTTCCGCGGGTGTCTGCACGACGCCGAACCGGGCTGCGCCGTCCGCGCGGCGGTCGCCGGCGGCGCTCTGGACGCGGCGCGCTACGAGCGGTATGTTCTGCTACTCGGCGAGCTGCGCGCGCGGCCGCCGCGCTGGTAGCCGGAGCATCGCGTCCCGGGCCCGCCGCAACGGCCCGGCGACGCGGAGCGCCCCGGACGATGCCGAAGGGGGGTGGCCTGACCGCGCGCCGCGTGTCCGTGCCTCCGCCGCCCCGCCGCGGGCCGGCCGCCCGGGCCGGCGCACCGGCGGGCGAAAGGCCGGGTGGCGGCACGACCCGCAAGGGCGGTCAGGCGGCGAACATGCCCAGGTCCACCCGCTCCGCCAACGCCGCTGTCGCCCCGCCGCTCGGGCCGCTGCACCCCGTCCGCCTCGCCCCCTCGCTCCTCGCGGCAGACTTCGGCGACCTCGGCGCCGCATGCCGCGTGGCGGAGGCCGCCGGGGCCGAGGTGCTGCACCTGGACGTCATGGACGGGCGGTTCGTCCCCAACATCACGTTCGGCCCGTGCGTGGTCGAGGCGGTGCGCCGGCGCACGGGCCTCTTCCTCGACGTGCACCTGATGATCGTCGAGCCCGACGACCTCGTGCCCGCCTTCCGGCGCGCCGGGGCGGACGGCATCACGGTGCACGTGGAGGCGTGCCCCCACCTCCAGCGCACGCTCGCCCACATCCGGGCCCTGGGCGCGGCGGCCGGCGTGGCGCTCAATCCCCACACGCCGGAGACGGCCGTGGAGTACGTGTGGGACACCGCCGACCTGATCCTGGCCATGACCGTCAATCCCGGCTTCGGGGGCCAGAGTTTCCTCCCAGCCGTCCCCCCCAAGGTCGAGCGCCTCCGGGCGGCCGCCCAGCGCCACGGATGGCGCGGCCGGATCGAGGTCGACGGCGGCATCGATCCCCAGGTCGCCCGGGGCATCGTGGCGGCGGGCGCGGACACCCTGGTCGCCGGGTCCGCCATCTTCGGCCGGCCGGACCCCGTCGCGGCCGCGCGCGAGCTGCGGGCCGAAGCGGACCGCTGGGCGGAGGGCGCGACCGGCGCGGGCCCGTCCACCGGCGCACCGGCCGGCCCCAGCGCATAGGCTGCGGAGCCGCGGCCGCAGGTCGCGGAGGTCGTGGGGGCCTGTCGCGCGGCGCGGGGCGCACGCCGGACCGGGGACGGGCGGCGGGCCCGGGACGCGCCGCTCCGCGGCACCCGCCGCGCCGCTGCCGCGAGGGAGGCGCCGTACGTGCTGGTGATTCGCGTGGTCCGCCTGCCCGCCGCCCTGGGCCGCCTGGTCCGCCGCCTCACGAGGCCGGCGAGCGGCCGCCCGCAGGGCGTATCCTGACGGAGACCCCTCGAGCGCAGCCGGGGGCCGGGCCCGCGCGCCGGGCGTCGCGCCCGGGAGCAGGAGCGCATGGGCGCTCGCGGAACCCTGGTCCAGTCCGGGAGGGATCGGGGCCTGGTGCCGGGGGGCCGCGACCTGTTGCTCGAACTGCTCGCGGCCGGAGGCCCGGCCGGCGGCGAGGGGCCCGCCGCGGCCGTGCTGCGCCGTGTCTGGGCACCCCCGCTGGCCGACGGCGTCGAGATCGACCGGCTCGGCACGGTGCTCGCCTTCCGGGCCGGCCGGGGGACGGGTCCGCGCCCGGCCGTCCTCCTCGCCGCCCACCTCGATACCGTGGGTCTGCAGGTCACCCGGCTGCTTCCGGGCGGCTTCCTGCGGGCGGCTCCGGTGGGCGGGCTGCACGCCCGGGCGCTGCTCGGCCGCGAGGTGATCGTGGAGGGGCGCCGGCCGGTGCCCGCCGTGGCGGCGACGCTGCCGCCGCACCTCCTGCCCGTGCGCCGCGGCCTTCCGCCCTTCGCGGCGCTGGCCCTGGACACGGGCTGTTCGGACCGCGATCTGGGCCGGACCGTGCGGCCTGGGGACTTCGGCCGCTTCCGGCCGGAGCCCCTGCGGCTGATCGGCGAGGGCATCGCCGGCGCGGGCCTGGACAACCGCGCGGGCGTGGCGGCCCTCCACGAAGCCCTTCTCGGGCTCGCCGCCCTGCCGGCCGCCGCCGACGTGTGGTTGGCCGCCAACGTGCAGGAGGAGGTCGGCCTGCGGGGCATCGGCGCCGTCGCCCGGCGCATCCGGCCCGCGGCGGCCCTCGTGGTCGACGCGGGGTTCGCCGTCCAACCCGGCGCGGAGGGCGATCGCGCGATGCACCCGGGGCGGGGACCCGCCGTGGCCGTGGGGCCGGGCTTCGACCCGGCGATCGCCGAGACGGTCGAGCGCGAGGCGGCGCGCCTGGAGGTCCCGCTGCAGCGCGAGGTGCGGGAGGACGCGGCCGGCACCGACGTCTGGGCCCTGCAGGCCGCGGCCGGCGGCATCCCGGCCGGGCTCCTGTCCATCCCCGTCCGGTCGATGCACGGGGCCGCCGAGACCTGCGCCTACGACGACGTCGCGGCCGCCGGCTCCCTCCTCCGGGCGTTCGCGGCGGCCGTGACGCCCGCCTGGCTTCGGGACCGGGCGCTGCCGCGCGGGGCGGCGGAGCGACCTTGAGCGTACCCCCGGCTTCCGGCCGGACGGCCGACGGGCCGCGCCGCTCCCGCGTCCGACGGGCCGTGCCGCGGGGCGCCCGGAGGGCCGGCGGCGCCGCGGCGGCCGCTGTGGACCTGGCCTGGCTCGCCGACCTCTGCCGCCTGCCGGGCGTGTCCGGGGACGAGGGCGCCGTGCGCGAGGCCGTCTGGGCGCGGGTGCGGCGGTTCGCGGACGAGGCATGGGTCGATCCGCTCGGGACCCTGGTCGTGCGCCGCGGCTGGGACCGCGGGCCCGGGCCCCGGGTGGTCCTCGCCGCGCACCTCGACGAGGTCGGCCTGATCGTCACCGGGATCGACGAGTCCGGGCTCCTCCGGTTCCGGCCGGTGGGGGCGTGCGATCCGCGCGTGTTGCCGGGCTGCATGGTCGGCGTGGGTCCATCGGGCCTGGCCGGGGCGGTGGTCGGCCCCCCGCCCCATGTCCTGTCGGGGGCCTCGCGCCGGCGTCCCGCGGACCCTGCGGACCTCCGCATCGACATCGGCGCCACCAACCGGTCCGAGGCCGCCGTCCGCGTGCGCCCCGGGGTCCGCGCGGCGTTCCGCGGCCCCGCGGGCGCCCTGGGGCGCCTGTTTCGCGCCAAGGCCCTGGACGACCGCGCCGGGGTCGCCGCCCTCGCCGCGGTGCTCGAGGCGCTGCGGCCCGACACCTGCGGCCCCCTCGCCGTCGCCTTCACCGTGCTGGAGGAGGTGGGGGCCCGGGGGGCCGCGGCCGTGGCCCGCGGGCTCGGGGCCGACGTCTGCGTCGTGGCGGAGGCGACGGCGGCCGCGGACGTGCCCGGCGGCCCGTCCGCGGGGACGGTGCGCCTCGGACACGGCCCCGCGATCACCGCCTGCGACGCGACGGTGCTCGCCGACGGCGAGCTGGCGGCCGCGCTGGCCGGCGCCGCCGCAGCCGGAGGGCTTCCCCACCAGCGGAGGGCCGGCGGGGGCGGCGGCACCGACGCGCGGGCGTTCCAGGAGGCCGGTGTGCGCGCCGCCGTCGTCTCCGTCCCCTGCCGCTACCTGCACACGCCCGCCTCCGTCATGGACCCCCGTGACCTCCGGGCCACGGCGGCCGTCCTCGCGGCCTGGCTCGCCCGCGCCTGGGGCGGGGCGCGATGACGTCCGGGACGGAGGGGCTCGTCCGGAGGATCCTCGAGCTGTCGGCCATCGCCGGCCCGCCTGGCCGGGAGGGGCCTGTGCGCCGTGGGCTGGAGGCCCTGCTGCCGCCGGCGTGGCGCGCGGACCCTCCCGACGCCGCGGGCGACCTCGCGGTTCGCCTGTCCCCGCGGCCGGGCGCCCCGCGCCTTCTCCTCCTCGTGCCCATGGACGAGCCCGCGCTGGTCGTGACGGGCCTGGATCGCCGCGGCCGGGCCCATGCGGCCGCGCTGGGGCGGTGGCCGGCGGCCGCCTGGCGCGGCGGCCGCGTGCGGCTACCCTCCGGCGCACGGGCCGCGGTGGCGGGCGGGCGTGGCCCATTCGTCGGCCGGAGCCGGCCGGGAGGCGCGTCCGTCCGCCTGGACTTCGGTTTCCGCAACCGGGCCGAGGCGGCCGGCGCGGTGGCGGAGGGCGACGCCGCCGTGCCCGACCTCGAGGCGGTCGTGCTCCCGGGGGGCGCCGTGTGCGGAAAGGCCCTGGCGTCCCGCGCCGCCTGCGCCGCGGCGCTGGAGGTGTGCGCGGGCGCGGTGGGCCCCGACCTGGCGTGGGATGCCACGGTGGCCTTCGTGGGCCAGAGCGAACTGGGGAGCCCGGGCGCCGCCGCGCTCTGCCGCGCCCACCCCGCGGACCTCGTCCTCGCCGTCGGCGCGGTCTCCGCCGCCCCGGGGGCGCCCCGCGGCGGCCAGGTCGCTTTGGGGGCCGGTCCCGCCCTCCTGGTGTCCGACCGCGGCCTGCTGTCCGCGTCCGGCGCGCTCGCGGCCCTGGAAGGCGCCGCCGCGCGGGCCGGCGTGCCCCTGCAGCGTGCCGTGGCGGACCCGGGCGCGAGTCCCGCCGGGCCCGCCCGGACCGCCGGGCCGGGCGTGGACGCGGCGGCGATCGGCTTCGGCCTCCGCTATCCGCACGCCCCGGTCCAGGTCTGCTCCCCGGACGACGTGGCCGGCGCGGTCCGGGTCCTGGGGGCCCTGCTGCGCGCCGCGCCGTGACGCCCGCGGGCCCCGGGTCGTGGGGGGCATAGCCGCCCGATCCCCCGGGGACATTGCCTCCGATGCCCAGCGGCGCACCGGACGGGTGGGGGCGGCTCCGGCGCCGGGCGGCCCGGGTCGCCGGGTCCGAGACGTTCCGGCAAGCGGTGCGGGCGGCGGCGGCCTCCGGCTTGGCCTGGTGGCTCGGCGGCCGCCTCGGCGCGCCCCGCCCGACGTTCGCCGTCCTCGGGGTCATCTTCAGCCTGCAGGACAACCCGGGCGGTTCCGTGCGCACCGCGGCCCAGCGCATCCTCGGCGTGGGCGCGGGCGTCGGGATCGGCCTGGTCGCCCTGCACGGCCCCGGCCTGTCCGCGCCCGTCGCCGCCGCGCTGGTGCTCGTCGCCCTCTGGGCGGGCACCCGTGTGCGCGTCGGTCCCCAGGCCAACACGCAGGTTGCCGTCTCGGCCATCCTCCTGCTGGCGGGCGGCGGGGGCTGGAGGTATGCGCTGGCGCGCGTCTGGGAGACGGCCATGGGCGGGGCGATGGCCGTGGCCGTCTCGGCCCTGCTCTGGCCCGCCGATCCCGTGGCCGCCTCGTCGCGCGCGGCGCTGCGCCTGCGCGCGGCCCTGGCCGCGGACCTGCGCGCGAGCCCCGCGGCGTTCGGGGCGTCGCCGGCGGCGGCCCGCGACCACCTTGTCGCCGTGCGCACGCACGCCCGGGCCGCGGGCCGGGAGGCGCTGACCCTGCCGGAAGTCCTGGCCGGCGCCCGCTGGGCGCCGTGGATCGACCGGTCCGCCCTCGCCGCGGCGCAAGCCCGCCTGCGGTGCATCGAGATGCTGTATCGGCACGTGCGCGCACTCGCGCGCCACGCGGCCGACGCGTCCGCCGCCGAAGGCCGCGCGCTCCCCCCGGACCTGCTCCGCGCGGCGTGCCGCAACCTGGCCGCCGCCACCGCGGCCCTGGAGGGCCCGCCCGCCTCGCAGGGCCGTACCGCCGCGCGGGCGGCCCTGCTCCGGGCGGACGCGGCGCTGGATGCCCTGCTGGCCTCCGTGCGCCGCGGCGATGCGCCGCCCCTCCTCGCGCCGGCCGTCGTCGTCCTTCTTCGGCAGTTCGCGGCGGACCTGCGGGGCTGGATGCGCGGCGGAGTGCCGGGGACACGGGGGTGATGCCCTCGCCGGGCACCGCCTTCACCGGCCCGAGCCCGCCCGGCGAACGAGGCAGCCCGGGGTTCCGCCGCGCGGAACGGGCCTCGCGCGGGAGGAATCACGGGCCAGTCGGCGCATCTTTGGGGCGATCCGGGCGCGCCGGATCTTCGGTGCCGCGCGCCGCGCACGCTGGGCCCGCGGGAGGGGATCCCGGATGTCGACCGCGGCGGACACGCCCGCCGTTGAGGCCGAGACCACCGAGACCACGCTGCCCGAGTATCTCGCGCTGCGGGGAGAACCCGTGGAGTTCCGGGCGATGATCCGCCAGGTCACCTTCGCGGCCAAAAAGGTCGCGGCGGAACTGCGGGTGGCCGGCCTGCAGGGCATGCTGGGGGCCACCGGCCACACCAACGTCCAGGGGGAGACGGTGCAGAGGCTCGACGAATATGCCAACGCCATGTTCGTCAACAACCTCCTGCGCAACCCGGCGATCAGCGACCTCGTCTCGGAGGAGATCCGGGACGAGATGCACATGGCCCGCCACAACACCGGGGAGTATGCGCTGTTCTTCGACCCCATCGACGGCAGCAGCAACCTCGACGTCAACCTCTCGATCGGCTCGATCTTCTCCGTGCGCAGGACCCAGCACGTGCGGGGCGACGGCCGGACGCAGATCGCCGCCGGCTACGTGATGTATGGGCCGGCCACGGTCTGCGTCCTCGCGATGCCGCGGCACGGCGTCAACCTGTTCACCTACGACCCCAGCATTGGCGAGTTCCTGTACACGCGCGGGCCCTTGCGGATGCCGGAGGAGGGCTCGTCTTACGGCGCCAACGAGGCGAACTACCGCAGCTGGTCGCCGCGGGTGCAGGCCTTCGTGGAGTGGCTCCGCGGCGCCGCGGGTCACAGCACGCGGTATTCGGGCGCCCTCGTGGCGGACTTCCACCGCATCCTCGTCAAGGGCGGGGTGTACCTGTACCCGTCCGACGACAGGAACCGGAACGGCAAGCTGCGCCTCCTGTACGAGGCGGCTCCGCTGGCCTTCATCGCCGAGATCGCCGGGGGCCGCGCGGTCTCGGAGGACAGCGACATCCTGACGATCGTGCCCAGGGAGATCCACCAGCGCGTACCGCTCATCCTGGGGAGCGCCACCGAGATCGACCATTTCCTGCCCCGCGGCGGCCGGTAGGGGGGCGTGCGGGCGTGGACGGAGGGCCGTGGTTCCAGCCGGCCCGGGAGGATCTGGCCGACGTGGCGGCCCGGCTGCGCGCGCGGGTGCCGGCGCCGGCCTTGTTCGTTCCCAAGCCCTGGGCGCCATGGGACCCGGACCTGGCGGCGCGGATCGCCGCGCTGGAGGCGCCCGCGCCGGTGCGGGCCGGCCTGCTCCTCTGGGACGACGCGCTCGGCGAGTCGCACACCCTGAGCCAGGGGCTCCCCGGGGCGACCGGGGCATACTGGCACGGCATCATGCACCGCCGCGAGGGCGACCTGGAGAACGCCGGCTACTGGTTCCGCCGCGTGGGCGCGCACCCCGCCTTCCCCGCCGTCCACGGCGCGGCCCTGCGGATCGCCGCGGCCGCCGAGGCGCAGGGCAATGGATGGGCGGGCCAGCGGCGCGCGGACCTCGAGGCTGCCGCGCGCTGGGATCCCCCGAGGTTCGCCGACTGGTGCGGCGCCACGCGCGGGAGCACCGGACCGCACCCCGTCCTGGAACGCATCCAGGTGGCGGAGATCGAGATCCTGCTGCAGTACTGCCAGGAGCACGGGGAGACGGGCGACTAGCTTGGCCCTCTGGCTGGTGAAGACGGAGCCGGACGCATTCGGGTGGGACGACCTCGTCCGCCTCGGGCGCGACCGGTGGGACGGGGTCCGGAACTGGACAGCCCTCCGGAACATCGCGGCGATGCGGCCCGGGGACCTCGCCCTCTTCTACCACACGGGCGGCGAGCGGCGGGCCGTGGGCGTCTGCCGTGTGGTCAGCGCGCCCTACCCCGAGCCCGGTCAGGCGGATCCGCGCGTCGTCGTCGTGGACGTGGAGCCGGTCCACCGATTCGCGCGGCCGGTCCCCCTGGCAGCGATGCGCGCGGATCCGGCATTCGCCGACTGGGTCCTGATGCGCCAGCCCCGCCTGTCGGTCCTCCCGGTGCCCCCGGACCTGTGGCGCCGGATCGAGGCGATGGCGGGCGGGGGGGACGGCGGGCCGTCGCCTCGTTGAGCCGTCGTGGCCGGCCCCGGTGCCCCCGCGGTGGGGGAATCGGCCGGAGGCCTCAGGGTGATGGCCCGGCCCCGGGGGCCGGGGAGGGAGGGCCGCCCACCCGGATGGCCGGCCGCGCCGGCGGCGCCATCCCCTCGCCCAGGAAGAAGCCTGGGCGCGGCGGCTGGTTGTACCCCGTGTTCTGCCACGCGACGGCCAGCCGGTAGACCGGGTCGTGCATCAGGGTGGGCAGCCGCGCGGCGGTGGGCTCCGTGGTCGTGTAGATGCGGAGTTCCCGGCTGTCCTCCGTCCGCCAGACCACCTCTTCCCGCCAGTCGCCGAACAGGTCCGCCTGCAGGCACGGCACGGCCTTCGTGCCGTTGTTGGCCGCGCACCCTTCCGCGGTGATCAGGTTCACGGTGCGCTGGGCGGCCGGGTCCCACTTGTCGATGCGGTTTCCATCCAGCAGTTCGCGCAGGAGGTCGCCGTCCCACCACAGGGCGAAGTTGGTCGACGAGGGCGCGCGGTCCCCGATGCGCTCCCCCCGGCAGGTGTAGATCGCGCCGCCGGCCCAGACCTCTTCGCCGGGGTGGCGGGGGTCGACGTCGGCCGCGAGCCCGCGCCCGGTGTCGCGGGTGGTGGGCACGCCCCACAGGACCTGCCCCGTGCGGGCGTCGTGCACCTCGATCCCGTGGGCCGACGGCGTCTCGTGCACCTGGAAGACCTCGAGCCCTGGTCGCTCCGGGTCGAGGTCGCCCGCGTGCATCGCGTCGCCGTGCCCCAACCCCGTCGTGTACAGCCCGGTGCCGTCGTGGTCGATGCAGCACGACCCGTAGACGATCTCGTCGCGGCCGTCGCCGTCGACGTCCGCCACGGCGAGGTTGTGGTTGCCCTGGCCCGCGTACCCGCCCAGCCCGGGACGGTCGCTGTCGAACGTCCAGACGGGCGAGAGGCGCCCCCCGCGGAAGCGCCACGCGGCCACGACGCTGCGCGTGTAGTAGCCCCGGCACAGGATCAGGTCGGGGCGCTCCCCGTCCAGGTATGCCACGCAGGCGAGGAACCGGTCCACGCGGTTGCCGTAGGCGTCCCCCCATGCGGCCACGTCGCCGCGGGGCGGGTCGTACGGGGCCGTGGCGAGCGCCCGCCCGCTGGCCCCCTCGAACACGGTGAGATACTCGGGGCCGGCGAGGACATAGCCCCGCGCGTCGCGGTGGTCGGCGGAACCGTCGCCCAGGACCGCGCCGGTCCCGTCCTTCGTGCCATCCGCCGTCTTGCAGGCGACCTCCGCCCGGCCGTCGCCGTCGAAGTCATACACCAGGAACTGCGTGTAGTGCGCCCCGGCGCGGATGTTCACGCCCAGGTCGATCCGCCAGAGAAGGGCGCCGTCGAGTCGGTAGGCGTCGAGGAGGGCGTTGCCGGTATACCCGGCGTGGGCGTTGTCGTGGGCGTTCGAGGGGTTCCAGAGCAGCACCAGCTCATACCGTCCGTCGCCGTCGAGGTCGCCGGGGCTGACGTCGCCGGCGCTGTATGTGAAGGCCCGGCCGTCGGGAGCGGTCCCCGGGGGCGGCACACGGAGCGGCACCGGCAGGTAGGGCGCGGGCCACGCCGAGGCCGGCGGGCCCGCCCCGATTTCGCGGCCGCCCGCCCGGGCCAGGACCGTGTAGCGGGCGCCGGCGGCGCCGCGCGGATCCACAAGGCACGTGCCCGCCCCCGCAGGGACCGTCGCCACGGCGGCGCCGTCGCGCCGCACCTCGAAGGTGACGTCGGCCGGGTCCGTGCCGAGCAGGCGCCATCCGACGTACGCGCCGCCCTCCGGCAGCGCCACGGCGACCACGCCGCGGTCCAGCCGCTCCATCTGGCGCGGGCGCGCCTCGGCGGCGGCACTCATGACCCCGCGCCCCCCCATGACGGCCCGCCCGGGGACCTTCGCGGGCCCGCCGTCACCCGGCGTAGATCTCGGCGAGCTGGCCGAGCAGGCGCAGGGCGTCCGCCTCTGCGCGCTGGAACGAGTTCCGGCCGATGATCGACCCGAACCCGCCCCCGGACCGGATCGCGCGGCCTTCCGCCAGGACCGATGCGTCGTCGGACCGGGCCCCGCCCGAGAAGATCACGATCCGGCGGCCTCCGAACGACGCCTGGACGACGTGGCGCACCCGCTCGGAAAGGGGTTCGAGCGGGACCTCCGCCTGCTGGTAGACCTTCGCGGCGGCGGCCTGCTCGAGGTGGGCCGTGGGCAGCTTGACCTTGATCACGTGGGCGCCGAGCTGGGCCGCGATGTGGGCGGCGTAGGCGACGACGTCCAGGGCGGTCTCCCCATCCTTGCTCAGGTGGCTGCCCCGGGGATAGGACCAGACGACGACGGCCAGGCCCGCGGCCTTGGCCTCCTCCGCGAGCGCGCGCGCCTGTTCATACATCCCGCGCGCGAGGGCGGATCCGGGATAGATCGTGAAGCCCACGGCGACGCAGCCCAGTCGCAGGGCGTCGTGCACCGAGGCCGTGACGGCGGAGACCGGGTCGGCTTCCTCGCCCACCAGCAGCTCGTGGTTGTTGCACTTCAGGATGAGGGGGATCTCGCCGGCGTAGTCGCCGGCCACCGCCTCCAGGAACCCGAGCGGCGCCGCGTAGGCCGAAAGGCCGGCCTTCAGGGCGAGTTCGATATGGTACCGGGGATCATAGCCGGCCGGATTGGGTTGGAAGCTGCGCGCCGGCCCGTGCTCGAAGCCCTGGTCCACCGGAAGGATGATCATGCGGCCGGTGCCGCCGAGCCGGCCCGCCCGCAGCAGCCGCGACAGGTTGGTCTTCGTTCCGGCGTTGTCCGACGTGTACCAGCCCAGGATCTCGCGGACACGATCGCTCATTGCGGGTGGTGCCTCCCCGGGTGGCGCGGGATGCGCCCGCCGCCGGCGCCGAGGGCGGCGGAAGTCCAGCCCATCTTCCCGCCCGGCCCGCGGCGCTGTCAACCGCGTCGCGCGCCCGTTCAGCCGCGGCCCTCAGGTACGCGGCCGCGCACGAACTCGTAGCGCAGCACCATCCGGCGGGAGCGCGCCGGCACGCATTGAAACATGGCGCGCAGCTCGCGGTAGGCCGCATCGAGGCGGGGACCCTGGAGCCGGGGCGGCAGGTTGCGGGCCAGGGCCTCGAGCACGGAGAGCTGGCTGACAAGGCGCAGGCTGAGGGCCGGATCGGGGAAGTCCGCTCGCTGCGCGGCGCGCCGCGTTTCGACCCGCTCCAGGCCGCATCTCCCGAAGGCGGCGGCCACCGCGCCCTCGGGGTGGAGGAGCCCTGGGCCGACGCCAGCCGGAACGGCGCGGCCGTCGCCGGGCCACGCCTCGCCCAGCACGGCGGCCAGGCGGAGCCAGGCGACGGGGAGGATGGGCTCCAGGACCGCCAGGACCGCGACGCAGCCGCCGGGGCGCGCCACGCGCCGCATCTCCGCGAGGGCCCGCGGGATGTCGCAGTAGTGCAGGAAGCGGCTGCCGCAGACCACGTCCGCCTGGCCGTCCGCGATGGGCAGGGCTTCCGCGGGGGCCCACTCGGCGCGGACGCGGCCCGGGCCGTACCGAGCGCCCTTGCGGCGGAAGAGGCGCAGGAGGGGGCCGGCGGGGTCCGTGCCCAGGACCTCGCCGGCGGTGCCCACGGCCTCGGCCAGGCCGCCCTCGAAGGTCAGGAGGCCCGTCCCGGCGCCCACCTCGACCACGGCGCACCCGGGCCGCACCCCGGCGAACTCCACGAAGCGGGCGAGCAGGCGCCCGTCGGTGACGGCCGCGAGCCCGATGTCCAGACCCTCGGGGTCGACGAAGGCGTCGGCGTAGGCGTGGCCGCTGCGCAGCACCGCCAGGCGGGGGCGCGCGCTGCGGATGCGGGGGGCGGCGGGGCGGCCCGGGGGATCATCGCCGGCCGCCTCCGGGACCCGCGGACCCGGGGGCTCCACCCGGCGGGCACCTCCGACCGGGGAACGTGCGGGCCACAGGGGAGCGGCCGCGCCCCCGCGGCCCGGCAGCACCGGCCGGGGCACGCCGCCCGTCGATCCGGGAACTTGGATCATGACGGCTCCAAACCTGCGGAACCCGCCGCACGGTCGCGGCGGCGGCCCGGGCGCCCCCGGCTTCGAGGGCCGGGACCCATCGCGGTCCGGCCCGAGCCGCGGGGCCCGGGGGGCGGCCCACATCGAACATGCATCGAAGGACCATGAGGCTCTCGGACGGGGGAAGGCCGGCAAGCCGCCTGCGCCAGCGCGCCCGATGCCTGCCGGGACGATCTTGGTGGAATCGTCCAAGCTGGAAGAGGCGGATGTGGTGGGGCGGCCGCGTCCCAGACGTGATGTCGCTCGGCGAGCGGCCTTCCGGTGCGAGGCGCGGGGACCGGAGATCGACCGGGACCTGAGCGCCGCGCGCAGCCTCCCGCTCGTCGGCTGGAGTTCCCCGGAGACGCAGAACGCCTGTGGATCTGGCCTGGTGCGACCGGCCGCGCCGAAGCAGGAATCGCCAGGCAGGAAACGCACCGCGCAGGCGGCCGGGAACAAAGGCCACGAGGAGCGCACCGATCTCAGCCGTTGCTCCCGTACCCGGGGAGCCCGGGCACGACGATGATCCCGCCGGGGCCCGTCCCGCTGCCGGGGGCCGCGCCCGAGCCGCCGGATCCACCGGACCCCGCCGCACCGCCGAGCGCCTCGGATTCCGGCTCCGTCCCCAGCGTGACGTGGACGGTCTCCGACCGGCCGTTCCGGACGATGCCCAGGGCGACGGTCTGGCCCGGCTGCGCGGCCGTGATGTCGGCGACCAGATCGTAGTAGTTGCGCACGGGTTGGCCGTTCCACGACGCGAGCGCGTCGCCGGGCTGGAGGACGCCGGCGGCCGGGGTCCCGGGCGCCACGGTGGCGACGGTCAACGTCTCGGGCTGGCCCGGCAGCGCGTTGGCGGCGTTCGGCGGGAACGTGATACCCAGCCACGCCCACTTGTAGTAGCCGTACTGGATCAGCTCGTTGGCGACCCGCTGCACGAGGTCCGAGGGGATGGCGAACCCGAGGCCCACGGCCTGTACGCCGCGTTCCCCTGTGGACACGGTCTTCATGCTGACGATGCCGATGACCTGGCCCTGCGCGTTGGCCAGCGGCCCCCCGGAGTTGCCGGGGTTGATCGCGGCGTCGGTCTGGATCATCGTCGTGACCCGCTCCTGCGAGGCGTCCAGCCCATAGAGGGTCGGCCGGATGGCGCTGACGATGCCCTGGTCCACCGACTGCGGGTCCTGCGGTCCCAGGGGATTGCCGATGGCGATGGCCACCTGGCCCGGCACCACCTGGCTGGAGTTGGCGAACGTCGCGGGCTGGAGCGGCTGCGTGGGCTGGATCTTGAGGACGGCCAGGTCGGTGGACGGGTCGTCGCCGACCAGCCTGGCCGGGTAGGAGGACCCGTCCGCCAGCGTGACGGAGATCTGCGCGGCGTCCTGGATCACGTGGTCGTTGGTCACGATGTACCCGTCGGACGAGACGATCACGCCGCTGCCCCAGTCCGTCGCCCCTCCCGTGCCGAAGAAGCCCGAGCCCGCGGCCTGCTGGTTGGACACGAGGACGACGGCGGGGCCGAGGGTCCTGTACACCGCGATGGCGGGCGCTCCGGCGCCGGACTCCGCGGGCTGCGCGACGGTCTGGATCGAGGGCAGCCCCTGCGCGCCCGCGCGCAGCGTCGGCACGGCGGTCCCCACGGCGATCGCGCCCACCGCCGCCCCGGCGAGGCCGGCGCCGCCGATCCGCCACGCGCCGCGGCGGCGCGCCGCGCGGTCCCGGCGGCCCTGGGCCGCACCGGCC
>JAJYVV010000031.1 GCA_021791815.1 Bacillota bacterium | reverse complement strand
TGACGCTGGCCGTCGCGCCGGCGGCGCCGTCGCGGATGGACTGGCTCATCGAGAAGGCCGTCGAGGTCGGGGTGGACGCCATCCTGCCGCTGCACGCCGAGCGATCGGTCCGCGCCGGGGTTGGGGCGGCGCGCGCCGCCCGCTGGGCCCGGCTGGCCGAGGCCGCCGCCCGCCAGGCGCGCCGCCGCACGGTGCCGGCGCTCCTCGACGCCGCCTCGCTCGCGCAGGTGCTGTCGGCGTTCGGCGGGCCGGCCCTGGTCGCCGATCCGGACGGCCGGGGGAGCATCGCCGCGGCCGTGCGGGCGTGGCCCGCGGGGGTGGCCCGGGTGCTGGTCGCGATCGGGCCCGAGGGCGGTTGGAGCCCGGCGGAGCAGGGGGCGGCGGAGGCCGCCGGCGCGGTCCTCTGCCCGCTCGGCCCGCACATCCTCCGGGTGGAGACGGCGGCGCTCGTCGCCGTCGTGCTGGTCCAGGCCGCATGGGAGGCGACCGGCGGCCCCGCCGCATAGACGGATGGATCGGCGCGGCCGGCGCGGGAACCGCTCCCCGGCGGCGCCGCGACGGCCCGAGAGGCGCACGAAGGCGGGGCGGCGGGGACGGGCGGGCAGGGGAGCCGGGGTCGTTTGCGGGTCGGGGTCGTATTCGGCGGACGCTCCGGGGAGCACGAGGTTTCCCTGGCGTCGGCGCGCTCGGTAATCGAGGCCCTGGATCCGGACCGCTTCGAGGCGGTGCCGATCGGCATCGCCCGCGACGGGCGCTGGCTCCTGCCCGGGGATACCGAGGCCGCCCTGCGCCTGGGCCCGGGCGCGCCGCAGGCCGGCACGACCGGCTCGCGCGCGGCCGGCGCGCCCGTGGCCGTGATGCCCGGCGAGGAGCGGGCGCTCATCTCGCCGGGGCCGGGCGCCCGGGAGGGCCGCCTCGGCCGGCTGGACGTGATCTTCCCCGTCCTCCACGGGCCCAACGGCGAGGACGGGACGATCCAGGGGCTGCTGGAGCTGGCCGGCCTGCCCTACGTGGGCGCCGGCGTGCTGGGCTCCGCCGTGGGCATGGACAAGATCGTGCAGAAGGACCTCTTCGTCCGCCATGGCCTGCCCGTCGTCCCGTACCACTTGCTTCCGCGCCGCCGCTGGCGGACCGACCCGGCGGCGGCGGTGGCCGAGGTGGAGGCCGCCATCGGCCTGCCATGCTTCGTCAAGCCGGCCAACCTCGGCAGCAGCGTCGGCATCAGCCGGGCGGCGACCGCGGCGGAGCTCGGGGATGCGCTCGCCCTGGCCGCGCGGCACGACGCGCGCATCGTCTCCGAGCGCGCGGTGGAGGACGCGCGCGAGTTGGAGTGCGGCGTCCTGGGGAACGAGGCGCCCGAGGCGTCCGTGGTCGGCGAGGTGGTGCCTCATGGAGCGTTTTACGACTACGAGTCGAAGTATTCGGCGGGCGGCGCGGACCTGCGGGTCCCCGCCGATCTGCCCGCGGAGACGCGGCGGGCGGTGCGCGAACTCGCGATCCGCGCCTTCGAGGTCCTGGACTGCGCGGGCATGGCGCGCGTCGACTTCTTCCTGGAGCGACCCAGCGGGCGGCTCTTCGTCAACGAGCTGAACACGATTCCCGGGTTCACCGCGACGAGCATGTATCCGCGGCTGTGGGCGGCAAGCGGCCTGCCCTACCGCCAGCTCGTGACGAGGCTCATCGACCTCGCCCTCGAACGGCACGCCGACCGCCACGGTCCGGGGGCCGGATAGGAGCGGCGCCGGAGCCCGGGGCGGGACCGGGCCGCCGGCCGAGAAGGCTCCGCCGCCGCGGCCCGCGAACCTTGTCCCGCGGGGCCGGGACGGCGTCGGCCGCCGGGGGCGGGCAGCGGGGATCCGGGGGAGGGGGCCGCCAGGTGTCGGACTGCATCTTCTGCCGCATCGCGGCGGGCGAGGTTCCGGCCAAGATCCTCCACAGCGACGAGGCGGTGATCGCCTTCGCCGACGTCCACCCGCAGGCGCCGACGCACGTGCTCGTCGTGCCGCGCGCCCATCACACCAGCCTCGCGGACGTGCCCCCTGGGGAGGATGCGACGCTCGGCCGCCTCCTGGCCACATGCCGGGAGCTCGCGGCCGTCCTGGGGCTCCGCGGCGGCTACCGCGTCGTGGTGAACACCGGCGCGGACGGCGGGCAGACGGTATCCCACCTGCATCTGCACCTGTTGGGCGGCCGGGCGATGTCCTGGCCCCCCGGGTAGGCCGGGGAGGGAAACGCTCCATGACCTTGCGGGAACGACTGGATGCGGACGTGAAGGAGGCGCTGCGCGCGCGGGCGGCGGGCCGCCTGCGCCTCTCCGTGCTGCGCATGGCGTTGGCCGCCGTGCAGACAGCCGAGATCGACGCCCGTCGGCCGCTGGGCGAGGAGGAAACGGCGGCCGTCATCGAGCGCGAACTCCGCCAGCGGCTCGACGCCATGGCCGACCTGGCGGGAAAGGGCCGCCCCGACGCCGAGCAGCAGCTGCGCGCGGAAGCCGATATCCTGCGGTCCTACCTTCCCGAACCGTTGACCGCGGACGCCCTGGAGGCGCTGGCGCGGCAGGCCGTCGCGGAGGTCGGGGCCACGAGCGTCGCCCAGATGGGCAGGGTGATGGCCGTGCTGCTCCCCCGGTGCCGCGGCCGGGCGGATGGAGGCGCGGCCGCCGCCGTCGTGCGGCGGCTGCTGCAGGCCGGCCCGGGGGCGTGATGGGGGCGGCCGCCGGGGCGCCCGCCCCCGCCGCTCAGAACGATCCGCGCCGTTCGTCGCCGCCCGCGGCCGGGCGGTCTTCCGGCGCCTCGACGGCGAACGCGAGGTTGACGTTCGCCCGGTAGCTCTTGATCCGCCCGTCCTCGACGATCGCCGTGAGGTTGGTCACCTCCACGCCCGTGATGTTGCGCACCGTGCGGGCCGCCTGCGAAACCGCGCTCTGCACGGCTTCCACCCATCCACCGTCGGCGTCGGCCACCAGTTCGATCACGTTGACGACCCCGGCCATTGGCAGAAACCACCCTTCGGCGCGCGCCCGCGCCCTTCCCGCTCGGAAGGGTGCGCCGGCCCGCGTCCGCGCATACGCTCCGGATCCTGGGCCGCGGGCCGGTCTTCGGCTTGGGCGCCCCTCATACCAGTCTGCCGGAAGGAGGCCGACGCGCTTGGCGCAGCGGCGCCCGCGGCGGTCCGCCGCCCGTGGCGGCCGAGGTGCGGGCCGGTCGGCGGCTCCCGCCGAGCAGGACGCGGGGGCCGTGCCGGCGCGCCAGCCGTGGGGTACGCGCCTGCGCGGCGCGGTCGCCCAGGCCTTCGACCTGCCGCGCGAACTGGTGCTGGACCTTCCGCGGCTCACGTTCCTCGGCCCCGTGCACGTGGCCGTGGAGAACCACCGCGGCCTCGTCGAGTTCGAGGCGGGACGCGTGACCATCGCCACCGCTTCGGGTCGGCTGGTCGTCGTGGGTCGGGACCTCCGGCTGGGCGTGGTCCGCCCGGGCGAAATCACGATCGCCGGCGTCGTGGCGGCCGTTTCGTTCGAGCCGCCGCCGGTCGCCCTGCGCTGAGGTCGCCGTCCCGGCGGTGGGGCCGGCCCCCGGGGGAGGTGCGCGCCGTGGCGACCCGGGAGCACGTCGGCTGGGAGGAGTTCCTGCGCGGCCACGTCCTGCTTCAGGTGACGGGCCCGCGCCCCGACGCCCTCCTCGCGCGGCTCATCGCGGCCGGGCGGCCCTTCCGCGCCGCGCGGCGCGACGCCCGGGGCCTCTGGGTGCGGATGGCCCTCGGCGACTTCCGCCGTCTGCGGCCCCTGGTCCGCGGGAGCGGGCTGCGCGTGCACATCGCGGCCCGCGGCGGCCTGCCGTTCGCCTTGGCCCGCGCTGCCCGGCGACCGGCGCTGTTCGCCGCGGGCGCGGCCGCCGCGCTGCTGCTCGCGGGGCTGTCGCAGCGCGTCTGGTTCGTCCAGGTGCTCGGCGCGGACCGCCTCGGCGAGGGTGAGGTCCTGCACGTCGCTGCCGCCGCCGGCCTGCGGCCGGGCGCCGCGAAGGCGTCGCTCGATCCCGACCGCGTGGCCGCGGCGCTCATCGCCGACGTGCCGGCCCTGTCGTGGGCGGAGGTGACGGTGCACGGGACCCTGGCCACGATCCAGGTCGTCGAACGCGCCCTGCCGCCGCCCGCCTACGAGCAGGTGGGCGTGGCGGGCGACGTCGTGGCGGCGCACGCCGGCATCGTGCGCGGCGTGACGGTGTCCGCCGGGGTGGCCGTGGTGAGTCCGGGCCAGCGGGTCGAGCCCGGCCAGGTCCTGATCCGCGGGATGATCCAGATGCCCGCGCGTCGAGGTCCCCAGGGGGCGGAAGGCCTGCGGTCGGTGGCGGTCCACGCCTCGGGTGTCGTGGTCGCGGTCCAGACATACCAGACATACGCGGAAGCGCCGGCCAGCCTCGAGGTCGGCGTGCCGACGGGGGCCACCTTCGTGCGGCGCGTCCTCGTGGTCGGCCGGCTGCAGCTGGTGCTCACGGGACGCGGCCGGGTGCCGTGGCCCTCGTACCGCCTCAGCCGCACCGAGCTGGGGCCGCTGCGCTTCCGCTCGCTGGTCCTGCCCGGCTCGCTGCTCGTGCTCCGCTACGCCGAGGTCGCGACCCACCAGAAGGCCCTTCCACCGGCGGCGGCGGCGGCTGCTGCCGCCGCCGCCGCCCGGGCCTTCCTGCTGCGCCAGCTGCCGCCCCGCGCGCGCATCCTGCAGGAGCGCCAGAGCACGACGCTGCTGCCCGGTGGGCGGGTGGGCGTTGAATTATGGGTGGAAAGCGAGGACAATATCGGCGTGTTCCGCCCGACCGGGGGGCAGGCGGGCGGCACGCCGACGGCGCCCGGCGCCTCCTGACCGGGCGGCGCCGGGCCCGGGGCCGGGAGGCGCGCGGTCGGCCGCCGCCCGGCGGTGGCGAGAGGGGTTGGCCCTTGCCGGAGGAGGAGTCCCGGCAGTTCGCGGTTCCGGACAACCGCAGCGCGGCGCAGTTGTATGGGCGGCAGGAGGAGAACCTCCGCGCCCTCGAGGCCGGCCTCGGGGTCAGCATTCGGGCCCGCGGCAACGAGCTCGTGATCAGCGGACCCGGACCCGCGACGGCGGTGACGGTCGACCTGCTGGAGCGGCTTCTGCGCTTCGCCGCGCAGGGGCGGGACTTCACGGCCCGCGACGTCCAGTACGCGGTCGAGATCGCCCGTCGCGGCCAGTTGGGCCGCCTGGACGAACTCTGGCAGGACGCGGTCTGCGTGACCGTGCGCGGCAAGGCCATCCGGCCGAAGACCCTCGGTCAGCAGCGTTACGTCGAGGCCCTGCGTGGCAGCGCCCTGGTCTTCTGCATCGGGCCCGCGGGCACGGGAAAGACATACCTCGCGATGGCCATGGCCATCTCCGCCTTCAAGAACCGCGAGGTCGCGCGGATCATCCTGACCCGTCCGGCGGTGGAGGCCGGCGAGAAGCTGGGGTTCCTGCCGGGCGACCTTCAGGACAAGGTCGACCCGTACCTGCGGCCGCTGTATGACGCGGTGTACGACATCATGGGTGTGGAGGCCTACGAGCGCAACGTCCAGCGCGGCGTGATCGAAGTCGCGCCGCTCGCCTACATGCGGGGCCGCACGCTGGACGACGCGTTCGTGATCCTGGACGAAGCGCAGAACACGACCAACGAGCAGATGAAGATGTTCCTCACGCGCATGGGGTTTGGGAGCCGGTCCGTGGTGACGGGAGACGTCACCCAGGTCGACCTGCCGGCGGACCGCCCCTCGGGCCTGCAGGAGGCGCGCCGCGTGCTGGGGGACGTTCCGGGCATCACGTTCGTCCACCTGGACGAATCGGACGTGGTCCGGCATCCTCTGGTGCAGGACATCATCCGCGCCTACGACCGGGCGTCGTCGGCCGCACGGACGGCCGCCCAGGGCGAGGCTCGCTAGCGGCGCGCGGGCGTGGCGCCCGCGCGCCGCCCCCGCGGGGCCGAAGAAGGGGGGCGGCATCGCACCATGGGCACGGGCGCCGGGGGCCCGTTCGCGGCTGCCGCCCGCCTCGGGCTGATCCTGCGGGCGCCCGGGGTGCGGCGCACGCTGTGGGTGGCGCTGTTCGCCGCGGTCGTGGCCGGCCTCTTCGCCTCGGTGTCCCTGCCCAGCCAGGTCAACCTGCGCGCCGGCGAGGTCGCTCCGAGCACGATTCTCGCCCCGCGGGACCTGGTCGACCGCCAGGCGACGGCGGCGGCCCGCCAGAACGCGGCGCTGAAGGTGCCGCCCGTGTACACGGTGGACAGCCTGATCGAGCGCCAGGCCGAGACCAGCTTCGCGGCGGATGTCCAGGCCATCGACAGCGCCCGCTCCGCCGTGGCCGGCACGCGCCCCGCGGCCGGGCCGGGCGCGGCGGGGAGTTCCGGGTCGGCGAGCGCCCCGTCCGCCTCCGCCTCGGGTGCCGGCGCCACCGCCGCGTCCGCCTCCTCGGCCGCCGGGGGAACGCCGGAGACGCTCGCCTCCGCCGCGTCCGCCCTCGGCGCAACGCTCGGTCTCTCCCTGCCCGCGGCCGACTTCGAGGCGCTTCTCCAGGCCTCGGCGGGCGACGTGCAGACGGTCGCGCAGGCGGCGACGCAGCGCCTGGCCGCGGCGCTCGCCGTGGGGGTTCTGGACGACCAGACGGACCTCTCCGCCGCCCGCCAGGCGCTGGAGAGCGAGATCGAGGCGCTTCCGGCCCCCGCGGCGGTGGACCGCGTGCTGGCGGCCCTGGCGGGCCAGTCCCTCGTGCCGGACCAATTCATCGACGATCAGGCGACCGCCGCCGCCCAGCAGGCGGCGGAAGCGGCGGTCGCCCCCGTGACGGTGGCCAAGGGGGAGGCCATCGTCCGCCAGTACGACGTCGTGACGGCCGACGAGATCGGCCTGCTGCAGGACGCGGGCCTCCTGCACGTCGGGGGCACGTTCGGCCTCGTCGCCGGGTCGGCGCTGGTGGCGTTGCTGCTGCTCGGGCTGTGCGGCGCCTTTCTCCTGCAGTTCCAGCCCCAGGTGGTCCGGGACATCCCGCGCCTCGTCCTCTTCGGCTCGCTCCTGACGGCCGCCCTCGCCGGCCTGCGCTTCGCGCTGCCGGTCTCCAGCTACCTGGCGCCCGTGGCCTGGGCGGCGATGCTCGCCGCCGTGGCCTTCGGCCCGGGCGTCGCCCTGTTCGTGGGCGGCCTGGGCGGGCTCGCGGCCGGCCTGATGGTCCACGACCTCGCCCTGGGCGCCGTGGCGGTGACCGGCGCATGGACCGCCGTCTTCAGCCTCCGCCGCCTGGTCCAGCGCACGGACCTGCTGCGTGCCGGCCTTTACGCGGCCGCGGCGCAGGCGGCGGCCGCGCTGCTGCTGGTCGGCCTCGTGCTGGGGCAGAGCGGCGCCGCGAGCGGGTCGCTGATCCCCGTCGCGGCGGCCCAGCCGATGATCCGCGACGCGGCGTGGGCCGCCTTCGGCGGCCTCCTGTCGGGCGCGCTCGCCATCGGCGCGCTCCCGTGCGCCGAGGCCCTCGGGATCCTCACGCCGTTCAAGCTGCTGGAGCTCGCCAACCCGAGCCGTCCCCTGCTGCGGCGCCTGATGGTCGAAGCCCCGGGGACGTACCATCACACGCTCATGGTCGCCAACCTCGCGGAGGCGGCGTGCGAGGCGATCGGCGGGGACTCGCTGCTGGTGCGTGCCGGCGCCTACTACCACGACATCGGCAAGATGAAGCGGCCGGTGTTCTTCATCGAGAACCAGCTGGGGGGCTCCAACCCCCACGACAAGCTCTCCCCGCAGCTGTCCGCGCTGGTCATCACCAGCCACGTGCGGGACGGCGTGGAGATGGCCCGCCAGGCGCGCCTGCCCGAGGAGATCGTGGATTTCATCCGCACGCACCACGGCACCACGTTGGTCCAGTACTTCTACCACGCGGCGCGGCGCGAACTCGCGGAGCGCTCCGAGGGGCGGCTGGCCGCATCCGGCGGCGGGGCGCGCGCCGCGGATCGGCCGGCCGGAGCGGCCGCCCCGCTCGCGGCGATGGCCGGCACCGTCTCGGAGGCCGACTTCCGCTACGACGGACCGCTGCCCGGAACGCGCGAGACCGCCGTCGTCATGCTGGCGGACGGCGTGGAGGCGGCCGTGCGCGCCCTGCCCCACCCGACGGCCGAGGGGATCACTGCCCTCATCCAGCGCATCGTGTCCGACCGGCTGGAGGACGGGCAGCTGGACCGGGCCGCCCTGACGCTGCACGACCTGCACGTCATCAGCCAGAAGTTCCGCGACATCCTGGTCGGCGCCTACCACGCGCGCGTCGAGTATCCGGAGGCCCTCGCCGGGGAGGTGGCGCCCCCCGGTCCCCGCCGCCTGGACCTCCGCTTCCCGATGGCGCCTCCGCCCGGCCGGGCCCGCTGACCCGGGTCCCGTGTGGTGCGCGGCGGCGGCGGTCGAACCCCGGATGCGGAAGCGCTGCGCCACAGGGGGGCGGCAGGTGCCGGCGGAGATCAGTTGGACCGAGGGTTTCGCCCTGCCGGACCCCGACCTCGCGACCGTCGCCGCGGCCGTCCAGGCCGCCCTCGCCGCCGAGGCGGCGCCCGCGGCGCTCGTCTCCGTGCACCTCGCGGACGACGCCCTCCTCCACGAGCTGAACCGTCGCTACCGGGAGGTGGATCGTCCCACCGACGTCCTGTCCTTCGCCCTGGGCCCCGCCCCCGACGGCGCGGCGATCGGGGATGTCGTCATCTCCCTGCCGCGGGCGCGCGCCCAGGCGCGGGCATTCGGGCACAGCGACCTGCGCGAGGTCTGCTGGCTCGCCGTGCACGGGACGCTGCACCTGCTGGGGTACGACGACGGCGACGAGGCCGGCGAGGCGGCCATGGCGGCGCGTGGCGAGGCCGTTCTGGCCGGACTGGGGGTCGGGCGCTGAGCCGTGGGTCCGAGTCGGGAGCCGGGCGGTCCGGCGGCGCTTCGGCCCCCGGCCCAACCGTGGCCGGAATCGTTCCGCGTCGCCGGCCGGGGCCTGCGCCAGGTGTGGCGCGCCGAGCGGAACTTTCGCGTGCAGTGCGCCGCGGGGTGGGGCGTGCTCGGCGCCGCGGTGCTCGCGGGGCTGACGCGCCCGGCCGACGCCATCCTGGCGGGGCTGGTGGGCGCGGTCCTCGGGATGGAGACCATCAATTCGGCGCTGGAAGCCGCCGTCGACCTCTGGAGCCCCGGGCGGCACCCGCTGGCCGGCGCCGCCAAGGACCTGGGCGCCGGGGCGGTCCTCGCGGTGTCCCTGGGCGCGCTGGGGGCGGGCGCCATCCTCTTCTGGCCCCTGGAGGCCGTCCCGGCGGAGCTGTGGCGCGGCGCGGTTCGGGATCCCCTCGGCGCGGCCGTGTGGCTCGCGGGCCTGGCCGCGCTGGGGGCGCTGGCCGCGGGGCGCCTGTCCGGGCGGCGTCGGCGCGGCGCGCCAGGGTGAGGACGGCCACGGATCCGCGGATGGGGGAGGCGGTCGGGGCCATGTCGGGCGAGGACGGTGCGGAAGGCGGCGCGGGCGGTGAGTCCGGCTTCCGGTCCGGGTTCGTGGCCCTCATCGGGCGCCCCAACGTGGGGAAGTCGAGCTTGTGCAACCGTCTCGTCGGCGACCGCGTCGCCATCGTGTCGGACAAGCCCCAGACCACGCGCTGGCGCATCGCCGCCGTGCTGCACCGCCCGGGGGCCCAGATCGTCTTTCTCGACACCCCGGGTATCCACAAGCCGCGCCACCAACTCGGGCGCCGCATGGTCGCCGCGGCCCGCCACGCCCTCGACGGCGTCGAGGTGGCGGTGCTGGTGGTGGACGCGGGTGTGCCCGGGCCCGGGCAGGGCGACCGCCGGGCGGCGCTCCACGTGCGGGCGGCGACCTGTCCCCGCCTGCTCGTCTGCAACAAGGCGGACCTGGTGCCGGAGGCCGAGCGGCAAGCGCGGCTCGACGCCTACGGCTCCCTGCTCCCTCCGGAATCGGGCTGGGACGGGACCTTTCTCGTTTCGGCGCTCACGGGGGAAGGGATCGCCGGGCTGCTCGACGCGCTGCTCTCCCGCATGCCTGCCGGACCCCCGTACTTTCCGGACGATGTCGCGACCGACCAGCCGGAGCGGACGCTGGTGGCGGAACTGGTGCGGGAGCAGGCCCTGGAGCGGTTGCGCGACGAGGTGCCGCACGCCGTCGCGGTCACGACCGATCGCTGGGAGGTCCGCGAATCCGGCCTGATCTACATCGGCGCGACGCTCTATGTGGAGCACGAAAGCCAGAAGGGCATCGTGATCGGCCGGGGCGGCGCGATGCTTCGAGCCATCGGCGAGGCGGCGCGGCACGAGGTGGAGCGGCGCCTGGGGACCCCGGTCTACCTCGACGTATGGGTCAAGGTGAAGACCGGCTGGCGGGATCGGCCCGGCAGCCTCGAGACGCTCGGCATCCCCGGCGGATGAGGGCCGCCGCATGCGGTGGGCCCCCGGCGGGCATACTGGGTGGCCACGCGCGCGGGCGGGAGTGACCGCCGCCCCCTCCCCGCCGTACACTGGGGGGCCTGGAACCCGCCGGCGTTCGACATCGGCGGCAGGGATCGCCAGCATCCGCGGCCCGCCGCCCCGCGGGGTCCGCAAAGGAGCGCACGGGCGCACATGCCGCCAGCAGCCCGCTTCCCATGGACCGCCGCGCACTTCGTCGGCGTCGGCGGCATCAGCATGAGTGGGCTCGCCTGCGCCCTCGCCGGGCTCGGCGTGCCCTGCAGCGGCTCGGACGTGGTGGCGAGCGCGCGCACGCAGCGGGCTGCGGCCGCAGGGGTGGGGGTGTGCATCGGCCACGACCGCCGGCACGTCGCCGCTCTGCCGGCGGGGGCGGTGGTGGTGCACAACACCGACGTGCCGGCCGCCAACCCGGAACTGCAGGAGGCCCGCGCCCGCGGCCTGGCGGTGGAACACCGCTCGGCCGTTCTGGCCTGGTTTCTCCGTGCGGCCGGGCCCCGCGCGGCCGCGGTCACCGGGACCCACGGCAAGAGCACGACGTCGTCGCTGCTGGCGCTGGCGGCCCGGGCCGGCGGTCTGGATCCGACGGTCTTCGTCGGCGCGGATGTGCCCGGCCTCGAGGGGGGCAACTACCGCCTGGGGACCGGTCCCGTCATCGCGGAAGCCGATGAGAGCGACGGCTCCTTCCTGCGCTACCGGCCCGACGTGACCGTCATCACCGCCCTGGAGCCGGAGCACCTGGAGCACTACGGCGGGGACTTCGCGGCCGTGGTCGCGGCCTTCCGACGCTACCTCGGCCAGCTCCCGCCGGGCGCGGTCGCGGTGCTCAACGCCGACGACGGGCGCCTGGCGGGGCTGCGCGACGCGGTGCCGGCGCGCGCCGTCTGGTACGGGCTGGGACCGGACGCCGAGCTGACCGCCGCCGACCTGCGGCTCGATCCCGAACGGACCCGGTTCACCGCCGTCCTCCGCGGCGAGGTGCTGTGCGCCGCCGCCCTGCGGCTCCCGGGGCGGCACAACGTCTCGAATGCCCTCGGCGCCCTGGGGGCGGCGCTCGCCCTCGGCGTGGACCCGGCTCCGGCCGCGGCGGCCTTCGCCGAGTTCGAAGGCCCGGTGCGCCGCTTCCAGGTCCTGACGACGGCGGGCGGCATCACCGTGGTCGACGACTACGCGCACAACCCGGCGAAGGTGTCGGCCGCCCTCGCGGGCGCGCGCCAGCGCGCCCGCGGCCGCGTCCTCGCCGTCTTCCAGCCCCACCGCTACAACCGCACCGTCCAGTTGTGGGACGTCTTCGGACCCGCGTTCCGCGGCTGCGACGCGGTCTGGATCACCGACGTGTACGCCCCCGCCGGCGAGGAGCGCGTCTCGGGCGTCAGCGGCCGCGCCTTCGCGGACCTCGTCAGGAGCCGCAGCGCCGTGCCGGTGCGGTTCTCCCCGAACGGCGGCGCGGTGGTCGACGAGTGCCTGGGCGAGGCGCGGCCCGGCGACCTGGTCATCGTGATGGGCGCGGGCGACATCACCCTGGTGGCCCACGCCCTCGCCGCGCGCGTCGAGGAACGGGCGCGGGGAGCCGCCGCGGGGCCTTCGTGACGCCGGGGACGGCGACGGGCCCCGGACACCCTTTCCCCGTCGGCCGGGGCATGGTACCCTTACCCGAAACGCGCGGGGCGGTCCGTCGGGCCGGCCGGTGCCGGCCGTTCGCGGGCCCGCCGGCGCGGCGGGGGGTGCCGCGATGCGCGAGGAAGTCCTGCTCTCCGCGCTCGGGGAGACGGCGGAGGAAGGGCTGCCTCGGACGGGGCTGACCTTCGACGACGTGGTCCTGGTGCCAGGCGCCTCGGAGGTCCATCCACGCGAAGCCGACACGCGCACCCGCTTCACCCGCGAACTGGAACTGCAGATCCCCCTGATCAGCGCCGCCATGGACACCGTCACGGAGGCCCGCCTGGCCATCGCCCTGGCCCGCGAGGGCGGGGTGGGGGTCATCCACCGCAACCTCTCGGCGGAGGCGCAGGCCGCCGAGGTGGACAAGGTCAAGCGCTCCGAATTCGGCGTCATCACGGACCCCTTCGCCCTCACGCCGGAGCACACCATCGCCGACGCGCAGGCCCTGATGGCCCGGTACCACATCTCCGGCGTACCCATCGTCGATCGCCTGGAGCCCGACGGCCGCCTGGTGGGCATCGTCACCAATCGGGACCTGCGCTTCGAGACCGATCCCCGGCGCGCGCTGGCCGGCGTGATGACGTCCCAGGGCCTGATCACGGCGCCCGTGGGCACCGGGCTGGAGGGGGCCCAGCGCCTCCTCGCCCGGCACAAGATCGAGAAGCTCCCCTTGGTCGACGAGGCCGGGCGCCTCCGCGGCCTCATCACGACCAAGGACCTGGAAAAGACGCGGCGCTACCCGCACGCGGCCAAGGATGGTCAGGGCCGCCTGCTGGTCGGCGCCGCGGTGGGCGTCTCGCCCGGGAACCTGGAGCGCGCGGAGGCCCTGGTCGCCGCGGGCGCGGACGCGATCGTCGTGGACAGCGCCCATGGCCACAGCGCCCGGGTCGTGGCCTTCGCCCGCGAGGTCAAGCAGGCCTTCGGCCGAAGCGGGGTCCAGGTCGTGGCCGGCAACGTCGCGACCGCCGAGGGGGCGGAGGCCCTCTGCGAGGTCGGCGTCGACGCGGTGAAGATCGGGGTGGGTCCCGGGAGCATCTGCACCACGCGCGTCGTCGCCGGGGTCGGGGTGCCGCAGCTCACCGCCGTGTGGGATTGCGCCCGGGCGGCCGAGCGCTACGGCGTGCCGGTCCTGGCCGACGGCGGCATCAAGTACTCCGGCGACGTGGTCAAGGCACTGGCGGCGGGGGCCGCGGCGTGCATGATCGGCAGCCTCTTCGCGGGGACGGAGGAGAGCCCGGGCGATCTTGAGATCTACCAGGGCCGCTCCTACAAGGTCTACCGCGGCATGGGGTCGCTCGGGGCCCTGGAGGACGGCGGCCGGGACCGCTACTTCCAGGAGGGCCAGCAGAAGCTCGTGCCCGAGGGCGTGGAAGGGCGGGTCCCCTTCCGCGGCCCCGTCGCCGAGACCGTCTTCCAGCTGATCGGGGGACTCCGCTCGGGGATGGGCTACTGCGGGGCCCCGACCCTCGAGGCCCTGCGGCGCGCCCGGTTCATGCGCGTGACGGCCGCGGGTCTCCGGGAAAGTCATCCCCACGACGTGCAGATCACGCGCGAGCCGCCGAACTACCGGCTCGGCGACGCGTGAGGCCTCCGGCGCTGGCCGCCGTCACTTCGTGCCCCAGGTCTCCACGATGCCGCTCCAGACGGCCGGGGTCTCCTCTCCCAGGGCCCAGATGGCGACGCCGTGCAGGTGCAGCTTCTGCGCGAGCTGCAGGCGCTGCACCACCGTCTCTTTGTTCTGGAACCACACGACATGCGCCGTGCCGTCCGCGGCCGTGTAGCGGAAGTAGGGATTCTTCGACGCCGCGTCCACGTGCACGGTGGCACCCGTGGACTTCGCCAGCGAGTTGATCGCGGTCAGCGGCAGTTCCGCCGCCGTCGTCGAACCGGCGGGCCAGTCGTACCCGTAGACCCCCGCCGCCAGCACGAGCTTGCTGGCGGGGATCTTGGCGGTGTGCAGGAACCAGTTCATGTTCTGCACGACCCACGGCCACGGGGAGACAGGTCCGGACGGCCCGCCGGAAGAATGGTTGTCGTAGAGCATGATGACCAGATAGTTCACATACTTGGCTAACTGGGTGTAGTCATAGGCCCCGTTCAGCGAGGCCGGAACGCCGATCTTGGGAAAGACCGACGCCGAGAGCGAGACGGACGTGGGAAGGGCCGTCCGCAGCTGCTGCATGAAGGAGACCATCCCGCCTCTGGCCGACGGGTTCAGCATCTCAAAGTCGATGTTGACCTCCTGATACCCGTCCGCCTGGACGAGATTGCGGATGGCCCGCACCGCCGCCGTCCGGGCCGTGGGGTCGGTGAGCATGCCCGCGTTGTTGCCGGATCCGCCTCCCACGTTGTTCACGAGCACGCCCATCCGCATGCCGTGCTGCTTCACCCACTGGGTCACGGAGGCATTCGGCTGGTGCGCCTGGAGTGTGCCGGACCCGTCGACGCTGTACCAGAAGGCGAGGACCGTGTCGATGACGTTCGCGTGGGCCCGCACGCTGGAGAACGAACTGCGGAAGATCGAACTCCAGCCGTTTTCGTAAAAGCCGATGATCTGCGGCATGGTGCCGCCGGGGCCCGGCATGAGCCGCCGGCCGCCGCCCCGGCCGCCGGCGAGCGCGGCGACCACGAGCAGCGCCCCGGCGGCCGTGGCCGTGACCGCCAGGCCCGCCCGCCATCCCGAGAGGCCCACCCAGCGGGCGACGCGGCCCATGCCGCCCCGGAATCGATCGGCGGCCGGGCCGTCCGCGGCCCCCCCGCCCCGCCGCCCCCCCGCGCGGGCGCCCCTGGCCGCCGCCGGTGCCCGGGCCACCAGCCACCGCCAGCAGCGCCTGGCCGTCTCCACGCGCGACACCCCCGTGATAGACTGCCCCGCGATGGAAGCGCCGATCGCCCTCGCCGAGGCGCGCGCGCGGCTGCTCGCCGCCCTCCCCGCCGCCTCGGCGCCCCCGCGCCCCGGAGAGCGCCTGCCCCTGGGTGCCGCGCTCGGCCGCGTTCTCCTGGAAGCGGTGCCGTGCCCGGAGGATCTCCCACCGTTCGACCGGTCCCTCGTCGACGGATACGCCGTGCGCTGCGCCGACGGCTTGGCGCTGGCGCTGGCCGCCGCGGCGCCGATGGGGACGGCGGCGGCCCCGCTTCCCCCGGGCGCGGCCGCACCGGTGCCGACCGGAGGCATGGTCCCGGCCGGCGCCGACGCCGTCGTCATGCAGGAAGACGTCCGGCTGGCCGGCCGCGGCATCGTGCTGGGGCGCGCCCCTCGGCCAGGGGACAACATCGTGCGGCGGGGCGCCGACGCGGCCCGGGGGGACACGGCCCTGCCGGCGGGCCGGCGGCTCCGCCCGCCCGAGATCGGCATGCTGGCGACGGTCGGCGCGACCTCCGTGACCGTGTGGCCGCGCCTGCGCGTGGCCGTGCTGTCGACCGGCGATGAGCTGGTGCCGGCCGGCCTGCCGGCGCGCCCGGGCCAGGTCCCCGACAGCAACGCGCCCGCCCTCTGTGCCGCCCTGGCGCGGGACGGCGCGGAGGCGCGCTTCGCCGGGCTCGTGCCCGACGAGCGGGGTGCCCTGGATGCCGCGCTGCGCGCCGCGCTGGATGCGGCCGATGCCGTGCTGTGCACCGGGGGCAGTTCGGTGGGGGACCGGGACTTCGTCCAGCCGGCCCTGACCGCCGCGTTCGGTGCCCCGCTCTTTTCGGGCATCGCCATCCGGCCCGGCCGCCCCACCGCGGCCTTCACGGCCGCGGGCGGCGCCTGGGCCGTGGCCCTGCCCGGGCACGCCGTCTCCGCGCTCGTCGTCTACGAGCTGCTGCTGCGCGACGTCATCCTGCGCCGCGGCGGCGAGACGCGGCCGCGACCGAGGGGGCTGGTCCCCGCACGGCTGGCGGGTGACGTGCGCGCGCCGCGCGACCGCGAGGCCTACGAGCGGGTCCGCCTCGACGGCGAGGCGGCCGTACCCCTGCGGGGCGTCTCCGCGACGATCGGCAACCTGGCCCGGGCCGACGGGCTGGTGCGCTGCCCGGCCGGCGGCGCGCTGGCCGCCGGGGCCGACGTCCTGGTCGAGCTCCTGGACTAGGGGCGGCATGGGGCCTCAGCGGTTGCCCGATCGGCCCGCCGAGCCCTGCCGCGACCGACCGCGCCCCGCGCCGGCGGCCCGTTGCGCTAGAATGAGGTCGGGTCCCGGCGGGGAGGGGCGGCCGGTGCAGGACCTCTACGGTCGAGTCGTCACCTACATGCGCGTCTCCGTCACGGACCGCTGCAACCTGCGCTGTCGATACTGCATGCCCCTGGAGGGCGTGCGGTTCAAGGATCCCGCCGACGTGCTCTCCTGGGACGAGCTGCTGCGCGTCGTCCGCGCGGCCGCCGGCCTGGGCGTATCGCGCATCCGCGTCACGGGCGGCGAGCCGACGACGCGCCCGGGCTTGGTCGACTTCGTGCGCGAGGTCGCGGCGACCCCGGGTATCCGCGACGTGTCCATGACCACCAACGGCATGCTGCTGGCCGGCATGGCGGCCGACCTCCGCCGCGCGGGGCTCGGGCGGGTGAACGTGAGCGTGGACAGCCTGCGGGCCGACCGCTTCCGCCACCTGACGCATTTCGGCGACCTGCAGGCGGTCCTGCAGGGGGTGGAGGCGGCCCTGGCCGAGGGCCTGGAACCCGTCAAACTGAACTGCGTGGCGTTGCGGGGCGAGAACGACGACGAGCTGGTCGACTTCGTGGCCCTCACCGAGAGCCGGCCCCTCCACGTCCGCTTCATCGAGCTCATGCCGCTGGGCACCAGCCACGCCTGGACGCGCGAGCGCCTGCTGTCGGCCGAGGCGATCCGGGAGCGGATCGCCGAGCGGTACGCGTTCGTGCCGGACGCGCTGGAGGGCGGGGGCCCCGCCAAGTACTACCGGGTGCCGGGCCACGTGGGCACGTTCGGCATCATCACCGCCATGACGGAGAACTTCTGCCACAGCTGCAACCGGGTGCGGCTGACGGCGGACGGCGAGCTGCAGCCATGCCTCGGATCGCTGCTGGCGATGGACCTCCGCGGGCCGCTGCGCGCGGGCGCCGGCGATGACGAACTCCGCCGGATGGTCGCCAAGGGCATCCGGGCGAAGCCGGAGCGCCACCTGATGGAGGAGTATCTGGAGGAGACGGCGGGCCGCCGGATGTGGACCATCGGTGGCTGAAGGCCGGGCGGGGCCGGCCGGGGCGGGGGCCCCGTTCGGCTCGGCGCACTGGGACGCGGGCGGCCGGGCGCGGATGGTGGACGTCGGCTCCAAGCCCGCGACCGCGCGCCGGGCGGTCGCCCGGGGGGCGGTCCGGCTGTCGCCCGCCGGGTTCGAGGCCGTCGCGGGCGGCCGCGCGGCCAAGGGGGACGTTCTCGGTGTGGCCCGGGTGGCGGCGATCATGGCCGCCAAGCGGGCGTCGGACTGGATCCCGCTCTGCCATCCCCTGCCGCTGGACTCGGTGGAGGTGCGCTTCCGCCTCGACCGGCCGGAGGCGCGCGTCGATGTCGAGGTCGAGGTGCGGTGCACCGCCCGCACCGGCGCCGAGATGGAGGCGCTCTGCGCCGTGTCCGCCGCCTGCCTGACCGTCTATGACATGACCAAGGCTTACGGTCGGGGCCACGTGCTGGGCGACGTCCGCCTCGTCGTCAAATCCGGCGGGCAGAGCGGCGAATGGCGGCGGGGGGGCGAGGAGGCGTGGGCGCCGGCGGAGGTGCGTTGAGCGGGCTGCGCTTCGGCGTCCTGACCTGCAGCACCACGCGCGCGGCCTCGGAGGACGCTTCGGGCGACGCCCTGGGTCGCGGGCTGGAGGACGCGGGCGGCATGGTGGCCGCGAGGGCGATCCTGCCCGACGATCGCCGGCGCATCGCCGCGCTGCTCACGGACTGGTGCGACCGCGGGGGCCTCGACGTCATCCTGACCACCGGGGGCACGGGGCTCGGTCCGCACGACGTGACCCCCGAGGCCACGGACGAAGTCGCCGAGCGCGTCGTGCCCGGCCTCGCCGAACTTCTGCGCATGCGCGGCCTCGAGCGCACGCCGTTCGCGGCTCTCTCCCGGGGGACGGCGGTCCTGCGCGGGAGGACCCTGATCGTCAACCTGCCGGGCAGCCCCGCGGGCGCGCGCGACGGCTTGGCGATCCTGCTGCCCCTCCTGGCGCACGCGGCCGCGGTGGTGGCGGGCGCCGGCCACGGCGGCCCGCGCGCCGCGGCCGGGCCGCAGCCGTCCGGGACTCCCGGCCCGTCCGCCTGATGCCGCCATCTTTCCCCCGCCGGGTGGTTGACTTCCCCCAGCCCGGGCCTCTATCATACGGGCGAGGCGTTAGCACTCGCTGCGGGTGAGTGCTAACAGCGAGGAGGGTGGCGCGGAGGGAGGGTCCCGCGAGATGAGCAGCATGCCCCGAGCGAAGGAGGAGGTCCGCCTGAAGATCCGACCGCTTGGCGACCGCATCGTGGTCAAGCCCCTGGAGGAGGAGCAGCGCACCAAGTCCGGCATCGTCCTGCCCGACACGGCCAAGGAGAAGCCCCAGCAGGGCAAGGTCCTGGCCGTGGGCAAGGGCGCGTTCATCGAGAACAGCAAGGAGCGCCGTCCGATGGACGTCAAGGAGGGCGACACCATCATCTTCTCCAAGTACTCCGGCACCGAGGTCAAGCTCGAGGGCGACGAGGTCCTCATCCTCAGCGAGCGGGACATCCTCGCCCAGGTCGAGTAGGCCGGAGGCGCCCCGGGCCCGACGGGCCGGTCCGGCGCCCTTCGCGGCGCCGAGGCGCGGGTGCCCGCCGGGGCGGACGACGCAAAGAGGAGGGTCATGATGGCCGGCAAGCAGATCGTTTTCGACGAGCGGGCGAGGCGCGCGCTTGAGCGTGGCGTGAACGCCATGGCCGACACGGTCAAGGTCACGCTGGGGCCCAAGGGCCGCAACGTCGTGCTGGAGAAGAAGTTCGGGCCGCCGCAGGTCGTCGACGACGGCGTGACGATCGCCCGCGACATCGAGCTCGAGGACCCGTTTGAGAACATGGGCGCCCAGTTGCTGAAAGAGGTCGCCACCAAGACCAACGACGTCGCGGGCGACGGCACGACGACCGGGATCGTGCTCGCACAGGCGATGGTCCGGGAGTGCCTCCGCAACGTGGTGGCCGGGGCCAAGCCGGTCCACGTCAAGGCGGGCATCCAGCGCGCCGTGGCCGCCGCGGTCGAGGAGATCCGCCGCATCGCCAAGCCGGTCAGCGACCCCAAGGCGATCGCGGAGATCGCGACCATTTCCGCCAAGGACGCCGACGTCGGCAAGATGATCGCCGACGCGATGGACAAGGTGGGCAAGGAAGGCGTCATCACGGTCGAAGAGGCCAAGACCCTGGAGACGACGATCGAGGTCGTCGAGGGCATGCAGTTCGACCGTGGGTTCGTCTCTCCGTACTTCGTCACCGACACCGAGAACATGGAGGCCGTGATCCAGGATCCCTACATCCTGGTGACGGACAAGAAGGTCTCGGCGCTCAACGACATGATCCCCGTGCTCGAGAAGGTGTTGCAGGTCGGCCGCCCCATCGTGCTGGTGGCCGACGACGTCGAGGGCGAGGCGCTCGCGACGCTCGTCGTCAACAAGATCCGCGGCACGATCCAGGCTTGCGCCGTCAAGGCCCCGGCCTTCGGCGACCGCCGCAAGGCCATGCTGGAGGACATCGCGATCCTCACCGGCGGCACCGTGATCAGCGACGACAAGGGCATGAAGCTCGAGAACGCCACGCTGGAGTCCATGGGCCGGGCCGAGCGCATCGTGGTGGGCAAGGAAGAGACCACGATCGTGGGCGGCAAGGGCGATTCGAGCGAGATCAAGCGTCGGGTCGCGGCCATCAAGCGCCAGATCGAGGAGACCACCAGCGACTTCGACAAGGAGAAGCTGCAGGAGCGGCTCGCCAAGCTGGCCGGAGGCGTGGCGGTCATCAAGGTCGGCGCCGCCACCGAGGTCGAGCTCAAGGAGAAGAAACTCCGCATCGAGGATGCCCTCAACGCGACGCGCGCCGCCGTGGAGGAGGGCGCCGTGCCGGGAGGCGGCGTCGCCTACCTGCAGGTGCAGAAGGCGTTGGACAGCCTCAAGAGCACCGAGGTCGACGAGCAGACCGGGATCAACATCGTGCGCAAGTCCCTGGAGGCGCCCCTGTATATGATCGCGGAGAACGCCGGACTCGACGGCGCCGTGGTCGTGGACAAGGTCAAGGGCCTCCCGGGCGGCCACGGCTTCGATGCCCTGTCGATGGACTACGTGGACATGCAGACCCGCGGTCTGATGGACCCCGCCAAGGTCACCCGTTCGGCGCTGCAGAACGCCGCGTCCATCGCGATGATGATCCTCGTGACCGAGTCGCTCGTCGCCGACATCCCCGAGAAGAAGGAATCCTCGGGGAAGGGCGGCGGCGGCGGCATGCCCGACATGGACATGTAGGACCCGGGGTGGTCCGCGCCCGACCCGGTTGACGGGGCGGGCGGGAAGCCCACGGTGAGACCCGCGGCGGATGCCGGTGCATCCGCCGCGGGTCCCTCCTTTTCGCAGGGACGGAGGACCCCTCCGCGCGCCCCCCCGGGGCAGGAGAATTCGCCCATTCCGCCGAAGCCGCGTTCGGGTGCGGCGCCGCCGCGCGGGTGCTCGCCGCGGCTCGCCGAGCCGCGGAAGGGGGGGGAGCATTGAACCGCGGACAGCTCATCGCCGCCGTCGCCGGGGACACCGGCCTCTCCAAGAAGGATGCGGGACGCGCCGTGGAGGCCGTCTTCAGCGCGATTTCGCGTGCCCTGTCCCAGCGGGATCGGGTGTCCCTGGTGGGCTTTGGCAGTTTCGAGGTTCGGGAGCGCAAGCCCCGGCCGGGACGCAATCCCCAGACGGGCCGCGCCCTGCAGATCCGGGGCCGCCGCGCGCCGATCTTCCGGCCGGGGAAGCGGTTGAAGGTCGCGGTCAACGGCTGAACCCGCCGGCCCACCGTCCCCGCATCGCCGCCGCGCGGCGTCCCATCCACGGCCAAAACCCGCGTCGTTTCCCGTCGACCGGCCGCGCCTCGTCTGGTACCGTACATCGTTGGGGCGGCCGGGCCGAGCGCCCGCGGGCGGGACGGGCCGACGCTGGACCCATGGTGCGGCGGGGGGAGGCGGCGGTCGTGGATGGCTCGGTTCCCCCTGCCTGCCGGCCGGCGCTCCATCCGGCCATCCAGGAGGTCCTGCTGGACGGCGCCGCCCTCGGCAGGCGGGTGCGGGAGATGGGCCAGCGCGTCGCGGCGGATTACGCCGGGCGCACCCCCCACCTCGTCGGCGTGCTGAAGGGCGCCGTGCCGTTCGCGGCGGACCTGCTCCGCGCCATCCCGCTACCCGACGTGACCGTCGACTTCCTCGGCATCGCGAGCTACGGGCGCTCCACCGAGACGTCCGGCGTGGTGCGGTTCACGAAGGACCTGGACGAGCCCATCGCCGGCCGGCACGTGCTGATCGTGGAAGACATCGTGGACACCGGCCTGACCCTCGCCTACCTCCGCGAGCACCTGGCCGCGCGGGGGCCGGCGAGCCTCGCCGTCGCCGCCATGCTGGACAAGCCGGCCCGGCGCAAGACCCAGGTCCGGGTCGAATACGTGGGATTCTCCATCCCCGACCGGTTCGCGGTGGGATATGGCCTGGACTGCGGCGGCCACTTCCGGCACCTTCCCTACGTGGCCGCGCTGCGCCCCGAGGCCGCGGCGGCGCTCTCCGCCGGGCCGCAGGGGCCGGAGGCCGTACGCCCGCGGCCCGCGTCTTCCCCGATCCCCGCCCATCCGGCCCCGTGAGGAGGGCGACGCCCGGCGTGGCGAGCTTCCCCGCCCCGCAGCCCACCCCGCTCGGCGAGCGGGTGGCGGTGCTCGACTTCGGCGCGCAGTACGCGCAGTTGATCGCCCGCCGCGTGCGCGAGGCCCACGTGTACTGCGAACTGCTGCCCGGGGACACGCCCGGGGCGCGGCTCCGCGAGATGGGGTTCGCCGCCGCGATCCTGAGCGGCGGGCCCGCCTCCGTCTATGGCCCCGAAGCGCCGCGCCCGGATCCCGGCCTCGCCCAGGCCGGCCTGCCCCTGCTCGGCATCTGCTACGGCCACCAGATCCTGGCGCACCTGCTCGGCGGGCGGGTCGAGCCCGCCGCCGAGCGCGAGTACGGGCGCGCGGAACTCCGGGTCGACGCCGCCCGGGGCGTCCTGGATGCGTTCCCCGAGCGCACCGAGGTGTGGATGAGCCACGGGGACCTGGTGCTCCGCCCCCCCGCGGGCTTCGCCGTCCTCGCGCACACGGCCAGCACGCCGGTGGCGGCGATGGGCGACCCCGACCGGCGCATCTACGGCGTGCAGTTCCACCCGGAGGTCGCGCACACCGCCCTGGGGGAGCGGGTGCTGCGCAACTTCCTGTTTGGGGTCTGCGGCCTCCGCGGGACGTGGACGATGGAGCGCTACGCCGATCGCGCCGTGGCCGACGTCCGCGCGGCGGTGGGCGACGGCCGGGCGATCGTCGCCCTCTCGGGGGGCGTGGACAGTTCCGTGGCGGCGGCCCTGGCCCACCGGGCGCTCGGCTCGCGCATCACGGCCATCTACGTCGACCACGGCCTCCAGCGCGAGGGCGAGGCCGAGGAGGTCGCCGCCGGGTTCGCGGCGGCGTTCCCCGAGCTGCGGCTCGTCGCGGTCGACGCCGGCCGCCGCTTCCTCGAGGCCCTGCGCGGGGTCGCGGACCCGGAGGCCAAGCGCCGGATCGTGGGACAGACCTTCGTCGAGGTGTTCGAGGACGAGGCCCGGCGGCTCGGCCCCGTGGACTTCCTGGTCCAGGGCACCATCTACCCGGACGTGATCGAGAGCGGCAGCACGGCCACCGGGGCGCGCGCCGCCGTGATCAAGACGCACCACAACGTGGGCGGGCTGCCGGAGCGGATGCGCCTGCGCCTCGTCGAGCCCCTGCGGCCCCTGTTCAAGGACGAGGTCCGGCGCCTCGGCGAGGAGCTCGGGCTTCCGGCGCGCCTCGTCTGGCGCCAGCCGTTCCCGGGCCCCGGGCTGGCGATCCGCGTCGTGGGCGAGGTCCGTCCCGACCGCCTGCGGATGCTGCGCCACGCGGACCGCATCGTCCGCGAGGAGCTCGAGCCGCTCGGCCTGGGCCGCGAGATCTGGCAGGCCTTCGCCGTGTTGCCGGGTGTCCGTACCGTGGGCGTGATGGGCGACGAGCGTTCCTATGGCGAGCTGGTCGCCGTGCGGGCCGTCGGCAGCAGCGACGCGATGACGGCGGATTGGGCCCGCCTGCCCGCCGAGACGCTGGCGCGCATCAGCGCGCGGCTGACGGGCGAGGTGCCCGGCTGCACGCGCGTCGTTTACGACATCACGTCCAAACCGCCGGCCACCATCGAGTGGGAGTAGCCGGCCCCGCGGAACGCCCCGGGGCGGTATGCTGGGGGTGCCGCGGGCCCGGACCCTGGGCATGCCCGCGCGGAGCACCGCTTCGAGGGAGGACCGCCGCCGATGACGCCTGTCTCCAGCCCCGCCCCCGCTCCCCGCCCCGGCACCGCGACCGCCGCCCCCGCGGGGCGCTCCGTCGCCATCGTGATGGGCTCGGACAGCGACCGAGAGGTCGTGGCCCCCGCCGTCGCGATCCTGGATCGCTTCGGGGTGCCCCGCCAGTGGCGCATCCTGTCGGCGCACCGCACCCCGGACGACGCCGTGGCCTTCGCGCGCGGCGCCGCGGGCGCCGGCGTCGCCGTCATCATCGCCGCCGCCGGGGGCGCGGCCCACCTGCCGGGCGTGCTGGCGGCCCACACCATCCTGCCGGTCATCGGACTGCCCGTCCGGAGCCCGGCCCTGGGCGGGCTCGACAGCCTCCTGTCCATGGCGCAGATGCCGCCCGGCATCCCGGTCGGCACCGTGGGCATCGACGGGGCGCGCAACGCCGGGCTGCTCGCGGTGTCCATCCTGGCGCTGGCCGATCCCGCCCTGGCCTCCGCGCTGGAGGCCTTCCGGGCCGAGCAGTCGGAGCGGGTCCTCGCGGCCGACCGGCGCCTGCGGGAGGAGGCCTCCCGTTGATCGCCCGGTACAGCCGGCCCGAGATGGCGTCCATCTGGGACGAGGGCGAGCGGCTGCGCCTGATGCTGGAGGTCGAACTGCTCGCGGTCGAGGGCTTCGCCGCGATCGGCGTCGTGCCCGCGGCCGACGCGGCGGAGCTCCGGGATCGCGCGCGCGTGGACCGTGCCCGCATGGCCGAGCTGGAGGCGCAGACGGGGCACGACCTGGCCTCCTTCGTCCAGGCGGTGGCCGAGCGGGCGGGGCCGGCGGGCCGCTGGCTGCACTACGGCCTGACGAGCAACGACGTGGTGGACACGGTCCTCTGCCACCAGCTCACGGCGGCCACGGACCTGCTCCTGCGCGACCTGGACGAGTTGCTCGGCGCCGTCGCGCGCCAGGCCGCCCGGTACCGCGACCTGCCGGAGATGGGCCGGACCCACGGCGTCCACGCCGAGCCGGTCACCTTCGGCCTGAAGCTCGCGCGCTGGCACGCGGAGCTTGCGCGCAGCCGGCGGCGCCTCCAAGCCGCCCGCGCCGAGGTGGCGGTGGGCAAGGTTTCGGGACCCGTGGGCACCTACGCCGGCGGCGACCCGCGCGTCGAGGCCTTCGTCTGCGCCCGCCTGGGGCTGGAGCCGGCGCACGGCGCCACCCAGATCGTGCCCCGCGACCGCCACGCGGCCTGGCTGTGCGCCGTCGCCGTCACCGCCGGCACGCTCGAGTTCATCGCCACCGAGGTGCGCGGGCTGCAGCGGACCGAGGTGCGGGAGGTCGAGGAGCCGTTCCGCGCCGGGCAGAAGGGCAGCAGTTCCATGCCGCACAAGCGCAATCCTGAGAAGTGCGAGCGGATCGCCGGCCTGGCCCGCCTGGTGCGGGGATACGCCGCCACCGCGCTCCAGGACCAGGCGCTGTGGCACGAGCGGGACATCTCCCACTCCTCGGCGGAACGCATCATCCTGCCCGACGCCGCGCTCGCCCTCGACTACATGCTGGATCTCTCCACCGGGATCGTCGCGGACCTGCACGTCTATCCCGAGGCCATGGCCGCGAACCTGGATCGCACCCGCGGGCTGTGGGCGTCGGGCCAGGTCCTGCTCGCCCTCTGCGCCGCCGGCGCCGGCCGCGAGGAGGCGTACCGCCTCGTCCAGGAGCACGCGATGGCCGCCTGGGCCGAGCCCGCCGGTCCCACCTTCCGCGAGCGGCTCCTGGGCGATCCGCGCCTGCGCGCCGCGCTGCCCGCCAGAGCCCTGGAGGCGTGCTTCGACCTGCGGTACCAGCTGCGGCACGTGCCGGCGATCTTCGCCCGGCTCGGCCTTGCGGCCGAGGGACCGGACGCGGGCGCAACGCCGACGGTGCCGCGGAAGGGCGGGTTGTGACGGCCGTGCCTGCATTCCTCGTCGCCGCCGAGATCCACCTGAAGCCGGGGGCCCTGGATCCCCAGGGCCAGGCCGTGGGCGCCGGCCTGCGGGCGCTGGGCCACACCGAGGTCGAGGACGTGCGCGTGGGCAAGCACGTCCGGCTGCGCGTGCGCGCGGCGGACGCGGACGCGGCCCGGGCCGCGGGCGAGCGGATGTGCCGGCAGCTGCTGGCCAATCCCGTCCTGGAGACGTATGCCGTGGAGGTCCGTCCGGCGCCCGACGGGCCGGCGGATGACGGGACGGGGCCGCCCTGACCTTCCCTCCGGGGCGGCGGCGCGATCCTCCCAGGGCGGCGGGGCGAAGCGGAGGCCAGGCCTGTGCGGGCGGCGGTGATCGTGTTTCCTGGAAGCAACTGCGACGAGGACGCGGCGGCCGCGTGGCGCCTCGCCACCGGCGGGGAGGCGGCGCTCGTCTGGCACGAGAGCACGGACCTCGGCGGCGCGGATGCGATCATCCTCCCCGGAGGGTTCGCGCACGGCGACTACCTGCGCTGCGGCGCGATGTGCCGGTTCTCCCCGGCCATGCGGGCCGTGGCCGCGGCGGCCCGGGCGGGCCGGCCGGTCCTCGGCATCTGCAACGGGTTTCAGATCCTGTGCGAGGCCGGACTGCTCCCGGGTGCCCTCGCCCGCAACGCCGGGCTGGACTTCCGCTGTGAGACGGTGTCGGTGCGGGTCGAGGCCCCCAGCGCGTGGACGGTCGCCTGCGGTCCGGGCGCGGTGCTGCGTCTGCCGATCGCGCACGGCGACGGCCGGTACTGGCTGCCACCGGAGGAGCGGGAGGCCCTGATCGCCCGCGACGGCGTCGTGCTGCGCTATGTGCCGGCGGGCGCCGGCAATCCCAACGGATCCGTGGACGACATCGCGGGGGTCTGCAATCCCGGGCGCAACGTCGTCGGCCTGATGCCCCACCCAGAACGGGCGGCGGAGCGCCTCCTCGGGGGTGAGGACGGCATCGGGATCCTGCGTTCCGCGCTGGCGTGGGCCGCGGGGGCCGCCCGGCCCGAGGAGGCCCTCCGCGCATGAGGGCGGGGAACGGTCCACGGCCGTCGCGGCGGGAGGGGCCGGCCCGCTGGGAGGCGGTCGGCCTGTCGGCCGCGGAATACGCCGACATCGAGGACCGCCTGGGCCGGACCCCGGGCGACGTGGAACTCGGCATGTTCGGGGCCATGTGGTCCGAGCACTGCTCGTACAAGTCGTCGCGCGCCTACCTGGGCCGGCTCCCCTCGTCCGGGCCCGCCGTGCTGGTGGGCCCCGGCGAGAACGCGGGCGTCCTGGACCTGGGCGGGGACCACGCGGTCGCCCTGCGCGTGGAGTCGCACAACCATCCTTCGGCCGTCGAGCCCTTCCAGGGCGCGGCCACGGGGGTGGGCGGCATCCTCCGCGACATCTTCACGATGGGGGCGCGTCCCGTGGCCCTGCTGGACGGGCTGCGCTTCGGCGCCCCGGAGGCGCCGCGGCAGCGCCACCTGGCGGTTGGCGTGACGCGCGGTATCGCGCACTACGGCA
>JAJYVV010000215.1 GCA_021791815.1 Bacillota bacterium | reverse complement strand
AGGAGGGAGCGTCCCGCCAGGTCCAGCCGCCAGCCGGCCGGGGCCACGCGCGTCCACACGCCGCCGACCGGCGGAACCGCGCCCGGCGAGCCGCCCTGCCGGCGGCCGGGCGTCGCCTGGTCCCGGCGCGGGACGGGCGGCGCACCCGCGGCGAGCGCGACCCCGGAACGGACCTCCGCCTGCCAGCCGGGGCGGACGGCGAGAACGGTCCGCTCGTCGAGGAGCAGGGCCTGCAGCCCCTCCTGCAGGGCGGCCCCGAACAGGGCCCCGATGCGGCCCGGGCCGTGGGGAGCGCTCGCGACCACCGTCCCGGGCAGCAGCGCCAGACCGCGGCGGCGGCCGCGGTCGGCGCCCGGCGGCCCGTCGGCGGGCAGCGCGGGCAGGATCCACTCCCCCGCCGCTTCCGACGCGGGCCCCCACGCCGCGACGGCGGCACCGCGGGCCAGGGCCTGGTGCAGCGCCGCCGTCACGGCCGTTCCGTCGCAGGTGTCGAGGAGCAGGCCCGGGTCGCCGCCGGCCACCACGACCAGGTCGGCCGCGGCCACGGCTTGGGCCGTGGCCGGCTCATCGGCCTGGCGACGCGTCGAGGCCGCGACCGTGTCCACGTGGTCCATGCCGAAGCGGCGCAGGAAGCGCCGGTAGCGCTCCCCGGCCTCCGCGCCGCCGTACGCGGCGGCCGGGAGGATCACGGCGCGTGCCCGGCGGCCGCCCACCTCGCGGATGAGGTCGACGACGACGTCGTCGGGGACGGCGCCGGCGGCCAGCCAGAGGGAGCCGAGAAAGCGCGCGCGCTGCCCGCGGCCCCCGGTGCCCGCGCGGGCCAGCACCCGCACCCCCGAGCGGGGGCCGGCCGCGCGGGCCGGCCGGCGCAGCGGAAGGCGCACGGCCTGGGCCATCATCTGGGACAGCTCGCTCATCGCGCTGCCGATCTGCCCCAGAGGCATCGCGCAGGACTCCCTCCCGCCGGAACGGGTCGGCGCCCCGCCCGGGCGGAGCGGGGCGGTGGGACGGCCTGCCGGGCCCCGGTTCGCGGCGCGGCACGGCGGGCGGCGACTGCGGCGTGGCGCTTCCTTGCACTATACACGCGGGCGCGCGTGTGCGGGGGCCGGGGGCTCAGAGGTTGACGCCGATGATCCCGCCGAGGGTGCCGGCGGCGGCGCCCCAGAGGAGCCGCATGATGGTGCCCCCCGCGCTCCAGCCGGCGGAGAAGAGCAGCGGCTGCAGGGCGAGCGAGGTCAGGACGTAGCACACGCCGACCGCCAGCCCGTGGGCCCAGCCCAGGCTGTGCGCCCGGTGCGCGCCATAACCGGCGCCGAGCGCCACGCTGAGCAGGCCGAGCGCGAGCAGGAAGCCGCTGGCGCTCTGCTCGGTGATCGCCGTCGTGTAGACGATGAGGGCGACGATGCCCGCGATGACCAGGCTCAGGGCGAAGCTGGCCACGAGCCCGGCCAGGACCGATCCCCAGTGGAAGCCGCCCGACAGGTTCGCCCTGCCGCCATCCCCGGTGGGCGCCCGCAGCGAGGACACGACCGGTCCACCTCCCGCCCAGAGGTGTATGCGGGCGCGGAGGACGGGATGTCGCCCGGGCACGGCAGGGCTCCGGCAGGTCCTGCCGGAGCCCCGCGGCTCGGGTGTTTATGGGATGGCGCGCCTATCGCCTTGTCCCGGGCCTCCGGGCGTTACCGGGGCGGTGCGCCGCCCGGGTGCGTCCCGTTCCCGGAGCCGCCGTGTCCGTCGGACATGTGGCCTTCGGCAAAGCGGATCATCCTCCGTACCATGTGGCCGCCGATCGTGCCCACCTGGCGGGTCGTCATGTCCCCCCAGCCGCGGCGCTCGATCTCGTCGCGGAGGCCGAGTTCATCGGCCACTTCGTACTTCATCTGGTCCAGCGCGCGGTCGGCCTCCGGCATGGTCGGATTTCGCCGTCGTCGTGACAGGCGGGATCGACCTCCTCGTCCGTTCCGGAGAGAAACCGCCTCGGTCCCTCTCCTTGCGGCCCACCCGAGCGGGCTTAGCATGCGCGGCCGCCGGCCGCGCCACCCTGGCAATCGGCGGCGCGCCGTCACGCGCACGGGCCCCGGGGCGCCGCCCCGGGGCCCGGCGTCGTCGAGTCCGCCGCGGCCTGCCCGGGCAGCCCGGCGTCGAACGACAGGGTGATGCCGCGGCCGTCGGTCTGAAGCCGCAGGTCGCCCTCCAGCCCCGCCTCGACGGCGAGCACGCGGGCCGCGGCCAACCGCTGCCGCACGGCGGCCGTGGGCGTGCCCGACCCGGGCAGGAGGACCGCGATGCGCGGCCCGACGGCGCGCAGCAGGCTGGGGTCCACCGTCGTCGCCACGTTGCCGGCCGGAACCTCCAGCACCTGCGCGCCCAGGTCCGGCGAGCCGCCCACGAGCGCATCGAGGTCCGCGGGCGCCACGTTGCCCGCGAAGAGGAGGCGGACGTTGCCGTCGACCAGGCGGACGGCCCCGCCTCCGGCCGGCCCGTTCGGCGGCGAGGCGGCGCCGGCCGGAGGCCAGACCACCTCCAGGAGCGCGGGCCCGAAGGCGACCCGCGTCCCGGAGGACGCGCTCTGGACGGGCGTGCCCCGCGCCGCCGCGTCGGCGAGCACGGCGGCGCCGGCGGGGCAGCCGCTGCCCGGGGCGAGGTCGTAGACGGCGCCGACGGGCATGGCGTCGAGCACGGGCAGCAGCCCCAGGGCCTCGCCGTCGGAGGCCTTGGTCATGAACGCGGCATCCACCCGGGTGATCCCCAGGCGCCGCAGGTCGGCGGCGATCGACTCCCCGACCGCGGGCGGCCCCCCGTCGATCAGGACGGCCTGATCCCCGGCCGTGAGCAGGATGGCGCGGCCCGCTGGGGCAGCCACGATCTCCGCCTGCACGGGTACGGCCGCCGCCCCGCCGAGCGCCCCCGCCCCGAGGACGGCCGGCAGGCCCGCCGCCGGCGGCAGCCACCGCAGCAGCGCCCGCTCGGCCGAGGCCAGGGTGGGCAGCCGACCGACCCCGCCCAGCCGCGTGACGCCCAGGCCCCCGGCCAGCAGGGCCAGCGCCAGCAGCGCCTCGGCCACCACATACAGCCGCTGGCGGTCCCGGCCGCGAGCGGCCCACATCCGGGGCGCCGCCCGGGCCGGGACGGGCCCGACCGGCGCGAACCCGCTCGCTTCGAGCCGCCCCCGGTACCGCCGCACCGTCCAATACACGGCGCGCATGCCGCCACCCCCCGAGCCGGGCCGCCGCCGTCCACGCTCTATGCGGCGCCGGGGGCGGAGCATGACCGGACGGGAGCGGCGGGCCGCCCGCCAGCGGTCAGCCCGACTCGGAGCTCAGCCAGGCCTCGGCGCGCGCGAGCACCTCCGCGGCGGGCCCGACCGCCAGGCGCGGGCCGGGCAGGGAGCGGAGGAAGGCGCTTCCATAGCGCGACTGGGCGAGCCGCGGATCGCAGACGATCGCCACGCCCCGGTCCGAAGCCCCACGGATCAGCCGGCCGAAGCCCTGCTTGAACCGCAGCACCGCCTGCGGCAGCTGCAGGTCGCGGAAGGGGCTGCCGCCGGCCGCGGCGATCGACTCCTGGCGGGCCTGCTGCAGCGGCATGTCGGGCGGCCAGAACGGGAGCTGCAGGATGACGAGGCAGCGGAGGGCCTCCCCGGGCAGGTCGACGCCTTCCCAGAACGAGGAGGCGCCGAGCACGACGGTCTCCTCGTTGCGCCGCAGCGCGGCCGTGAGCGCGGAGCGGCTCCCGTCCACACCCTGGGCCAGGCAGGCGATGCCGTCCGCCTCCAGGGCGGGCTTCAGCGATTGCCGCAGCGCCTGCAGGGTGCGGTGGGCCGTCGAGAGGATGAGCGCGTGGCCGCGGCTCGCGCGCAAGAGCCGCGCGAGGGGTGGCGCCAGCGCGGCCACGTAGCCTTTCATGTCCTGGCGGGCGCGGTCGGGCGGCGGCAGGTCGGTCACCACGCCGAGGAGCGCCTGGTCGCGGTAGTCGAACGGCGACTCCACCATCAGGTCGTCCGTGCGCTCGCCCTCGGTCCCGCCCGCCAACCCGAGCCGCGAGCGCACGTAGCGGAACTCCCCGCCGACCGCGAGCGTGGCGGACGTCAGGACCACCGACCGCTTCGCCTCGAAGAGCAGCCGCCGGAGCAGGTCGCCCGGGTCGACGGGACAGGCGCGCACGACAACGGCGCCCGCGGCGCCGGAGCGCGTCTGCGCGGTCTCCCACCAGGTGACCCACCCGTCCTGCCCCTCGAGGCAGAGCCGCACGTCGCCCGCCATCTGGCCCGCCTGGAAGGCCAGGGCGCGCAACTCGGACACCGTCTCCCCTTCGCCCGCCGCCTCCGGACCGCCGTCGTCGAGGGCGGCCGCGAGGCCCTCCAGGGCGTGCCCGAGCCGCCGCAAGGCCTCCGCGAACGCCGACCCGGCGGCCCGCAGCGCGTCCCAGACGGGGTCCGCGCCGTCCGCCGGCCGCGGTTCGAAGCGCGTGGCGCCGCGCGGGCCTGCCGCGGGCGCCGGCGGCGGCGACTCCGACCACGCGCCCGTACCGCCGTTCCGCCCCTCCCCGGCTCCCGGCGCGCGGGGCCCGGGCCAGACCCGAAGTCCCGCAAAGTATTCGGCGGCCGCCTCCCTCCCCGCGCGGAGCGCGGCCGTCGCGGCGCCCAGGTGGGAGGCGACCTCGCCGGCCACGGCCCCTCCGCCGGCGGCGACCATGAGCGGGCCCGGGTCCCAGCGGGCCCGCAGGGACGGCAGCAGCCCCGCCGGCCGACCCGCCGCGGAGACCCGCTCCAGCAGGCGGAGGAACCGCTCGACCGCCCGCTCCCCCACGACGCGGCCCAGGTGTTGGCTGGCCTCGTCCTCCAGGTGGTGGGCCTCGTCGCAGACCAGGTACCGGTACTCGGGCAGGACCCCGCCCTGGGCGTTGATGTCGGCGAACACCAGCGCATGATTCGCCACGACCACGTCGGCGCGGTCGGCGGCCCGCCGGGCCCGGAAGAGGAAGCACCCTTCGTAGTGCGGGCAGCGGCGCCCCGTGCACGCGACCGCGTCGGCGGAGAGGGCGCTCCACCGCTCCTCGTCCTCGCCATACAGCCCGAGTTCGGCCCGGTCGCCGGTGGCCGTGCGGGCCAGCCACGAGGCGCAGCGGGCGAGGAACGGACCGTCCCGCGGGTCGAGCTCGGGCCCGCCCTGCAGACGCTCCTCCCAGAGCTTGAGGCAGGCGTACTGGGCCCGGCCCTTGAGCAGCGCCACCTCGCCCTCCAGGGCCCCGGAACCGGTGATCAGGGGCAGGTCCTTCTCCACCAGTTGCTCCTGGAGGTTGACCGTGCCCGTCGCCACCACCACCGGCTCGCCGCGCGCGCGGGCCCAGGCGAGCGCCGGCAGCAGGTAGGCCAGGCTCTTGCCGGTGCCGGTCCCGGCCTCGACGATCAGGTGGCGGCCGGACGCGAACGCGGCCGCGACCGCGGCCAGCATCCGCGCCTGGCCCGGCCGGACCTCGAACGGCCGCAGGCGGGCGGCCAGCGGCGACCCGGGCGCGAGCAGGCCGGCGACGTCGGGCACGGGCGGGGCGTCCGGGCCACCCTCGGCCGACGGG
>JAJYVV010000214.1 GCA_021791815.1 Bacillota bacterium | reverse complement strand
TACGCCTGGAGCGCCGGCACCCCGCACGTGGTGCTGGTGGACTACGGCTCGAAGTCGAACATCGCCCGGAGCCTCGCCGCCCTCGGGGCCGCCGTCACCGTCGTGCCCGCGTCCTTCCCCGCGGCGAAGATCCAGGCCCTGAATCCCGACGGCGTCCTGCTCAGCAACGGCCCCGGCGATCCGCGCGACGTCCGCGGGGCGCCGGAGACGATCGCCGAGCTGCTCCGCTCCCGGGTGCCCGTCTTCGGCATCTGCCTCGGGCACCAGCTCCTCGGCCTGGCGCTCGGGGGCCAGACGTCGAAGATGCTCTTCGGGCACCGCGGCGTCAACCACCCGGTGATGGACGTGCGCAGCGGCCGGGGCGTGATCACGACGCAGAACCACGGCTACGCCCTCGTCGCCGGCTCCCTCGATCCGGCCACGGTCGAGATCACCCACACGAACCTGAACGACGGGACCGTGGAGGGCCTGCGCCACCGGCGCCTGCCCGCCTTCTCCGTGCAGTACCACCCCGAGGCGTGCCCCGGCCCCGAGGACTCCCGGCGGCTGTTCGAAGACTTCCTCGACCTCTGCCGGCGGAGGCGGGACGGCCAGGACCGGGCCGAGTCGGCCGAGCCCGCCGCGGCCCCGTTCGCCGGCTGACCCCCCGCCGGCCGGGAGCGCGGGGTCCTCCACCCGTCCGGGCCCGGCGCGACCGCGAGGAATGCGGGCTTCGGAGCGGCGCGCGCCGCCCCGGGCCGAAGGAGGGCTCCGCCCGTGCCGCGCCGCCCCGACCTCCACAAGGTGATGGTGCTCGGCTCCGGCCCGATCGTCATCGGGCAGGCGGCCGAGTTCGACTACGCGGGTACCCAGGCGTGCCAGGCGCTCCGCGAGGAAGGCCTGTCGGTCGTCCTCGTCAACAGCAATCCGGCCACGATCATGACGGACGCCGAGATCGCCGACCGGGTGTACATCGAGCCGCTCACGGTCGATCAGGTGACGGCCGTGATCGCGCGGGAGCGGCCGCAGGGCCTGCTCGCCGGCCTCGGGGGTCAGGTGGGACTCAATCTGGCGGTGGCGCTGCACGAGGCGGGGGTCCTTGCCCGGTTCGGGGTGGAGCTGCTCGGCACGCCGCTCTCCGGCATCCGCCAGGCCGAGGACCGCGAGCTCTTCAAACGGACCATGCAGCGCATCGGGGAACCCGTGCCCGAGTCCGCGATCGTCCACAACCTCGGGGAGGCGCGGGCCCTCGCCGCCCGGATCGGTTTCCCGCTCATCGTGCGCCCGGCATACACCCTCGGGGGCACGGGGGGCGGGTTCGCCCACGGCCCGGCCGAGCTGGAGGACGTCGTCCGCCAGGGCCTCCGCCTGTCGCCCATCGGGCAGTGCCTCGTGGAGCGCTCGATCTACGGCTGGAAGGAGATCGAGTATGAGGTGATGCGGGACGCCCGCGGCAACTGCATCACCGTGTGCAACATGGAGAACTTCGACCCGGTCGGGGTGCACACCGGCGACTCCATCGTCGTGGCGCCGTCGCAGACCCTCTCGGACCGGGACTATCAGCGGCTGCGCCGGGCGGCGCTGCACATCATCGACGCCCTGGGCATCTGCGGAGGCTGCAACGTGCAGTTCGCCGCCGACCCCCAGGGAGACGCCTACCACGTCATCGAAGTCAACCCGCGGGTCAGCCGGTCCTCTGCCCTCGCCAGCAAGGCGACCGGCTACCCGATCGCGAAGGTGGCCGCGAAGATCGCGGTGGGCTTGACCCTCGACGAGATCCGCAACCCGGTGACGGGGACCACCTTCGCCTTCTTCGAACCGTCCCTGGACTACGTGGTCATGAAGGTGCCGCGCTGGCCCTTCGACAAGTTCCGAACCGCCGACCGCGCCCTCGGCACCCAGATGAAGGCGACGGGCGAGGTCATGGCCATCGACCGCACGTGGTGCGGCGCGCTCCAGAAGGCCATCCGCTCGCTCGACACCGGCTGGGACGCCCTGGAGTGGCCGGGCGCGCAGGAGCTCTCCGACGCCGACCTGCGCGCGGCCCTGCGGCCGGGGGACGACCGGCGCGTGCTGCTCCTGGCGGAGGCCCTGCGGCGCGGCGTCGGCGTGGAGGAGCTCCGCGAACTGACCGCGATCGACCGCTGGTTCCTGCGCGAGCTGGAACGCGCCGTGCGGATGGAGGCCGAGGTCCGGGCCCGCGGCCCCGCGCTGCTGCGCGACCGCGGCCTGCTCCTGCGCTGCAAGGAAGCCGGGTTCTCCGACCGGCGGCTGGCGGCCCTGGTGGGCGGGGAGGAGGCCGCCGTGCGGCGCGCCCGCCTGGACCTCGGCGTGCGCCCCGTGTACAAGATGGTCGACACCTGCGCGGCGGAGTTCGAGGCGGCGACGCCGTACTTCTATTCCTGCTACGACGTCGAGGACGAGGGCGTGCCGGACGCGCGCCCCAAGGTCCTCGTCCTGGGCAGCGGGCCCATCCGCATCGGCCAGGGCATCGAGTTCGACTACGGGTCGGTGCACGCGGTCTGGGGTCTCCGCGAGGCCGGCTACGAGGCCATCATCGTCAACAACAACCCCGAGACCGTCAGCACCGACTGGAGCACGGCCGACCGGCTCTACTTCGAGCCGCTCACGTTCGAGGACGTGATGCACGTCATCGAGCGGGAGCGGCCCACCGGGGTCGTGGCGCAGTTCGGCGGCCAGACGGCCATCAACCTGGCGGCGCCGCTCGAGGCGGCGGGCGTCCGCATCCTCGGGACCTCGGCCGCCGGCATCGACATGGCCGAGGACCGGGAGCGCTTCGACGGGCTGCTGGAGCGGCTCGGCATCCCGCGGCCGGCGGGCGGCAGCGCCAAATCGCTGGCCGAGGCCGAGGCGGTCGCGCGCCGCGTCGGCTATCCCGTGCTCGTCCGGCCGTCCTACGTGCTGGGCGGCCGCGCCATGGAGATCTGCCACGCGCCCGAGGACCTGGACGAGTATGTGCGCACGGCGGTGCGGGTCACGCCGCGCCACCCCATCCTCGTGGACCGGTACGTGGGGGGGCGCGAGGTGGAGGTCGACGCCGTCAGCGACGGCGCATCCGTGCTCATCGCCGGCATCCTGGAGCACGTCGAGCGGGCGGGCGTGCACAGCGGGGACAGCATCGCCGTCTACCCGCCGCAGTCGCTCTCGGCCGAGGCGGTGCGGCAGATCGAGCGGTACACGCTGGAGATGGCGCGGGCGCTCGGGGTGCGTGGCCTGCTCAACGTGCAGTACGTCATCGACACGGCTGCCCCCGGAGCGGCCGCCGTCCCCGGCGGCGTGTATGTGCTCGAGGTGAACCCGCGGTCCTCGCGCACCGTTCCCTTCCTGACGAAGGTGACGGGGGTGCCGCTGGTCCGGGTCGCGACCCGCGTCCTGCTCGGGCGGAGCCTCGCGGACCAGGGGTATCCGGGGCCGGTGCACCGGGCGGCCGCGCCGCGGCACGTCGCCGTGAAGATGCCGGTGTTCTCCTGGGCCAAGCTGCGCGGCGTCGACACGGCGCTGGGCCCGGAGATGAAGTCGACCGGCGAGGTGATGGGCATCGGCGCCACCTACGCGGAGGCGCTGGCCAAGGGCTTCGCCTCGTGCGGCGTGGGCCTGCCCCGGCCGGGGGCCACGGTCCTGGCCATGGTCGCCGACCGCGACAAGCCCGCCGCCCTGCCGCTGCTCCAGGGGCTGCAGGCGATGGGCCTGCGCCTGCTCGCCACCGCGGGGACCGCCGCCATGCTGGCCCGGGCCGGCACCCCGGTCGAGGCGGTGCGCAAGATCGAGGAGGGCGAACCGAACTGCCTGGACGCGATCCGCGCCGGCGGGGTGGACCTGGTGGTCAACACGCTGACCCGGGGCCGCCGCGCCGAGCGCGACGGGTTCCGGGTGCGGCGGGCGGCGGCCGAGGTCGGGGTCGCCTGCCTGACCTCCCTCGACACCTTCGCGGCGCTGCTCCAAGCGATGGAGGCCGAGGCCCGCCGCGGCGGGGCGCCGCCCTCGGCGTGGGCGCTGCAGGAGTATTCGCTCTGACGCGCGGCGCGGAGGGGGTGGCGCCGTTGGTGGGGGCCGGGGCGGCCGGCCGCGTCTTCGTGGCCCTGGATGGCATGGGGCTCCCCGCTGCCCTGGAGCTGGTGCGGGCGCTCGCGCCCCTGGGCGTCCGCTTCAAGGTGGGTCTGGAGCTGTTCTGCGCCGCCGGCCCGGCCGGGCTGGCGGCCGTCCAGGAGGCGGGCGGGCCGTGTTTCCTCGACCTGAAGCTGCACGACATCCCGCGCACGGTGGAGCGGGCGGTCCGCGCCCTCGCGGCCACCGGGGCTTGGGGGATCACCGTGCACGCCGCGGGGGGCGCGGCGATGCTCCGGGCGGCCGTCCAGGCCGCCGCGCCGCTGCGCTGCCTCGCCGTGACCGTGCTCACGAGCCTGGACGGGGACGCGCTGCGCGCCGTCGGCGTGGGGACCACGCCGGAGGCCCAGGTGGCGCGCCTCTCCGGCCTCGCCCGGGACGCCGGCTGCGACGGCGTGGTCTGCTCGCCGCGGGAGGCGCGGGCCGTGCGGGACCTGCTGGGAGCGGCGGCCCTCATCGTCACGCCGGGGGTCCGCAGCGCCGGGACGCCCCGCGACGACCAGTCCCGGGTGGCCACGGCCCGGGAGGCCCTGGCCGCCGGGGCGGACGCCGTCGTCGCCGGCCGATCGGTGACCGCGTCCCCCGATCCGCGCGCCGCGCTGCTCGCCCTGCTTGCGGACCTGGGCGGGCTGGCGCCCGGGGCCAGGGTCGGTTAGGCTCGGGGGGAAGCGGTCCCCCCACGCCGACCCCCCCGCGGACCGCGGGAGGCGCCCAGGGCGGCGCGGCGAAAAAGTGCTGCCGGACGCGCGAACACGCACGTCTTCGCCGTTGCGGCGCGTTGTGAGGCTGGGCATGCCACAGAGCGACCGGGAACCGCGGACCCTCTTCGACCCCCGCGCGGAGCACGACGCTTGCGGCGTCGGCTTCGTGGCGTCCCTCGGCGGGCCGTCGCACCAGGTGCTGGAGGTCGGGCTGGGCGCCCTGGCCTGCCTTTCGCACCGCGGCGCCGTGGCCGCGGACGCGCAGACGGGCGACGGGGCGGGGGTCCTGCTGCAGGTGCCGCCGGACCTGTTCGCCGACGAATGGGCGCGGCTCGGGGGCCAGGGCTCGCCGGCCGCGATCGGGGTGGGCATGCTCTTCCTGCCCCAGGGCTCGGCGGCCCGCGCCGCGGCGCGCGCCGCCGTCGAGCGCGCCCTCGCCGCCGAGGGGCTCGACGGCTCCGTCTGGCGGCCCGTCCCGAGCGAGGCCCGCGTGCTCGGGGTGCTGGCGCGCAAGAACTGCCCGCATATCGCCCAGGTCCTGGTCGCCCGGCCGGCGGGCGACGACGAGGCCGACTTCGAGCGCCGGCTGTACCGCGTGCGCCGGCGGGCGGAGCACGGCGCCCCCCCCGGCGCCGGCCTGTACGTCGTGTCGTTCTCCGCGCGCACCGTGGTCTACAAGGGGCTGATGCTGGCCCCCCAGTTGGCCGCCTTCTATCCGGACCTGGCCGACGCCCGCTTCCGCACGTCGGCGGTCATCTACCACCAGCGGTACAGCACGAACACGGAGCCGACCTGGGC